>JBGTAJ010000156.1:0-25217 GCA_041749915.1 Flavobacteriales bacterium
AGAGCACCTGGTCGTTGCCCAGATCGAAGACCGGCACCGGGTTCACCTGCACCTGGATGGCATCGGTGACGCTGCAACTTCCTTGGAAGACCTCCACGCTGTAGGTGCCGGTGGTCCCCACGGTGATGGTGGGCGTGGTGGCTCCGGTGCTCCACAGGTAGGTGGCCCCGGCGCTGGTGGCATCGAGCACGAGCTGTTCACCCTGGCACAGCGTTGCGTCCGGGCCGAGGTTCACGGCGGCGGGGCTCAGCACGGTGACGGCCACTTCATCGGTGGTGCTGCAACCGTTCAGGGTCGCGGTGACGCTGTAGGTGCCGGTGGTGCTGGCGGTGATGATTGGCGTGGTGGCGCCCGTGCTCCAGAGGTAGTTGGCTCCGGCTGAAGTGGCATCGAGCACGGTGCTTTCCCCGGTACAGAGCACCTGGTCGTTGCCCAGATCGAAGACCGGCACGGGGTTCACCTGCACCTGGATGGCATCGGTGACGCTGCAACTTCCTTGGAAGACCTCCACGCTGTAGGTGCCGGTGCTCCCCACGCTGATGGTTGGCATGGTGGCCCCGGTGCTCCACAGGTAGGTGGCCCCGGCGATGGTGGCATCCAGCACGAGCTGTTCACCCTGGCACAGTGTGGCGTCGGGGCCGAGGTTCACTGCTCCCGGTGTGGCATAGTTCACCGTGATGGCATCGGTGACCGCACAATCCGCGGAATTGGTGACCGTGACGGAATAGGTACCGGCCTGGGTGACGAGCAGCGTTTGGACCGTTGATCCCGTGTTCCACAGGAACTCCGCACCGGCATTGCCGGCGTCCAGAAGGAGCGTTTCACCGGGGCACAAGGTGAGGTCGTTCCCCAGAGCAACAACGGGTAGTGCGGAGACCTGCACGGCGATCGCGTCGTTGGTGCTGCAATTGCCCTGCTGCACCACCACGCTGTAGTTCCCGGCTGTGGCCACGGCGATGGTACTGGTCGTTGCTCCGGTGCTCCACGTGTAGGAACTGCCCGGCACTATAGCGTCCAGTGTCAGCGTCGCACCCAAGCACAGGGTGGTATCGTTCCCCAGGTCTATGGCCTGGGGCGCGGCGTATTGGACCGTGATGGCGTCCGAGGCCACACAGCCATTGGCATCGGTCAGGTCCACGCTGTAAGTCCCGGCTGCATTGGCCAGGAAGGTGGGAGCTGTGGAACCGTCCTGCCAGACATGGCTGGCACCCGCCTGAGTGGCGTCCAGCACGAGCTGTTGTCCGGGGCACAACGTGGTGTCGTTGCCCAGGTCGACGCTCGCCCCCGGAAAGGCGTTCACGGTGATCGCGTCGCTGCCTGAACAGCCGTTCACCGTGACCTGAACGCTGTATGTGCCGGGCCCCACGGAGAGCGTGGGCGAGATGGCGCCGGTGCTCCACAGGTAAGATGCTCCGGCGGCAGTGGCATCAAGCAAGGCCTGGTCACCGGGGCAGACGCTGGGGTCGGTTCCCAAGTTCACCATGGGCAAGGGTGTCACGTTCACGGTCACAGAATCACGCACTGCGCATCCGTTCTGGATCACATCCACCCAGTAGATCCCGGCGGTCCCTGTGCTGATCGTGGGGCTTACTTCACCGGTGCTCCACACATAGCTCGACCCCGGGATGGTCACGCCCAAGCTCGTGGTATTGCCGGCGCACAAGGTGACGTCTGCACCAAGGTCAACCACGGGAAGGGTGTAGTGGTCCACCACGATCACATCGCTGGTGGTGCAGTTCGCCACCGTCACGTCCACAGAGTAGGTGCCCGGTGTATAGGCGGCGAAGGTGGCCGCAGTGCTGCCGTCCTGCCAGAGGTAGGTGGCACCGGGCAGTGTGGCATTGAGGTTCACCACGGTTCCTGGGCAGACGGTCACATCAGGCCCGAGGTCGAACACAGGCAACGGGTTCACCAACAAGGAGGCTGCGTCACTGCCGGTGCAATTGTTCACGGTCACATCCACCTGCACCACTTCGCTCGTGGAACTGGTGTAGGTCGGGCCGGTGGATCCATCCTGCCAGAGGTAGGTGGCACCGGGTGTGGTGGCGTCGAAGGTGGCTTGCTCTCCGGCGCAGATCGCCTGGTCGGGCCCCAGCGTTACCGTTGGGATGGGGTTGTAGGTGATGTCGACCTGGTCGCTGGCGAAGCAGTTGTTCAGCCAGACGGTGACACCGTAGGTACCGGGTCCGGAGACCGTCAATGTCGATGCCCCGCTGCCATCGCTCCATCCATAGGACGCACCAGGCTGCGTCACGTCGAGCACCGTGGTTTCGCCGGTGCACAGGCTGAGGTCGGGACCCAGGTCCACAACAGGTAAGGGGTTGTAGCTGACATCGATATCATCCGATGCTGAACAGCCGTTCGCCGTCACGTCCACAGCATAATTCCCCGCCGTGTTCACCACGAAGCTCGGTGCGGTGGAACCGTCCTGCCAGGTGTAGGTGCCTCCGGGAACAGCAGGGTCCAAGGTCAGTGACTGGCCATCGCAGAGGGTGACGTCCGGCCCAAGGTCGAAGGCCGGCAGGGGAGTGACGTTCACGGTGAGCTCATCACTGAGCACCACGGTGGAGCGGATGTCCACGTCATCGAACCCGAAGTCATTGCCGGTACCCCAGCCCGAGGATACCTGGATGCAGAACTCCGCACTGAAGGTTCCCGCAGGTGCGGTCCAGGCCACGTTGAAATTCTGCCATTGTCCCTGCGTGGCTGGTGGTGTGTGGTCCACGCCGGTCCAGTTGTTGTTCACGAACCACGCCAATACCGGCGGGTTCACGGTGGCCAGGGAGGCGGCCCTGAAGCTGATCACATAGGTCTGTCCGGGGCAAACATCCAGCGTCTGGCACCAGAAACGCCAGCCGGAGTGCATCCAACCCGCGTTCACCATCATGAACTGGCCGTTGCCGGTCCCTTGGAACTGGGGATGGTACAGGGCCGCGTTGGTTCCGATCCAGTAGTTCCCCTCGTTGGTGAGCGGCGTACCATAGTTGAACATGGTGTTGAACCCCAGGTTGCCAGCGCTGAAATTGCCGTTGGTGACCAGGTTCCCTGTTGGATAGCTCACCTGGCAGGTATAGTTGCCTGCCGCGTTCACAGTGATGTCCTGGCTCGTCTCCCCGGTGCTCCACGTATAGTTCGGGAAACCGGCGGGTCCTTGCAGCAGCACGGTGTTTCCCTGGCAGATCGTCGTGTCAGGACCCAGGTCGATGGAGCAGATGGGCTGCGCGAGTGCAGGAACGTGAATGCCCCACAGGCAAGCCACGGCCAATGCCGCGCGAGCCGGTCGCCGGAAGAAGGGGAGCATGCGTTCCATCAGGTGGCTTGCGCCGTTCAAATTTCGCACCGATCGGGGAAAGGACGCTCAAGTTCGCCAATTGGTTGTTCACCGAGCGATGAACAGCCTGTTCTGCCCTTCGAAAACCCGTTCTTCGACCGTGAGGAAGGCTTTTGCCAAATGGTCATGCACCCGTTGGCAGCGAACGGAGGCGCGCTCATCGTAGGCCACGGTGTTGAAACAGACCACGCCATCCTCGGCACAGCGGTCGCGCAGGGCATGGGCGAACCCGTTGGTATCCACGCCCCGGGCCAGGTCCAGGTCGTCGAAAAGGTCCACGAGGATCAGGTCGTAGCGCTCCCGAAGTCCGTGCAACAGGATGGTGGCATCACCGGTCAGGACCTGAAGTCCGGCGTCCGTGGCTGAACCGAAGTACTGCTCGGCCAGTCCAAGCACCACCGGGTCGATCTCGATGGCCGTGACCGGCGCCGAGACCCCCAGTTCCTGTCGCAGGATCTGCAACGCACTACCGCCGCCGAAGCCCAGCATCAGCACGGAGGCGGGAAGCCGATCCGCTTTCACCACCTGGGGCAGAACCCCCTGCCAGACCCGGTGCAGGCTGCCGAAGGACTGGTTGGCCCCCGCGGAATTGAGCACACGCCGACCATTCTCCCAGCGCACTTCCAAGGGGCCGAAATGGCCTTGCACCCGTTCCTCCATGACCGGCCATAGCCAGCTCAACAGGCGGTGGAATGAAGAGCGGTCCATGCGGCAAAGTTCGCCGCTCAGGACCGGAACCGCCGTAATTTCGCGGCCCTTTGACAGCCATCACCCGATATAAACTGCGCAAACTGCTGAAGTATGCACTGGTCGCCGCCTTGGTGGCGTGGGTGCTGACCTTGTTCAGCGGTGAACCGGTGGGATTCGAACTGGGGGCCTGGGCCTTGCTGGGGCTTTGGACCGGTGTGTTGGAGGAGTTCTTCTTCGGCCGACGCTTCAGGGCCCTCATCATCCCGCTTCAGTTCCTGGGCAAGGTTCTGTTGGTCAGTCTGTTGACCATCGCCATCATCGCCCTGGCATTCTTCCTGAACAGCGACCGGTTCGTGTTCCTCAGCGCCGACGAACCCTACCGGGTCTACGACATCTTCGGCATGACCCAATTCTACCGACTGGTGCTGCGCGTGGTGGTGGTCACGTCCATTGCGCTGCTGGTGGTGCAGGTCGAGGAGCTCATGGGCCGCCGCATGTTCCTGGGCTTCCTGCTGGGTCAGTTCGACCGGCCGAAGGCGGAGGAGCGCATCGTGCTCACCATGGACCTCGTCGATTCCACCGGTCTGGCGGAGCGCCTGGGGGATATGCGTTATTTCCGCTTCCTGAACTACACCTACTCGTTGATGACGGACGCCGTGCTGCGCAACGAAGCCGAGATCCACAAATACGTCGGCGATGAGGTGTTCTTCACCTGGCCCATGCGTATCGGGGTGCGCGAGGAGAACTGCCTCGACCTTTACTTCGATGTGATGGACCGGATAAGGTCACATGAGAACGACATCAAACGCGAGTTCGGGGTGATACCGCGTTATCGTGCGGCGCTCCATGGCGGGCGTGTCATTTCGGCACAGATCGGCCACATCAAGCGTGCGATCGACCTCAACGGCGACGTGATGAACAGTGTCTCGCGCATGCTCGGCCTGGCGAAATCCATGAAGGTGGACCTCCTGGTCTCCGCCGAGCTCCTGGAGCGCATCCCCACCGCCACGGAGCGCTTCGCCATCGGCCCGGAGAACATTGTACCGGTCAAGGGGCGCCGTCGCGAGGTGCGGGTACACACCGTGGAACGACTTCGGAAGTGATGAGCTCACAGCGGACCGCACTACTGGCGTTTGCCCTGGTCGCTATCAGTGCAATGTTGCCGGCCAGGTGCCGGTGCCCATCCAGACCGCCGAGGGCACGTTCCTGGTCTTGTCAGGGGGGCGCTTTGAACAACTGGAACGCAAGGCCCCGACGCGCGTCCTGGCCATGGAAGGACAGGTGGTGTACACGGACGACCAGGGGCGACTGAAGGTCTTTTTCGCCGATGGACGGAAGCTTCAGCTCCTGCGTTCGACAGCGGTGGATGAACTGCAGCATGCCGGCCAGCGGGTGGTGTGGCGCGCCGCCGATTCGCTGTACACCTTGCGTGATGGCCGCGTGAGCCTGCTGGCCACACAGGTCTCCCGCTATGAGGTGGCCGACAGCCTCGTGGTGGTGGAAGACCGCGAGCTGCAGCAACTGAACGTGCTGTGGCGCGGCTCCGTCATTCCCATCGCCGATATCATGCAGGGTGCGGAGCGAGCCCAATGGCGCACAGGCACTAACACGGTCACGTTCTTCGACAAGGCCTCGCGGAAACTGTTCCTGTTCCAGGGTGGCCGCTTGCAGGTGCTCACGGACAGCACCGATGTGGGCATCGTGGCTACGGGTGGAGGGCTTACCGGTTACTGGGACGACCGTTCGGACCGTTTCATGGTGCGGGAGGGTTCCGCTTCCCACGTCGGCTCCGAGCTCCGTCCTGTCAGTGTGAAGGCCGGTGATGGCATCCTGGCCTTCGTGGATGGCATCGGGGCCCTGCGTTGCTGGCAGGGTGGCCGCATCCATACCGTCATGCGAACGATGCCCACGGAGTATTGGGTACAGGACAGCCTGCTGCTTTTCATGCTGGATGGCGGTCTGCAGCTTTTTCACCCGGAGGGGAACATCGTGGTGGAGCCCTATGTGCCCGAACGCTGGATCGTCTCCGGCGGAACGCTGGTCTTCCTGAACATCAACCGGGAACTATATATGTTCCACAACGGGCGTCGCACCAGGTTGGGGACCGAATCCGCCATTCCCACCTTCGATGTCTTTGATGATGCGGTGCGTTACCCGAGCCCCACGGGAACCTGGACGGTGATCCGAAAGGGGCGGAGCTTCATCTACTGAGCCGGCGTACGGGCCTTGCCGGCAGTCTCGCTGTGCTCAATGGTCCACAGGCTGGTGCTCTGGCTCTTGCCGCGCAGGGCGATGCTACCGATCTCGCGTGTCAGGAAGCCCTTGGGCAGATGCAGGATATCGAGCAGGTCCTTGGAGAGCAGGTTGTCCACCCCGTGATCGTTGCAGATGTTCTGGATCCGGGCTGCGGTGTTCACCACGTCGCCGCTGTAGATCCGCTCCCGTTTGACCAGCCCCACCTCGCCGGTGGTCACTGGCCCGTAGTGGAAGCCGGCCTTGAAGGTGGGCACGATGCCATAGCGGCCTTGGTAATGTTGCGAGCGCCGCTTCAGCTTGGTCCGGATGTCCAGGAAACACCGGATGCAGCGCTGCCGTCGCACACCGTTCCGCAAGGTCCAGCTCACGCTGATCTCGTCCCCCACGTACTGGTAGATCTCGCCCCGCGAATACACGATGGGGTCGGTGATGTCCGTGAACAGCTCGTTGAGGAGCTGGAAGTACTTCACGTGCCCCAGTTGCTCTGCGATGGCCGTGGACGAACGCATGTCCAGGAACATGAAGATGCGCATCTCCTGACGGGGCTTGTGGTACCGGCCGGTGAGGTAACTGAGGCTGCCACTGCCGTATTGGTCGTTCAAGCGTACCATCAACATGCTTGCTCCCATGAGGATGGACCAGTAGAGGTAGTGTCCCAGGAAGCGCAGGCTGAACAGGTTGTCCCGGATGTCGGCGAGCATGGTGGCACTGTTCCGTGCCGGCCACCAGGCAAAGGCGAACGCCATGATCAGCAGGATGCCCAGGACCATCATGCCGAGGGCCTTGAAATAGGGGAGTTTCCGCAGTTGGTCGCGCAGCAGGAAGATATAGAGACCGCCACCCAGAATGCCCGCGAGCAGGGCCTGGAGGAAGCGCTCATCGATGCGGTCCATGAGGGAGCTGTCGACCCCAAGCCTGATCCACACATTGTGTTCGAACAAGGCCGCCATCAGCGCCACCACGACCCACGCCAACGTGATGCGCAGCGTTCGTTGCAGCTTGGATCGAAGGCGGGACATATGGTCCATTCGGGCCGCGAAGTTAGCCGAGGACCATTCGGTGGAGTGAACGACACATCAAGCCTTTGTTACGGTAGCGTTGTGGGTAGTGCTCACCTCATACGGCCTGGGCGTCAGATAATACCAGGCGATCAACACCAGTCCGGTGATGAAGAAGCCTACGGCAACTGGCCGAGTACCATCGTTGAGAAAGAATTCCCCGATCATCCAAGTGGAGTTCGCCATGATCCAGCAGACCACGGCCGCGCCATGGAACAGATCGCTCCGGTCCTTCCGCGAGCGCCACGTGATCCACAATGCCAACCACACGGTGGGCAGCACCATCACCAGGCCGACCACCCGCATGTCCATGATCCAACAGAGGTCTTTCAACAACCAGAGCACGACATGGAGGTTCTCCCCGTTGCGGACAGTGCGGATCATGGTTACGGTGCTTTGTGCAAAAGTGGTCGTTGTGGAGACCATGGCGGTGGTGGGGGGCGGGTAATTTTGCACCCATGTCACGGAAGATGTTGGGGTTGATGGTGTTGGCGCTGGGTCTGTGCCTGGCCCCTTTGCCCGCTTCCGCGTTCCACATCCATCTGCACGGACTCGTCACCGAGTACTTCACCGGCGACCAGATGAAGGGTGTGCAGGTGCGCCTGGTGAAGGACAGCATCGAGCGGGAGACGGTGATCACTTCCGGCAACGGGCGTTATGAGCTTTACCTCGAGCGTGGTTATGATTACGTGGTGTGGTTCCACCGTAGTGATATGGTGACCAAACATGTGCGTATCGATGCCCGGGAGATCCCCCTTTTTCCGGATGTGCCCTTCTATGACATGGACCTGCAGATCACCTTGTTCCAATGGATCGAGGGCTTCGATTTCTCGCTCTTCGATGCGCCCATCGGCATGGCCGCCTACAAACATTCGGTGCGCAACCTGAACTGGGACATCGCCTACACCTATGCCATGCGACCCAAGGCGCAGAAACTGATGGTGGCCTATGAGAAGGCGCTCATCGCCCTCCAGAAGGCTCAGGCACAGGCGGGCACTACGGCCTCACCACGTACGCGTCGTCGTGTGGTGAACTTCTGAGCCTCCAGCATTTTCCAATGCCTCCACGAGTTGTGCGACCTGCCGGGCTTCGCGCACGTCATGCACCCGCAGGATCGCTGCACCCTGCTGTATCGCCAAGGTGTTCAGCACGGTGGTGCCATTGAGCGCCTCGGCCGCAGTGGTCCCCAGTACCTCATTGATCATCCGTTTTCGGGAGATGCCCACCAGCACTGGTGCGCCCAGGGCGCGGATGGCGGACAGCCCGTTGAACAGGTCGAGGTTGTGCGCCGTGGTCTTCCCGAAACCGAAGCCGGGGTCCACGACCACATCGGCGATGCCCGCGTCGTGCGCGGCCGCCAGACGCGTGCTGAGGAATTGCACCACCTCTTTCACCACATCATCGTACTTCGGAGCTTGTTGCATGGTGCGCGGAGTGCCCTGCATGTGCATCAGTACGTAGGGAACGTGGAGGGCCGCCACGGTCTCCAGCATGGCGTGGTCCAGCAAGCCCGCGCCGATGTCGTTCACCATGCGGGCACCGGCTTCGACGGCTTCCCGGGCAACAGCTGAGCGATAGGTGTCCACGCTGATCAGCACCTTTGGGAAGTGGGTATGCACCGCGCGTATGGCCGTCACCACGCGGTCGATCTCCTCTTGAACACCGACCTCATCGGCGCCGGGTCGGGTGCTCATTCCCCCGATATCGAGGATGCCCGCACCCTGATCCAGCATGGCCTCGGCCTTGGCCAACAGATCGTCTGTATCCACCCGGCTCGCTGCATGGAACGAATCCGGCGTGGCGTTCAGGATACCCATGATCACGGGGTAGCGCGGGGTGTGAAGCTCGTCGATCAGTCGCCAGGGGGCCATGGTGCAAGGGGATCCAGGCCGCAAGTTCGCACCCATCGGCCGTATGGGACATGAGTTGATGGGGTGTGTTGCGTCGCACGTTCGTCCGTGGCCTTGCCAGTATCGCCGACACTTGGAGGCAACCATTCCGTGCAGCTCGCTGTTGTCCTGTACATTCGATCGCACGAGCCAGGCTCGAACTGACCTTTCCCACTCTTCCTTACACGCATCCCCCGACCCGTTCCCGACATGTCGATCCGTTCCATCACATTCGTCCTTTCCCTTTTCAGCTCATTGCTCCTGGTGGGGCAGGATGACCTGTCCGTGCTGCGTACCTATCTCCAGGAGGTGGCGCCCGCCAAGGGGCTCACAGCCATGGATGTCCAGCATTGGCGGGTCACGGACAGGCCTTCCACCAAGGCAACAGGGACCTCCATCATCCACGTCGTCCAGATGGCGAACGGACTGGACGTTCACAACGCCATGGGCACCTTCGTCGTGCAGCAGGGCAAGGTGGTGCACTTCTCCGATCGTTTTGTACGTGACCTCGCTTCCAAGGCCGGTTCGGCCGCGCCGGGGCTCTCCCCCACGGATGCCGTGGTCGCCGCAGCCCAGGCCTTGGGGCTCACGCTGGTGACACCACCGTCGGTCCTCCGTCAGTTGACTGATGGTGCATTGGAACTCTCGCCTGCCGGGATCGCCCACGGTCCGATCCGGGCCGAGCTGATCTACCAGCCAGGGACAGAGGGAACGGTCCGCCTCGCCTGGGACCTCACCATCCGCTCGGTGAACAACACCAACTGGTGGCACCTGGCCGTGGATGCCAACACCGGTGCCCTGCTCCGGGAGAACGACTACATCGTGGAATGTCAGTTCCCGCACGAGGGCCATGCACACCGCACGGATGCCATGGCCTCGGAACCTGATATGGCGCCCGATGAGCTCGCAGGAAGCGGAGGCTATCGCGTGTTCAACAGCCCCGTGGAAAGTCCGAGCCACGGTCCGCGCACCTTGGTCGTTGACCCCGCCGATGCCACGGCGTCGCCGTTCGGCTGGCACGATGTGGACGGCTCCGATGGTGCCGAGTTCACCTTTACACGGGGTAACAACGTATGGGCCAGCGAGGATGTGAACGACATTGACCTGCCCGGTTACAGCCCTGACGGGGGCGCGTCGCTCGATTTCGATTTCCCGCTGAACCTTACCCAGGCACCAGCGACCTATCAGGATGCTTCGATCACCAACCTCTTTTTCTGGAACAACCTCATGCACGACGTCTGGTACCGCTATGGCTTCGATGAGCAGAGCGGAAATTTCCAGGAGAACAATTATGACCGTGGTGGCGAAGGTTTTGATCAGGTGATGGCCGAGGGACAGGATGGTGGGGGCACCAACAACGCCAATTTCGGTACACCGCCCGATGGACAGAGCGGTCGCATGCAGATGTACAACTGGACCGGCGCCTCGCTGGCGAACAACCTCACGGTGAACGCGCCCGGCTCCATTGCAGGAAGCTACTTCTGTGCCGATGCAGGCTTCGGCCCTGGTTCACCGCTCGTGCCCTTGAGCGGTGATCTGGTGATCGTGGAGGATGACCTCGCCCCGACCCAGGACGGTTGCAGCGGTCTGGTGAACGCGGCTCAGATCAGCGGCCGTTTCGCGCTGATCGACCGTGGGAACTGCTCTTTCGTGATCAAGGTGGAAGCGGCCCAGAACGCAGGGGCCATCGGCGTCATCGTGGTGAACAATCAACCTGGCGACCCGACGAACATGGGGGGTACTTCCGGCATCGTCACCATTCCCGCCGTGATGGTCTCCGATGTGGTCGGCGCGCAGCTGCGCGATGCCCTCAACGCAGGCAGCACGGTGAACATCACCCTGCAGGAAATGGGACAGGCATCCGATCGGGATGGCTGCTTCGACAATGGTGTCATCGCCCACGAGTACGGCCACGGCATCTCCACGCGCCTCACCGGTGGTGGCGGCAATGTGGATTGCCTCTTCAATGCCGAGCAGATGGGAGAGGGATGGAGCGATTGGGTGGGCCTGATGCTGACCATGGAACCCGGGGACCAGGCTGCGGACGTTCGGGGTATCGGCACTTTCGCCAGCGGCCAGGTCATCACGGCCACCGGGATCCGGCCGGCGGCCTATTCCACGGACCTTGGCGTGAACGACTACACCTATGCAGCCACCAACGATGTGAACGGGATCTCGCAACCCCACGGCATAGGCTTCGTGTGGTGCACCATGCTGTGGGACATGACCTGGTCCTTGGTGGATGAGTACGGTTTCGATGAAGACCTGTATGCGGGCACCGGTGGCAACAATATCGCGATGCAATTGGTCATCGAAGCATTGAAGATCCAGCCCTGCAGTCCGGGCTTCGTGGACGGCCGGGATGCCATCCTGGCGGCCGATGAAGTGCTCTACGGCGGTGCCAACCGCTGCCTCATCTGGTCCGCCTTCGCTCGTCGGGGCCTGGGCTTCAGTGCCCAGCAAGGCAGCAGCGACGATCGCGCCGATCAGGTGGAGGCCTTCGATCTTCCTCCCGCCTGCCAGATACCTACAGCAGCTCCCACAGCGGATTTCGATTTCCTGCTCGTCGCTTCGTGCGGCGGTACGGTGAACTTCAGCGATGCCTCTACGGATATCCCACAATCCTGGTCCTGGGACCTGGGTGACGGCACCACGAGCACCGCACAGAATCCCACGCATACCTACCTCTCCAGCGGCACATTCACCGTCACGCTCACCACGGGCAATGCACTTGGCTCGGACACCTACGTCCAACAGGTGGTGATCTCGCTGCCACCGGCACCGGTCGCCGAGGATGCGCAGGCCTGTGCCGGTGAGACCGCGGTCCTTACGGCCCAAGGCTCGGGTGAGCTGCATTGGTTCAATGCCCAGGGCGAGGAGATCGCCACGGGCGGCAGCTTCAACACGCCGGCGTTGACCGCCACCACCACCTATTCCGTACGCAACCTGCTAACCTCCGAGAGCGTGCAGGTGGGCCCCTTGACCGGAGCGTTCGGCACTGGCGCCTACCATGGCACCGCGTTCGTGGGCACCGTGAACTTCACCGCATTCGCACCCTTCACCATTGTCTCGTGCTGGGTGGATGCGGGCGCCGCAGGCGATCGAACGTTGAACTTGTGGAGCGGGTCCAACGGCACGGGAACCCTGCTGCAGTCCGTGGTGGTGAACATTCCCGCCGGTCCCGGTCGTATCGACCTCGGCTTCTCGGTCCCGGGTGCGGGTTCCTATTCCATCGGCGGCAGCAATGTGAACCTCTACCGGAACGATACCGGTGCCGAATATCCCTACTCGGTTCCGGGGCTGGTGACGATCACCGGCTCACCCGCTTCCTCGGGTCATTACTACTACCTCTATGACCTGGAGGTCGTTCCGGAGGCCTGTGCCAGTGAGGCGGTGGAGGTCACCGTCGATGTCGCCGAAGCGGCCTTCACGTATACCGACGCGATGAACGTGCTCTCGTTCACCGATGCTTCAGCAGGAGCCACCAGCTGGTCCTGGGACTTCGGCGACGGAACGGGTTCCACGGACCAGAACCCCGTTCATACCTATGCCTTTGCCGGTTCCTACACCATCACCCTCACCATCAACGGCAGTTGCAGTACACAACAGGTGTGGGAGCTGACGACCGGTGTGGATGCGCCCGATGCCGATGCATCCTTCAACGTGCTGCCCAACCCGGCCACGGACCATGTGACGGTGCTGCTGGGTGCCCCTGCGTTGGAGGGAACGGTGCTGGAACTGCTGGACGTGGACGGTCGCCTGGTGCACAGCGCTGTGCTGCGTGCCGGAGATGAGCGCTACACCTGGTCCGTGCAAGGACTGGCCTCCGGCACCTACGTGCTCGGTCTCCGTCAGGGTGGCCTGTTACAGCGGCGTTCCTTGCTGATCGCCCATTAACGGGGAGTTGAAGGGCGGTCGATGTGCCCGGTCGGGTGCAATGGCTGCGGCGTGGGATCTACCTTCGGCCCGCAGATGGAAAAGACGCTGAGCCAGTATGATGCGGTGGTGGCCGAATGCATGGGGCTGTTCGGCCAGAAGGCCAAGGACTACGGCACGGCCTGGCGGATCCTGAGGGTCCCCTCGCTCACGGACCAGATCTTCATCAAGGCCCAGCGCATCCGCACCTTGCAGACGGTGGGGGAGAGCAAGGTGGGCGAAGGCATCCGCCCGGAGCTCATCGGCATCATCAACTACGCGGCGATGGCGCTCGTGCAATTGGAGCTGGGCGTGGTGGATCAGCCCGATCTGGGAGCCACCGAGGCTGCGGAACGGGTGCAGGGCAAGGTGCGCGAGGCCCGCGACCTGATGACCCGCAAGAACCACGATTACGGCGAGGCCTGGCGCAGCATGCGGGTCAGCTCATTGGTGGACCTCATCCTGATGAAGCTCCTGCGCATCAAACAGATCGAGGACAACGATGGGACCACGCTGGTGAGCGAAGGAGTGGACGCCAACTTCCTGGACATCGTGAACTACGCGGTGTTCGCCATGATCCAACTGAAGGCGGAGGCGGCCTGATCCGCCTCGTCCTCAGGCCGTGGCATGCTGCCATGTTCGCTCTGCCGGCACCACGCCGGTGAACAAAGAGCTGTTGATAAGTGCAGCTGCGAGCGCAGCAACCGGCCTTGATCCGTGATCGCCGCGGCTCTAATTTCGCACTCCCGGAAATTTCGGCTTACCCCGAACGCTCCATGCGGAACATCCTGCTCCTCCTGTTCATGGGGTCCATGCTGACCTCCCAGGCCGTGCAACTGCGCGTTCACGGCACCGTGACCGATCTTGAGAGCCGGGCGCCACTGGCCCAGGCCCTGGTGCGGGTGTACAAGGATGGCGTGAAGCTCGAGAGCTTCCACACGGGTGATGGAGGTCGCTACTCCGTGCTCCTGGAGAACAATGCCGAGTACATCATCCGCTTCAGTCAGCCGGGGCGCGTCACCAAGTGTTATGCGGTCGACACCCATGGTCCCGCTTGGGAGGGCGATGGCCGCGTGGTGGACCTGGCGATCGAGATGACGCTGTTCGAGATGGTGCCTGGACTGGACCTGTCCTTCTTCGACCTGCCCATGGGAATGGCGCGCTTCACGCCCATGACGGGCTACCTCAGTTGGAACGACACCTACGCCCAGCGTGTGCGGCCCGAGGTCGACCGGCTCATGGCCGAGGTGGCCCTACGGCGCCAGACGCTGGCCGCTGTGGCTAGCCGTTCCGCGTTGGTCAAGCCGTTCCGCTGAAAAGACTTCCGCCGATCGTCATCTCTTTGTCAGAAGGGAATATCCCGGGCAATTCTTTCTAGCTTTAGCATGTCTACCGGTCATGCGCCTTACACCTTGGAACGAACGCACACTACCCTTCGGCAAGGGGCTTGAAGAGCTTCCCGTGTTGGTGGAACGTGCCTTGGGAACTCCGGCACGATTGGTCCATCTCACCGCCCATGAAGGACAGGAACGGCTCTCGCTAAGACGCTCAGGCAGTTGGAGCGTGAAGGAGCACATCGGCCATCTGCTCTACCTCGATGAGTGCATGGACAATAGGGTGGATGACCTCATAGCACGCCGCCCCACCTTGTGCTCCATCGAATTGAGCGATCAGGACCGTACACTGGACCTTCAGCGCAATCGTGACCTGGGCGATCTCCTGGAGGAGTTCCGCCTGCGCCGCAATTACCTCATGCACCGGGTGATGAACATGGACCCGGGTGCGATCCGCCACCGCGCGATGCATCCCTGTCGCCGGATCGCCATGACCGTGGTGGACATGGTCATGTACCTGGCGGAGCACGATGACCATCATCTGGCCCAGATGCGGTCCATCCTCCAGGTGCATCGAAGCATGCCGCAGGTGTGGTGAGATCGTTGATCGATCGTTAATGTCGGCGCTGCCCGTCCGGTGCCCGCATATCTTCGCCGACCTCATCCATTCGTGAACCATGCGCATCCTCCTCCTCATTTCCCGGCTCATCGTTGGTTCCCTGTTCATCGTCAGCGGCCTCATCAAGGCCAATGACCCGCTGGGGTTCTCGTACAAGCTGGAGGAGTACTTCGCGGAAAGCGCGCTGAACCTGCCCTGGCTGGCCCCCTATGCCTTGGCGCTGGCCGTGCTGGCCTGTCTGGCCGAGGTGGTATTGGGCTTCGCGGTGCTCTTTGGCGGCCGCATGAAACTGGCCACCTGGTCACTGCTGTTGCTCACGCTCTTCTTCGGTTGGCTCACCGCCTACACCGCCACCTGCGATCCCAATGGCACCTACACCGTCATGGTCGATGGCCAGCAGGTGACCCGCTCGGTGACCTGCGTGACGGATTGCGGCTGCTTCGGCGACGCCATGAAGGGCTCCATCGGCCGCAGCCTCACGCCGTGGGAGAGCTTCGCGAAGGACATGATCCTCCTGGTCTTCATCATCCCCCTGTTCCTGTTGCGCAAACGCATCGCGTGGAACACGGCCCAGGATGACAAGGTCCTCCTTCCCGGAGGCCTGTTGCTGGTCGCAGTGTGGAGCTGGATCTTCACCTGGTCTGGCCCCGTCCTGTTCACCCTGCTGGGCTTCGGCGGCTACCTGCTCATCAAGCGTTTCATGGAGGGTGCGCGCGCCGAGTGGAGCGCCGCCGCTTGGGTGGCCCTGATCACCATCGTATTCAGCTGGTGGAACTACGCCCACCTGCCCGTCAGGGATTACCGCGCCTACGCCATCGGCAAGAACATCGCCGAGCAGAAGGTGATGGGCAAGCCCCCCGTCCAGCAGATCTTCATGCTCTACAAGGACAAGCGCAACGGCGAGGTGAAGGAGTACGAGAGCACCGGTGCCTACCCTTGGGATGACGAGAACTTCGAGTACGTGGACCGTCGCATCGTGGAGGTCGAATCCGGTATCGAATCGCCCGTGCAGGACTTCCTGCTCACCGACGTGGACGGCGTGGACATCACCAACGACGTGCTCGCCGAACCCGGACCGATCCTACTGATCATGATGTACAACGTGGAGACCAGCGCCACGGATTGCCTGCCGGCCATCGCCGCTCTCGCGCAGGAGGCCTTCACCAACGGCTGGTATGTCTACGGCGTCAGTGCCAGTCCCTTCGAGAAATGCGAGGAGGTACGGCATGCCCACCAGCTGCCCTTCGACTTCGTGCAGTGCGACGAGAAGACCATCAAGACCGCCATCCGCAGCAATCCCGGTGTGATGCTCCTGCAGCAGGGCACCGTGAAGGGCCTGTGGCATTGCAACGATGCACCGCCCTTCGCCGAGGTGAAGGCGGCGCTGTGAGCGAAGGAGAAGCCCCTACGCCCTTCCGGCTGTTGATATCCCGTCGATGGGATGGGCCGTGCCGCTAGGCCTGGTATGCATCTTTGCCTTCATGCGCTCGGAGCGCGTGTCCATTCGACCATGAGAACGATCGTAGCAGGCAACTGGAAGATGCACAAGGACCGCTCGGAAGCGGTCGATCTGATCACCGCTCTGGTGCAGCAAAGCGAAGGCTGGTCGCCTGCCGTGGAGGTGCTGGTGGCCCCAGCGTACCCTTTCCTGGCCGATGCCGTGCAGCAACTGCGCGGCACACGCATCGTGGTGGCGGCCCAGAACTGCCATGAGGCCGCGCAGGGCGCCTTCACCGGCGAGGTCAGTGCGGGCATGTTGGCCAGCATCGGCGTGGGCGCCTGCATCGTGGGGCACAGCGAACGCCGGCAGTACTTCGGCGAGACCGATGCGGCCGTGGGACGCAAGATCGCCGCGCTGCTCACCGCCGGCATCATGCCCATCTACTGCTGTGGCGAAGTGCGTCATGAGCGCGAGGAGGGTCGCCACTTCGAGGTGGTGGGCCGCCAGATGGACGAAGCCCTGAAGGACCTCGATGCCGCGTCCCTGTCCAGGCTCGTCGTTGCCTACGAACCGGTGTGGGCCATCGGCACCGGCCTCACCGCCTCGCCCGACCAGGCGCAGGATATCCACGCCTTCATCCGCACCCGCTTGCGCGAACGCTTCGGTGCTGCGGCCGACACCGTTCCGCTGCTCTACGGCGGCAGCTGCAAACCCGATAATGCCGCGGGCCTCTTCAGCCGCGCCGACATCAACGGCGGGCTCATCGGCGGCGCAGCGCTCGACGCCGGGCAGTTCGCACAGCTTGTCCACATCGCAGGCGGCACCCAGGCCTGATCATCGTCACCACCGATCCACACCCACGACCACCTTGCCGTACACCCAGGTCACCTTCCTGCTCGCTCCCGTCGATCCCTGGCGCGACATCCTCACCGTTGAGCTGGCCGACATCGGTTACGACAGCTTCGAGGAGGGCTTCACGGACCAGTTGTCCACGCGCGGCGAACTGCGGGCCTACATCCCCAGTGCCGCTTTCAACGCCAAGAAGCTCACCGAACTGCTCACCCTGCGTGATCCGCACGTGTCGGTGAACTGGACCAGCGAGGAGATCGCCGACCGCAACTGGAACGCGGAGTGGGAGAGCAGCTTCTCTCCGGTGGAGGTCGGCGACCAGGTGCGCATCCGCGCGGATTTCCACGCCCCGGCCGAGGGTTTCACGCATGACCTGGTGATCACCCCGCGCATGGCCTTCGGCACCGGCCACCACGCCACCACGCGCATGATGGTGCTCGCCATGCTGCCGATGGACCTCAAGGGAAAGGACGTCTGCGACCTGGGCTGTGGCACCGGCGTGCTGGCCATCCTCGCCGAGCGTATGGGGGCTCGCAGTGCGGTGGCCATCGACAACGATCCCGGTGCGGTGGACAATGCCCGGGAGAACATCATCCGGAACGACTGCCAAGCCATCACCGTGGAGGTGGGCGATGCCTCATCGCTGGAGGGCCGGACCTTCGACCTGATCCTGGCGAACATCGAACGGAATGTGCTGCTGGACGCCATGCCCCGCCTGGCCGCGGCACTGAAGCCCGGAGGCGCCGTGTTCCTGAGCGGCTTTGTGGTGACCGACCGGCACATGCTGGCCCAGAGCGCCAAGGACAATGGCCTGGAACTTGCCGAACGTTTGGAAGAAGGCGACTGGGCGCTGCTCGGTTGCCGCAAACCGTGAGATGGGAACAGGGATGAACGATCGCTGGAACATGAGTGCAATGCCCGCTTCCTTGCTCAACGCCCGGCGCTTGTTCACGGTGCTGGTGTGCACCTTGTTGTGGACGCTGCCCGCCCAGGCACAGACCAAACCCTTCCCAACGGACCAGGCGCTCTTCCTGCAGGAGATGACCACCTTCCTGGTGGCGGCCGACAAGAAGGAGGGGAGGCCCTTCATGGAGGAGGTCTTCACCCCCGTGTGGAACGGCACTTATTACAGCGAGCGCCAGCGTGTGCGCATCGTGGAGGTCGCCAACTTCATGTTGAAGAAGCGCTTCGACGCCTTCCCCCACTTCCGCGATTACCTCGCATCCGTGGCCGCCTTCCCCAACAGCGGCCGTGGTTCCGCCGAGTTCGATGCGTGGATGCAGGGCATGGAGAAGCTGGTCCAGGATGGCCGGAAGCAGAACGTGGTGGCCTTCATCGCCACCTGTGCCGGGCTCTTCACGAACAACACCCTGCTGGCCAGCCCCAGCACCACCTGGCGCAGCCGGTCCAGTGCGTTCACCTTCGCTTTCGACAGCGTTCCCCTGGTGAAGTTCGCCAAGACCGATCTCGTGTGCTCGGCCAAGGGAGACAGTGCCGTTATCCTGGGCACCTCGGGTACTTTCTTTCCCAGCAGCGGCATGTGGCGGGGCAGTGCTGGAAAGGTCACCTGGGAACGGGCCGGCCTGAAGCCCGGGGCGACCTTCGCCGAGTGGGCCCATCCCTACGAAGTGCGCATGAAGAGCTCCTCCTTCGTGGTGGATTCCGTGGAGTTCAATGACCCCTATTTCGAGCGCGTGATGCTGGGCAGCCTCAGCGACAAGGTGTTGGCCAACGTGGATGAGGAGAACGCCAGCTACCCGCGGTTCGAGAGCTACGACCGCCGCATGAAGATCCGGGACATCGTGGAAGGCATCGACTTCGAGGGCGGTTTCTCCATGCAGGGCGCGAAGCTCCAGGGTTACGGCACCAAGGAGCAACCCGCCTTCCTGTCGTTCTACCGGGACAAGCGTCCATTCATCATCGCCCGCGGACTGCGCTTCAGCATCGAGCCGGAGCGGATCACCAGTGACGATGTGTCGATCCAATTGCGGCTCGAAGGTGATTCGCTCTACCATCCCAGCGTGAGCCTGCGTTTCCTGCGCGACAAGAAATTCCTCTCGCTGATCAAGAAGGAGGAGGGCCTGAGCAAGGCGCCCTTCTACAACACCTATCACCAGTTGGACATGTTCTTCGAGGTGCTCACCTGGAAGCAGGGCGATCCCGTGGTGCAGATGGGCAACCTGCAGGGCAGCACCCAGACGCGCGCCAGCTTCGAGAGCTTCGATTACTTCAAGGAGAAACGCTACATGGCCATGCTGGGCATCGATGCCGTGCATCCCCTGGTGCGCCTCAACGATTTCAGCAAGCAGAACGGCGGCACCTTCTATGCCCAGGAGTTCGCCGTCTTCAGCCGCATGCAGAAGCAGGAGGTGATCCCCCTGCTCATCGACATGGCCAACAAGGGCTACCTGATGTATGATCCGGAGAATGAATGGGTGGAGGTGAAGCCGCGCCTGCGCCAGCACATCCTCAACAGCGCCGGAAAGCAGGATTACGATGTGCTGCAGTTCAACTCCAACGTGGATGACGGGGTGAACGCCTCGTTGAACCTGCTGAACAACGACCTCACCATGAAGGGCGTCGCGCGCATCGTGATGAGCGATTCGCAGGACGTGCGCATCTTCCCGGCCGAGCGCACCATCACCATCAAGAAGGGCCGGGACTTCACCTTCGGGGGCAACATCCAGGCGGGGAAGCTCTCCTACCACGGCAAGGAATACTACTTCCACTACGCGCCCTTCACCATCGACCTGCTGAACGTGGACTCGGTGAGCTTCATGGCGGACAGCTTCGAGAAGAACGAGGAGGGGCAGACCACGCTGGTGAAGGTGAAGAACGTGCTGGAGCAGGTCACCGGCACCCTGGAGATCGATGCGCCCAGCAACAAGGGCGGTCTTCATCAGAAGGACTACCCGAGCTATCCGAAGTTCAACAGCACCAAGGAGAGCTATGTCTTCTACGACAAGGGCACCATCCAACGGGGCGTTTACCTGCGCGACAAGTTCTACTACCGCAGCGATCCCTTCCAGATCGATTCGCTGGACAACTTCACCAATTCGGGGCTCTTCTTCAGTGGCACCCTCGTCAGCGCCGGCATCTTTCCGGACATCAAGGAACCGCTTCGCCTGCAGCCTGACTATGCGCTCGGCTTCGTGCGCAGCACCGGTGATGGCGGCATGCCTCTGTACGGGCGCAAGGCCCGTTTCACGAGCACCGTGGCTCTCAACAACCGCGGTCTGCAGGGCGATGGCGAGCTCAGTTACCTCACCAGCACCCTGAGCTCAAAGTCCCTGGTGTTCTGTCCGGACAGTACACTGGGCCGTGCGGACACGCTGATCAATACCGCCTCCGTGACGCCCGCCTCGGTCCCCGCGGTCAATGCAGCCGATGTGTTCGTCCGGCTCGAACCTGCGCGCGATGTGCTGCGCACCGAGAAGCTGAAGAAGCCTTTGGTGATGTACGACGACCAGGCCCTGTTGCACGGCCTCACCGAGCTCACCCCCAAGGGCATGTCGGGCGGTGGCCTCATCGACTTCCGCAACGCCACCCTGCGATCGGACCTCTTCGACTTCACCACCATGCAGATGCATGCGGACACCTCCGACTTCCGGCTTACGGAAGGGGACACGGCCAGCATCGCCTTCCGCACGGACAACGTGAACGCCACCGTGAAGCTGGACGAGCGCGTGGGCGAGTTCGTGAGCAACGGTACCGAGACCAAGGTGGAGTTCCCCGTCAACCAGTACATCTGCTACATGGACCGTTTCAAGTGGTACATGGACCAGGGTGACATCGAGCTCGAGAGCGACCGCACCGCCGCCGAGGGCAGCGAGGACCTGCAGCTCTCGGGTTCCAACTTCGTCAGCATCCGGCCCGACCAGGACAGCCTCAGCTTCATGGCCCCCAAGGCGCGCTATGATCTGAAGAAGCACCTGATCACCGCCACCGACGTGCAATACATCCAGGTGGCCGATGCACTGATCACGCCGGACAGCATGCGTGTGCGGATCCGACGCAACGCCGAGATGGATCCCCTGCTGAACACCGTGATCACGGCCAACTATGTCACCAAGTTCCACCGCATCTACAACGCCACGGCGAACATCAAGGCCAAGCGGAGCTACACCGCCACCGGGGTCATCGACTACGTGGACGAGAACGAAAAGGCCTTCCGCATAAACCTCACCTCGGTCGGTGTCGACACCTCGTTCCAGACCGTGGGCAGCGGGCGCATCGCGAAGGAGGAGGACTTCCAGTTGAGCCCTGCCTTCGACTTCTTCGGCGATGTGGCCCTCAGTGCCAGCGTGAAGGAGCTCACCTTCAAAGGCAGCACCCGCATCCAGCACGGCTGCAGCTCACTGGCCCGCAACTGGATGAAGTTCAGCGGAGCCATCGACCCCAAGGAGGTCTTCATCCCTGTTGCCGACACGCTCTACGACGACCTGGGGGCCATGCTCGGCGCGGGAACCTTCCTGTCCGCGGACGATCCCTTCAAGGTCAACGGCACCTTCCTGAGCCCACTGGCCGATCGCAAGGACACGCCGCTGATCACCGCCAAGGGCCTGCTGTTCTTTGACAAGGGCCGCAAGGAGTACATGATCTCCAACAAGGACAAGATCCGCCAGCGCGAACTGCCGGGCGACCTCGTGAGCCTGGCCACGGAGAACTGTGTGCTCATCGCCGATGGTCGCATCTCACACGGTGTGGGCCTTGGACGCGTGAATGTCTCCACCGTGGGTTCCATGCGCTACGAGATCGACGGACAGAAGGCCTCGTCCAGCGGGGTGCTCATCGCCGACTTCCATTTCCTGGACAACGCCCTGGAGCGCATGGCCACGGAGATCCTTGCCTATCCCGAGCAGAAGCCCCTGGACATCACCAAGACCTACTACGAGAAGATGCTCCGTGAGCTGCTGGGGCTGGAGCGTTCGGACAAGCTCATCAGCGAACTGAGCATCAAGGGCGAGATCAAAAAGCTGCCGGACGAGGTGGTGAAACCGCTGGTGCTGGGCGATGTGCGCATGGTGTGGAACGGTCCCGAGCAGAGCTGGCTCAGCGAGGGCGAGATCGGCGTGGCCACCATCCTGAAGAAGCCCGTGTACCGCTATGTGAAGGGCAAGGTGCATCTGGAACGCAAGCGTAGTGGCGACATCATGACGATCCTGCTGATGTTGGATGATCAGACCTATTACTTCTTCCAATACAGCCGGAATTACCTTTATGCCTACAGCAGCGATGCCCAGTTCAACACCATGCTGAGCGAACTGAAGGACGACAAGCGTGTACTGGAGGCGAAGAAGGACGAACCCGCCTATCAGTTCATCATCACGAACAAGAAGAAAGTGGACGATTTCCGCGATCGATTCGGTCTTTGAGCCATGAGCTTCCCTTGGATATACAGCGTGGCCGCGGTGCTGCTGGCCTACCTCTTCGGGAGCATCCCTTCCAGTGTATGGTGGGGCCGCTTCTTCCATGGCGTGGATGTACGTGAACATGGCAGCCGC
Organism: Flavobacteriales bacterium; assembly: GCA_041749915.1. Lineage (GTDB taxonomy): Bacteria > Bacteroidota > Bacteroidia > Flavobacteriales_F > PHOS-HE28 > PHOS-HE28. Next base: position 22,887 of record JBGTAJ010000156.1, read on the forward strand.
AATGCAGGGGCCACCAACACCTTCCGCGTGCTCGGCTGGCGCTCCGGGGTCCCGGTGCTCATCCTGGACATCCTCAAGGGCTTCCTGCCCGTGCGCCTGCTGCCCAACTTCAGCGGTCTGGAGGTGGACTCAGCGCCGTGGATGTGGTTGCGCATCGCCCTGGTCGTCGCCACGGTCATCGGTCACCTCTATCCGGTGTTCGCCGGCTTCAAGGGCGGTAAGGGCGTGGCCACTTCCCTGGGTGGCATTCTGGCGGTGCACCCCGGTGCGGCCGGTATCTGCATCGCGGTCTTCGCCGCGGTCTTCCTGCTTTCGCGCTATGTCTCGTTGGGCTCCCTGTGCGCGGCGCTCGCCTTCCCGCTGGCGGTGACGCTGCTCTTCCAGGAGACCAATCCCGTGAAGATCGGCTTCGCCATCGCTCTCTGCCTGATGGTCTTCTACACCCATCGTGAAAATATCGGTCGATTGTTCCGTGGCGAGGAGAACCGCATGTCCCTCGCCGGGCGGCCCCGTGATGAATGATGAAACCCTCGGTACCATACTGCTGTACAAGGGCCCACTCTCGGATGACGACCCGTTCTGTGGTCATATTTTTTGCGCTGTTCCTCCCGTTCCTGGCCCCGGCCCAGGGCGGTGACCAACAGCTGCGCGTCAAGGCGGATGCCCTGTTCCAGGAGCGCCGTTTTGCCGAGGCCACCTCCATGTACTCCCAATTGGTGAGCCTCACCCCGGGTGATCGCGAACTGAACTACCGTTTCGGGACCTGCCTGCTGCATGGCGGCGACGACAAGGAGATGGCCATCGGTCACCTTAAGTTCGCCACCGAGGACCCCGCCGGACCTGCCGCCGCCTGGTACTGGCTGGGCCGTGCCTACCACCTCAATTACCGTTTCAAGGAGGCCCAGGTGGCCTACCAGCGTTTCCGTGGCACCGGCGACAAGAAGGCCCTGGCGGAATGGCCCGTGGAAGGCTTCGAACAGCAGTGCCGCAACGGCGAGAAACTGCTCTCCAGCCTCAAGGACATCCGCGTGCGCAGCAAGGTGGAGGTGAAGGACAGTGAGTTCTTCCGCTTCTATGAACTGGGCGATATCGGTGGCCGGATCGTGGTGACGCCCGAGGAACTGATGACCGGTCTCGACAAGAAGAGCAAGCACCGCAGCCTGGTCTACCTGCCCGATCGCGGCGGGCCCATCTACTTCAGCAGCCTGGGCAAGGATGGGCGCACCGGCCGCGACATCTACCGCACCGAACTGCTGCCAGATGGCAGCTTCGCGACGCCCGTGAAGCTCGCCGGCTACATCAACACCGACCTCGACGAGGACTACGCCTTCATGCACCCCGATGGGCGCACCTTCTACTTCAGCAGCAAGGGCCACAACAGCATGGGCGGCTACGATGTGTTCCGCACCACCTATGACAAGGGCCTCGATGCTTTCGGTCGACCAGAGAACCTGGACTTTGCGGTGAGCACACCGGACGACGACATCTTCTACATGGTGGACGGCGAGCACAAGGAGGCCTGTTTCGCCAGCGGCCGGAGCAGCAAGCAGGGCATGCTCCACGTGTACCGCGTCAGCACCGAGCAGGTGCCCGTGGTCATCACCATCCTCAAGGGCACCTACGCCAGCGAGTTCGACAAGGAGGACCGCAAGGCCCGCATCGTCGTTTTCGATGCGCTCACACAGGAACAGGTGGCCGATGTGCGCACCGACATCAACGGCAGCTACGTGCTCTCGCTGCCGCGCAGCGGGCGCTTCCGCTTCATGGTGGAATGTGGACCCAGTGGAAAGACCCACGGTGGCATGGTGGAAGTGCCACGCGCAGACGGTCCCCGGGCCTATCGCCAGGAGCTGAACCTGACACAGAGCGGCGACCTGGAAAAGCTCGTGATCCGCAACTATTTCGATGAGCCGCTGGAAGGCGACTTCATCGCCATGGCCCTGGATGAGATCAAGCGTCGTGCCCGTCTGGACGTCAGCACCGGCAGCGATCCCGTGGCGCAGGCCCCTGCCGTGGAGGAACCCGTGGCCGATGTGCTCACCGCCGCCGGCTTCACCGGTGATGTGGACAAGGCCGCAGCCGTGAAGCTCGCCGCGGATGATGCCGCCGAATTGGAACGTGAGGCCATGGACCTCGAAAGCCGCTCAAAGGAAGCGCTCGTGATCGCCGTGGAAGCCCTGGAGGATGCCGACCGCAACACCACAGAGGCCGAACAGCGCGTGGCTGAAGCAGCGAACGTGGCGAACGAGGAGCAGCGCAATGCCCTGATGGTGGAGGCCGCTCGCAGCCGCCAGCGCGCCCGGGAATCCGGTATGCGTGCCCGCGCCGCAC
>JBGTAJ010000157.1:0-31656 GCA_041749915.1 Flavobacteriales bacterium
GCGGCATGGGGGTGCTGCAATCCCTCCATGGCATCGCGCAGCAGAGGGTCGGATTCCAGGGCGCGTTCCACGGCGTTTTGATCGGCGGGCGGCAGGCGTCCTTCGGCATAGGCCTGCAACTGGGCGGGCGTCGGCGGGGCCGGGGCGAAGGGGCTATCGGGGAAGGGGTTGGCCATGGTTCAGGCAGTGTTGCGCAGGCGTTCCAGGTGGAGCTTCAGGTTGCGCCGCCCGTTCTGCAGGTGGCTGCGCACCTGTTCCACGGAAAGGCCGGTGCGTTCCGCGCATTGGTGGTAGCTGTGGTGTTCCAGGTAGAACAGGCGGATGCAGCTGCGCTGGGACTCGTTCAGCATTTGCAGGGCCTGTTCCAATTGTTGTAGGCTGCTCTCCAGCAGCACGGCCTCCCCGGCATCGTCCTCCACACTGAGGTGCTCGCTGAGCGGGCTGTGGTGCCCTTTGTCGCTGCGCAGGGCCATGAGGCAGCGGTTGCGCATCACCGTGTGCACCCAGGGGCGGAAGCGCTGCACGGGCTGTTTGGCCAGCAGGTCGGGCAGTGCGGTGAAGAGCTCCACCACCAGGTCCTTGCTGCGTTCGCTGTCCCTGAGGTACTTGAGGCCCACGCCGTAGAGCAGCTGTGCATAACGGTCCCAGAGGTCGCCCAATGCGGAACGGTGACCGCTGCACAGGGCGGCCACCAATTCCTCATCGCTTGCGGCGACGCTTTGTTTCCGGCGCAGGAACACCTGTCGTGGGGGTTAGCGCAGCCCGGCCTGGCGCTGCATGTAGAGGTCAAAGTAGCTCTTCGTTTCGATGGCCACCACACCGCCGGTGACATCGCCGTAGCGGGCGGGCAGTCCACCGGTGTACATGGTGATGCTGGCGATGCCGGCGGGAGGCACTCCGCTCAGGCCGTCGGTGACCTTCACACCGTCAACGTAGTAGGCCATGGCATCGGAGCGGGAGCCGCGGAAGTAGAGCTCATCGCTGTTGGGTGATTTGTAGATGTCCGGAGAGGTGCTCGCGATGAGGGCCACGGGGTTCTTGCGCTGGGGGTTGTCCTCGAACTGTGCGGCGATGATGGTGAGCTTGCTGGGCTCTTCGGGGTCGATCAGGGGTGGTTCCCAGCGACGGCCGACGACGGTATGGATGGGCAGGGTGTTGTTGGCCACGAGGACTTCCCCTTTCAGGAAGGTGATCTTGTCGGGGTTCACCTGCACGCCGGTGATCTCCTTGGTGAGCAACCCCACGAAGGAGATGCGCACGGTGTAGGTGCCCGGGACGAGGGGCTTGAGGATGAAGCGTCCGCGATCATCGGTGGTGGTGCCTATGAGCCCATCGCCGCGGTCGGTGACGACGTTGGCGTAGGGGAGGGGCTCGCCTTGCTCGTCCAGCACACTGCCCTGGATCTCGCCTAGGTTCTGTCCGGCGACGATCGTGCTGCTGAGCAGCGCGATCGCCAGAAGGGGAATGGAAGTTCGCATGTTCGTTCGTTTGGAAGGAAGATGCAGCGGGGAGGAGAATTGCATAAGCCGGGCACAATTCGCGGGTCAACCGCAACGCATGACCTCGCCCCAAGTGGTGATGGGCAGCGGTGATGGGCAGGGCGTGGCTGCCTGCGCAGCGCTGGAATGAGCGTAGGCCTGCGGTACTTCCACCAGACGCCAATGCTCCTGCAGCGGGTTCTGATGGATGTAGTTCAGCTTCTGTACCACCATGGCTTCAGATGTGCAGAACTGGATATCAGAGGAAGGTTGCCACACGCGGTACAATTGTCCTTTGGCGTAGTGGGTGGTGTCCACGGCGCGTTGCAGTCGGTGGAGCATGAAGGTATCGCCCGCCGCTGTGAGCCGGTCGATGATGACCTTGGCCCACCAGCGCTTGCAGTTGGCGAGCACATCGTTCACCGACAGCGACGCGGGTACATACAGCAACAAGTGGACATGGTTTGGCATGATCACATACCCGCACACTGCACAGCCCTTGTCCACCCAGCGCAACAGCTTCTCGTAGATGACGTCGTAGCAGTCGGTGCGCGCGATCAGGTGCAGATGGTCCCAGCAAACGAATGTGCAGAAGTAGATGCCCGCGCTCTGAGGTAATGTCTTGCCCAGGGTCATACCGCAATTTAGGGGTATGGAACCGTCGTGGATCGTCGATCCACGACGGGGAATTGTTGGTCTGAGGAACCGCCGTGGATCGACGATCCACGACGGGGCCTTGCTACAGCTCTTCTGCGACCACCTCCCGCACCCCCGGCACCTCGTGCTTCAGCAGGTTCTCAATGCCCTGCTTCAGCGTCACCAGGCTACTGGGACAGCCGCTGCACGAGCCGCGCAGGGACACGGTGACCACGCCTTCGTCGTAGGAACGGAAAGCGATATGGCCGCCGTCGGCTTCCACCGCGGGGCGGATGTATTCCTCCAGGATCCGGATGATCTTCTCATCCTCGGGGCCCTTTGCATCGGCATGGCTGCTGGCGCGCTCGTTGGCATCGGCAAGGGCCTGCGCGGGTGCGTCCTCATACACCACACGACCATCGGTGTTCAGGAACTCCTGGATGTACTCGCGCAGTTCCAGTTGCACCAGGTCCCAGGTGATGGAGTTGTTGCGGGTGACGGAGATGAAGTTGCTGCTGATGAAGACACCCGTGACGAAGGGCAGGTTGAACACGTGCTCGGCCAGGGGCGACACCGCAGTGGTCTCTCCGGGTGTGCGGAACTCCAGCAGGCGGCCGTCCTGCACCAACAGGCGGCTGCTCACGAAGCGCATGGTGCTGGGGTTCGGGGTGGATTCGGCATACACCGAAACGGGTGGGCGTTTGACAGGCTCGGACATGCGTTGTTCGCTGCAGCCATAGGGGGCGAAGGCGAGGTACAAAGGTAGGGCCGGGGCTGCGGTGGCTTCCCAAGGAGAGGCCTCGATCCCTTGTGCCCCGGCGCTGGGAAGGCCTACTTTTGTCCCTGATGCGTCGCTTCCTCCATCGCCACAAGTGGTTCACCGTGTTCGCGGTGGCCCTGCTGTTGGTGGCCACCAGCGTGTCCGGCATGTCGCGCATGACCTGCCTGGAGGCCGGGCACAGTGTGCTGAGCTTCGGCAAGGGCGAGGATTGCTGCCCACCGGTGGAGAACGACCACGAGCTGCCCACGATGAGCCCCAACTGCTGTGCCTTCAGCGAGGTGATGTCCGATGGCGCCGATCAGCGCGTGGAACGCACGCTCGCCCTGGATGTGGCACTGGTGGCCTTGGACAATGCCCCCCTGCTGCAGGTGACCCTGCCCCTGGTGGTGGTGGTGAACGCCAATGAGACCCGGCCGCCGCCCGATGACGCCGTTGCGCGTCTGGCCCTCCTGCGCCGCCTGTTGATCTGATCCCGATCGGTACTCCGCGACCACGCGGCGTTTGGAAGCATGGCCTTCCCGGTCCGTTCCAGGTCCCATTTCAACAGGTCTCCCAGTGATCCGATCAACGATCCTCTTCCTCCTCCTGCTCGCGGTCTGTGCCGCCCGCGCGCAGGCACCCGTCACCGGCCGTGTGCTGGGTGCCGGTCCCGAGGGCCCTTCCGCCCTGTTCGGCGCCAATGTCTACTGGGCCGGTACCACCACGGGTGCCGTCACCGATGGCGATGGGCGCTTCTCGGTGCCCGCCCCCCAAGGCTGGCCCGCCACGCTGGTCACCACCTACGTGGGCTATGCGCCCGATTCCACACGGCTGCGCAACGCACCCACCTCCGCCCTGTCCATCGCGCTCAGCGCCTCTGTGGACCTGAAGGCCGTGGAGATCGTGGAGCGTGTGAGCGGCACCCAGCTGGACATGCGCAGCATCAATGCCACGGAGATCATCGGGCAGAAGGAGTTGAAGCGCGCCGCCTGCTGCGATCTCAGCGAGAGCTTCGAGACCAACGCCACGGTGGACGTGAACTACAGTGATGCGGTCTCGGGCACCAAGACCATCCGCATGCTGGGACTCGATGGGCGCTACGCGCAGATCAGCGTGGAGAACATCCCATTCATCCGCGGCCTCTCCACCACCTCGGGCCTCACGCTCATCCCCGGCACCTGGATACAGGACATCAACCTGAGCAAGGGCATCGGCACCGCGGTGAATGGCCCCAATGCCATGACGGGCCAGATCGATCTCTGCCTGCTGAACCCGCTGGCCGAACCGCCGCTCTTTGTGAACCTCTACGGCAACAGCCAGGGACGCATGGAGGCCAACGTGCACGCCGCACAGCCCACGGGGAAGAACAGCGCCAACCTGTTGATGGTACACGGGAACTTCTTCGACGTGGAGATGGACCAGAACAACGACGGCTTCATGGACATGCCGCTCACGCAGCGCATCAACGTGATGGATCGCTGGATGTACCAGGGCGAGCGCCGCAGCGGACAGGTGACCTTTCGCTATGCCAACGACCAGCGCCAGGGCGGGCAGAGCGCGATGCACGGCGCCGTGCCACTGGGGGAGGAGCATGAAGGCCACCGCCCATCGGGGCTCTATGGCATCGACATCAAGAACGAGCTGGTGGACCTGATCGCCAAGCACGGGATCATCTTCGAGAACGACCCCACCAAGAGCATCGGTGTGCTCGTCTCCGCGCGGCGACATGATGTGTCGTCCACCTACGGCATCCGCGAGTATCAGGGCCTGCAGCAGAGCGCCTACGCCAACGTGGTGTACCAGCAACTGCTGGGCAAGGGCACGGACCAGCTGAAGGCCGGACTGTCCTTCCAATACGATGACTACACGGAGCTGTTGATGGACACCATCGGGCGCACGCTGGACCTGGGGCGCGTGGAACGAATGCCGGGTGCCTTCGCGGAGTACACGCTGATGCGCAAGGATGTGACCCTGGTGGCCGGCCTGCGCGCTGATGCCAACGACCGCTTCGGTAATGTGCTGAGCCCGCGGGTGCACGCCAAGTTCGACCTGGGCCCGCTGACCACCGCGCGCCTTTCGGTGGGCCACGGTTTCCGCACCGCGAACCCGGTGGTGGAGAACGCCGCCATCCTCGCCAGTTCGCGCCGTGTGCTCTTCGAGGGTGAACTGGGCATGGAGCGCTCCTGGAATTTCGGCGCATCGGTACTGCACAAGTTCAAGTGGCTGGACCGCAAGTGGGCCTTCGGCTTCGATGCCTACCGCTCCCAGTTCACCGACCAGGTGATCGCCGACCTGGACCGCAGCCCGCAGCAGATCGCGGTGTACATGCTCGACGGTGCGTCCTATGCCAACAGCCTGCTCACCGATGTCCAGGTGGACCTGAGCCGCACGTGGATGCTGAAGGTGAGCCACCGCTACTACGATGTGCGCAGCACCTACAGTGGCCGCCTCTTGGAACGGCCGATGACACCGACCCACCGCGGCCTCGTGGACCTGGCCTACGCTGATCGAAAGGAGCGCTGGCGTTTTGACATCACGCTGAACATCTTCGGCGAGGGACGCATCCCCGGCACACAGCAGAACCCCGAGGAACTGCGCATGCCCGAGCGTTCGCCCGCTTATGCCACCCTGCACGCACAGATCACCCACATGAGGGGCGCCTGGGAGTTCTACCTCGGCGGCGAGAACCTCACCAGCACCCTGCAACAGGACCAGATCATCGCCGCCGATGATCCCTTCGGCCCGTACTTTGATGCCTCCCTGATCTGGGGGCCCACCAACCGCGCCATGGTCTATGCCGGCCTGCGCTTCACCCTCGCCAAGAACACCACCAACGATCCCTCCGAACCATGAAGACCCTCCTGACGACCCTCTTCCTCGCCCTGACCTTCGCCGCTTCGGCGCAGGATGATAAATGGAGCGTGCTGTCCATCCGCACCAGCAGCGTGTGCGACATGTGCGAGACCACCATTGAGACCGAACTGATCTATGAAAAGGGCGTGAAGTCCGTGGACCTCGACCTGAGCACGAACCTGGTGAAGGTGGAATACGATGAACGCAAGACCACGCCCGAGGCCATCAAGGTGGCACTAACGAAGCTGGGCTACTATGCCGACGAGCTGCCCGGTGACCCCAAGGTCTTCGCGAACCTGCCGGCCTGCTGCCAGAAGGAAGGTTGCGGCAAAGCACCTGTACAGCACTGAGCCATGGCCCTCATCCGTTCAGTCCGTGGCTTCACGCCACAGTTCGCCGATGAACCCTTTCTGGCCGAGACCGCCGTGGTGATCGGTGATGTGCAGATGGGCAGCGGCTGCAGCGTGTGGTACAACGCGGTGGTGCGCGGCGATGTGAACGCCATCCGCATCGGTGACCGGGTGAACATCCAGGACGGTGCCGTGCTGCACAGCACCTACCTGAAATGCGGCCTCACCATCGGCAACGATGTGAGCATCGGGCACAACGCCATCGTGCACGGCTGCACCATCCACAACAAGGTGCTGGTGGGCATGGGCGCCATCGTGATGGACCAGGCCGTGATCGGCGAGGGCAGTGTGATCGCCGCCGGTGCCGTGGTGACGCATAACACCGTGGTGGAACCCGGCAGCCTGATGGCCGGCGTACCGGCAAAACGCATCGGGCCGGTCAGCGCCGACCTCTCCACCAACGAGATCGAACGCATCGCGGCGAATTACCAGCTGTACGCGGGGTGGTTTAAGGAAGGGTGAGCGCTCCCTCGGCGCTCCAGACACCTTGGCGGACCACCACATCCTCCAATTGCAGTCGGTGCATCAGGACGGTGAACACGGCTGGGTCGCCGCTGGTCCAGCACGTCAGTGAGCCATTGGCTTCCGACGATGCGGCGATGCCGAATTGGGTGGTGAGCTGGTCCACGCGGCGCGCGATGGCCGGTGCCGGGTCGATGATGCGGACATTGGGTCCCACGATCCGCTCGATGACCGGGCGGACGATGGGGTAGTGGGTGCAGCCTAGCACCAAGGCATCAATGTGTTGCTCCAGCATCGGCTCCAGCCAGCCCCGCAGCATGGCCTCGGTATCCGGGTGGTCGAAGGCGCCCGATTCGATCTGCCTCACCAGACCCGGGCAGGCCTGGTGCAGCACCTTCACATCACCGGCGAAGCGTGAGACGATGCTCGCGTAGAGCTCGCTTTGGAAGGTGGCCGTGGTGGCGATCACGCCCACGGTGCCGGTGGAGGTGTGCTCCGCGGCGGGCTTCACGGCCGGCTCCATGCCCACGAAGGGGAAGCCCGGCCAAGCCTGCCGCAAGGCCGAGAGGGCCGCCGCCGAAGCCGTGTTGCAGGCGATGACGATGAGCTTGCAATCCATGGCGCGCAAGGCCTCCACGATGGCGAAGCTGAAGCGTTGCACCTCCTCCAGGCTGCGCTGGCCGTAGGGCATGTGCAGGTTGTCCCCGAAATAGATCAGGCGCTCCCGAGGGAGCGCCTGACGAATGACGGAGGTGACGGTGAGCCCGCCGATGCCGGAATCGAAGATGCCGATGGGCCGGTCGTCGTGGGGCACGGTCAGTGAAGCTGGATGCTTACAGGATGCCGAGCTTGGTCTTCACCAAGGGCAGGATGTCCTCGCCCTTGTCGTAGTACAGCACGAAGCCTGTGCTTGTGTCGAAGATGTAGGTGAAGTTGTTGGCGTCGGCCACATCCTTGATGGCGGCGTTGGTCTTTTCCACCATCGGGCGCAGCAGTTCCTCCTCCTGTTTGGTGAGGTCCTCCTGGGCCTTTTCCTGGGCGGCCTGGATGCGTTGCTCCAGCTCCTGGATCTCACGCACCACCATGTCCTTCTCGGTCTGGGTCATGGTCTCCGCGCGGGATTGCGCGTCGGCCACCTTGGCCTGGTACTCGGCACCCATGGCCTTCAGGCGCTCGTCCAGGGTCTTGGCGAAGGCCTGCATCTTGGTCTCGGCGTCCTTGCGCTCGGGGAGCAACAGCATCAACTTCTGCCGGTCGATATGACCGAGTTTCGTGTTCTGGGCCATCGCAGGGGCGGCGCTCAGCAGCAGGCCTGCGGCCAGGATCAGGTTCTTCATGGATCGGATGTTCATCGGGGTTGTTTCATGTCCTGACCACCGCTTCTTGGGTCAGTGGGGTTCGGCTTCTGTTCGCTGTCCTTCGTGGGCGCACCTTCGGGTGCGGGGTCGTCACCGAATTCCTTCTCGTCGTCATCGCCGCCGCCCTGCCCGGGCCGGATGCCCAGCTTGCGCAGCACGGTGTCGCTCTTGTCGTATTTCTCGCTGGCAAAAAGCAGGTTGCTGCTCTGCCCGCCGATGTCGAACACGGCCACGTAGCTCGTTCCGGCCACTTCCTTCACCGCATTGTACACCCGGTCCTGGATGGGCTGGATGAGCTCCTGCCGCTTCTTGAACAGATCACCGTTGGGGCCGAAGCGTTTCTTCTGCAGATCGCGCGCCTCGCGCTCGCGCCGGTCGATCTCGTCCTGCCGAGAGCGTTTCATCTCCTCGGTGAGCAGAATGGCCTCCGCGTTGTACGAGTCGCGCATCCGCTTGATCTGCAGGTGCCGCTCGTCGATCTCCTCCTGCCATTGTTTGCTCATGCGGTCCAGTTCCTTCTGCGCGGAGGAATACTCGGGCATCTGGTCCAGGATGTACTTCGTGTTCACGAATGCGATCCGCTGGGCATGGGCCACATGCGTCATCCCCAGCAGGACCGCCAGGATGATCAGGGAGGGGAGCGTGCGTTTCATGCGTTGCTGTCGAAAAATAGGCGATCCGGACTACAGCTCGCCAAGATCTATGCCGATCGTGAAGTGGAACTGGCTCTTGGCCATGCGGGGCAGGTAGGGCACATCATCCAGGCGCCAGCCGTAGTCAAGGCCCATGGGTCCGAACATGGGGAGGAAGAGGCGCAGGCCGAAGCCTGCTGAACGGTAGAGCTTGAAGGGGTCGAAGTTCTCGATGGAGTTCCAGGTGTTGCCGGCCTCGATGAAGCCAAGCGTGTAGATCGTCGCCGAAGGGTTCAGTGAGACCGGGAAGCGCAGTTCGGCCGTGTACTTGGAGATCACGAAATTGCCCGTACTGGGGGAGAGGGAGAAGTCATCGTAGCCGCGCAGTCCCACGATCTCGCGGCCGTCCAGCTGGAAGCCGGTGAGGGCGCTGCCGCCGAGGTAGAAGCGCTCAAAGGGCGAGTTGCCCACTGCATCGTTGTAGCGGCCCAGGTAGCCGAAGCCCGCACGGGTCATCAGCACCAGGTTGTGGCCCGTCTTGCTGCCGGTGAGCTTGTTGTACCACTGCATCGTCAGCTTCGTCTTGTAGAACTCAGCCCACTGATAGCGGTCCTGGGGCGGCAGGTTCTCATAGTCGCGCTGTGGGTTCATCAGCGACCAGGGTGGCGTGGCCTTCATCGAAATGGTGACATCCGATCCACTGCGGGCGAAGAAGGGCTGGTCCACCGAATTGCGCGAGAGCTTCACTTCGTAGCTCAGCACGTTGCTGCTGCCGTTGGTGAAGGAGAAGATCACGGCACCGCTGCTGTAGTTGTTCAGGTTGTAGAGCTGGTAGCCCAGGGTCTGCCGCAGGATGAAGTAGTCATCCGGCCAGGTCAGGCGCTTGCCCAGGCCCACGGTGGCACCGGTGATGAGCAGGGACTGGCGCAGCGGGTTCTCGATCTTGCCCACGCTGGTGTTGATGTACTTGCTCTCACCGTTGGTCTGGACCGAGTGGTAGATGGAGAAGCTCAGTGCGTTCGGCTTGCGACCGCCCAGCCAGGGCTCCACGAAGCTCATGCTGTAGCTCTGGAAGAACACGCCGTTGGTCTGCGCACGCAGGTTCAGGGTCTGGCCATCGCCACTGGGCAGCGGCTGCCAGGCGCTTTTGTCGAAGGTGCGGCGCAGCGAGAAGTTGGTGAACGACAGGCCCACGGACAGTACCAGGCGCCCTGCACCCCAGCCACCGCTCAGTTCCAGGCGGTCACTGGGTTTCTCCTCCACGGTGTATTCCAGGTCCACCGTGCCCGTGCGCGGGTCCTGCATGGGGTTCACACCCAATGATTCGGGGTTGAAGTAGCCCAGATTGGACAGTTCGCGCTGCGTGCGGATCACATCGCTGCGGTTGAACAGTTGCCCCGGCTTGGTGCGGATCTCCCGGCGCACCACGCGTTCGTTCGTCTTGGTGTTGCCCTTGATGATGACGTTGCGCACCCGGTACTGCTTGCCTTCACGCATGCGGATGTCCAGGTCGATGCTGTCCCCCTCCACCAGCAATTCCACGGGGTCCGCGTAGAAGCTCAGGTACCCATCGTCCATGTACAGGGAACTGACATCCCGCCCGCTCTGGTTCATGTACAGGCGGCTTTCCAGCACGGACTTGTTGTAGACATCGCCCTTGCGGATGTTCAGGATGCTGCGCAGCACGTCATCGCTGTGCTTGGTGTTGCCGGTGAACGTCACGTTGCGGAAGTGGAACTGCGGCCCCTCTTCCACGTCCACTTCCACCTGCACCCGGTCATCGCTCACGAAGTACATCGTATCGCGGGTGATGGAGGCGTTCCGGTAGCCCTCGTTGTTGTAAACGTCCAGCAAGCGGTTCTTGTCGTTCGCGAATTCCTTGGAATCGAACTTGCTGCTGCTGAAGATGTTCCACCACACCTTCCGTTTGGTCTTCTTCAGGGCGCCACGCAGGCGTTTATCGCTCAGGGCTTCGTTGCCGTTGAACACGACATCCTCGATCTTGAACTTGTTCCCTTTCTGCACGTCGATCACCAGCAGGACGCTGTTGGAACGCAGGGTGTCAGGCCGTTCCACGATGACGGCCTTGGCCTTCAGATAGCCCTTCTCGCTGAAGTATCGCTGCACCCGGTAGCGGGTGTTGGCCAGCAGGGCCTCGCTGACCTGCTGGCCGGCGATCAGTTCCACCTCCTCGCGCAGCTTGTCGCTCTCACTGCGGCTCACCCCATTGAACTTGAAACGGCTCAAACGCGGTTTCTCCTCCACCTGGATGTGCAGGAAGATGGTGCGTCCCCGCACCTCCGCAGCTTCGATGCGCACATCACTGAAGAGCTTCTGGTCCCACAGATTGCGGATGGCCCGGGAGATGCGCTCGCCGGGCACGGTGATCTTGTCGCCCACCTGCAGGCCGGTGAAGAGCTTCACGGCGTTGGGGTCGGTGGCGAGCGTTCCGCTCACTGTGATCCCGCCGATCTCATATTCCTCCGGGTAACCATAGTCCATGGCAGGGCCGGTCTGCGCGGTGGCCAGCGCGAGCTGCAGGATCAACAAAAGGGAGAGGAGGGCGCGCATCGAGGACTATCCGGGGGTGACCTGTTCACTGATGAGACCGAAGCGGCGCTCGCGGTTCTGGAAATCGAGCACCGCCTGGAACAGGTGCGCCTTGCGGAAGTCGGGCCAGAGCACTGGCGTGAACCAGAGCTCGGCGTAGGCGATCTGCCACAGGAGGAAGTTGCTGATGCGTTGCTCTCCGCTGGTGCGGATCAGCAGCTCGGGGTCGGGCATGGTCGCCGTGCACAGTTGGGCCGCCAGCTGCTCCTCATTGATGGACGCCGGGTCAAGCCCCTGCTCCTTGACGGCGATGGCCAGCTTGCGGGCGGCGTTCACCAGTTCCCAACGCGCGCTGTAGCTCAGGGCCAGGGTCAGGGTGATGCGCGTGTTGCCTGCCGTGCGCGCCATGCCTTCCCGCAGGGTTTGGCGGCATCCCGGTGGCAGGCTGTCCAGGTCGCCGATGGCGTTCAGGCGCACTTCGTTCTGCACCAGTTCGTCCAATTCCTTCACCACGGTGTTCACCAGCAGGTCCATCAGGGCGTCCACCTCGCTCTGCGGGCGGTTCCAATTCTCGGTGCTGAAGGCGTACAGGGTGAGGTACTCCACACCCAGCTCGGTGGCCCCTTGCAGGGCCTCACGCACGGAGTTCACGCCGTTGGCATGGCCCACGATGCGGTGCTCGCCGTGCTGCTTGGCCCATCGGCCGTTACCGTCCATGATGATGGCGATGTGCCGGGGCACGCGCTGATCATCGATACGGTTGCGGAGCTCGTCCGTGTTATGAGGGGTCTGGTCCAAAGGGGCGCAAAGATCGCAAAGTCCGGCGGGTCAGCGTTTTCGCTTCATCCAATTGTACTGTTCATCACAATCGGAGAAGCGGCTGATGATGTAGGTGATGGTGAGCCCCGAGTAGCTGTACCAGTCCCGTGTGTTGCTGTCGCCGCGCGCACGCTGGGCGTTGGAGAAGCCCGGGATGGCCTGCTCCAGCCCGCTGCGGTCGGCCAGGCTTGCCGCCAAGGGGCCGTTCTCGAAGGCCAGCAGGTCGTTGTCCACATAAACCCCGCTCACGTCGTCGATGTAGTCGGTATAGGTGCGTCTGATGCCCCATTCGGCCTGGATGTCGACCCTCCCGAGGTTGACCTTGATGCCCGCACCGACAGGAATGGCGATCTGGTCCAGTTTGTAGGCTTCCTTGCTGCCGGTGGCCGTGGTGCCCTGGCCCTCGGTGCCCAAGGGCTGCAGGTCATACCACGTGTCGTCCAGCAAAGCTTCGGGGTTGGTGCGGAAGTAGGCCAATCCGCCGAACACGAAGGGTGTCCAGTTCTTGCCGTCCTTCCCCTTTTTGCGGTACTTGAAGAAGTTGATCTCCAGTAACATGGACACCTCGATCACCTTGGTGGTGAAATGCAGGTTCCGGATCAGCTGCAGGGTGTCCTTGGAATCGCTATCGTAGGCCTGAAGGGTCCCGTAAAGTCCCTGGAAACGAAGGGCGTACCGGTCGTTGAAGTTGTGGCGGAACACCAGGCCGCCCGCCAGCTTGGTGTCCCGCGGATAATGCTTGGTGGGATTGAGGTCGCCGATGTAGTAGGAGGCCCCGATGGTTCCCCCGATCTCATTGACCTGCGCGCACAGCAGCGCACCCCAAAGGAGCAGAAGCAGTGTGAAGAGTTTGCGCACCATGGGCTGCCTAACGTTCCCGGACCTGCCTTGGTATGCAGGTCAGGCTACGGTGGGCGAAGTTATCGGTCCCGGTCGAGGTGTGGCCTCAGGGCTGTTAAGGAAGGTGAAATAGGTCCTTCGGGGGCGGTTCCGGTGCCCGGCGGACGGCTCAGGGCAATTGTGCCGTCCGTTGCGCGGTGGGTGCCAGCCCACCGATGGTGACCAGCACCCGGTCCCGGTCATTCCCGGCACCGGCATATTTCACCCATCCGTCCATGTCCACATCCGTCTGCAGGTAGCCGCTGACCACGCTCGTGGGGACGGTACCGCCAATGCTCACCAGGATCGGGTCGCGGTCGTTGTCCGCCCCTGCATAGCGGACCGTTCCATCCCGCGTGTTGTCGCCCGCCCATAGCATCATCCGGCCGTCCTGGAACGCCTGTGCCTCCGTGCCGAAGGTGGCGGTTGGCGCCAGGCTGAGGTCCATGGTCACGGTACCCGTGTTGAACGCGAGCGGGGAGGCGCTCATCACCCCCAGGTGGTTCCGGTGGCGAAGGGCCACGTGGTAGGTGGGCCGGTCCACGGTGAGGGTAACGGGCGAGACCCCGTCCATGCCCACGATGTCCCCGTCGCGTTGGATCAGGCCCACGGCGGTGCGCAGGATGGTCGAAGGGGTGTTCGGGTCGCGCAGCTCGATGAGCACCCAGTCGACCACGGCATTGGGCCCGGATACGGAGAGCACGCCAGCGTTCATGGTGCTGCCGCTGCCACCGGCCATGGTATAGCCAGCTGCGGAATAAGGCTCTGAGACAGGCAGTAACCCGGCCATACGTAGTTGGTCCGTCATCAATTGGTCCACCGACCTGTACGGCCCTTGAAGCAGGGCACGCAGGGAGAGGCTCACCACCCGCTCGCAGGCGAACTGCAGGGGGCCGTTGGTGGCACTGAAAGCCGGGTCCGCGGCTTCCGGGAAGAGGGATCCACCATTGATGCCTTGGAGGGTATAGGGACCCAGGTCCTGGACCACCTGCTCACCGGCCTCCTGGTCGAAACGCCAATACCCGCGCAATCCCGGGCTGCCCGGGTCGATGGTATTGGTGTGCGCCGCCATGATCTGTGCGCCGCTGCGGGCCACGTTCCAGATCCGCAGTTCATCCATCCCCCCGGCATAACGACCGATTAAGGATCCCCGGCCCAGGTATTTCACCGTGAGGTTACCGCTGTAGGGGACCGAACTGGCCGCGGCATCCAACACGCCGTTCACGTAGATGGAAAGAGCCGAGCCATTGCGGACCACCGCATAGTGGTTCCACTGGTTGGCGTTCACGACCACGGACGAAGTGATGCGGGTGCCCGATCGGTACAGGCGTAGTCGCCCCCCATCCAGGTCCAAGGAGAGGTCCGTGTCATTGCCCAGGATGGCGTCGGCGGAGGAGAGACCCGGCAGGGGACGCTGCCAGAATTCAATGGTCCAGTTACCGCTCAGCGTAAAGGGTTCGAAGCGGACCTCGTCATCCACACCATCGAAGGATAGGAACTGACCGCATGAACCACAGGGCCCGTTGGGGACGAAGGCGGCGTTCACCGTGGCATTGGTCGCCGGTACCACGTACCCGTGGATCAGCGGGAGGCCATCGCTCCAGGCGTCGAAGGCGTAGCCGTTCCCGGCCTTGCACTGCTGTCCGTTCGCCAATGCCAATTGCATCTCATAGCCGATCGCCTGGTCCACCGTGTAGGGGGTGAGCACCGGCAAGCCCTCCACCAGGACCTCCAATCCCGGAGGCGTACTGGTGATGCTGACGTTCACCTTTTCGGGATAGATCTGCACGCTGGTGCTCGCCTGCAGCCCGTCCTGATCGGTGACGGTAAGTGTGATGGTGTAGTAGGTGTTCCCGGAATACCCGTGCCCCGTGGTGGGGATGATCAGATCGAACGAACTGGTGCCCGTGGCCCCGGTCTCCGGATGGATGTGCTGGTCGTGGTTGAACACCACGCTCCAACTGTAGCTCGCCTCCGTCAGTGTATTGTCATCCGTCCCGGCGCCTTCGAAGGTGATGACCTCTCCGCCGCGGAACAGGGAGCCGGTACCGGGGGACAGGATCTGTGCAGTGGGAGGGGTCCCGATGTAGACCTGGACCGTCCCGCAATTGATGCTGGAATTTCCGTCGGAGACCACCACTTGCGGGAAGAACGTGCCTGCCGTGGTGAAGGTGTGCTGCACCGTGGCACCCGTGGCGTTCGGTGAGCCGTCCCCAAAGGTCCATGTATAGGTCAGAGGGTCGTTCTCGGCATCCACGGCCGTGGCACTGAGGGTGGTGGCGAACGGAGGGGCCGGTCCCTCGGCAGGAGCGGCCTGCACGATTCCGCAGGTGGGTGCCTGGTCGGCGGAATAAAAGATGCGATGCACGGCCCCGGTATAGGTCACCAGTTCGGAGACCAGGTCGATGTAGTACAGCGCGCCGTCCGGACCCTGAAGCAGCTTCACTGGCGAAAGTGGATAGACCCCACCGATCTGCGCATCCAGAAAGGGTTGGTCACTGGTGACCGTTCCGTTGGCATCGAAGGTGAGGTAGCGGATGGATCCCCGGGCATAATCGCCGTAGAGGTAACGGCCCTGCCAGGACGCCGGGAACATGCTGCCCGTGTAGGTGAAGCCAGCCGTGATCGATGCACCGGCACCCGCGTGCGGGTAGGTGAACACCGGGTCGCTGTACAAGGGGTCCAGGCAGGCACCGCTGGGGGTGCGGCCGCCGTCGCCGCAAAAGGGCCACCCATAGTTCGCCGCCGCTGCGCCAACATGAAGGTCCTCCCATGCAGTAGTATGGTCGTTGCCCCCCACCTCGCCGATGAGAAAGGTGCCGGTGGCAGAATGGTATGATGCCCGGAACGGATTACGAAGGCCCGATGCATAGATGGTCTTCAACACACCATTGGCGTTCAAGGGTCCGGGCGTTGCGTCGAAATAGGGATTGTCCGTCGGTGTGACCCCGGCGCTGCTGAAACGATGCACCTTTCCATAGGGGGAGGAAAGGTCCTGGGCCAGTGCGGGGGTGAAGTCATCGCCCACGGCCAGCAGGATGTTGCCATCGTTCGCGAAGGCCATGCCGCCGCCGATGTGACAGCAACTGTTGAAGGGGGCCGAGGTCTCGAAGATCACGGTCTCGCTGGCCAACAGGGCCGTATTGCCGACGTGCACGAAGCGCGACACACGGTTCCTGTTCTGCTGGGTGCTGTAGTACACGTACAGGTAATTGTTCGTGGCGAATCCCGGGTCCACCAGGATCTCCATCAGGCCATGCTCCCCACTGTTGTTCACGTTCTGCAACTGCAGATAGACCGTTGCCGTTACCGGGCGCTGGTCCATGGGTGTGGTGATGTAGATGGTGCCCTGCAACGTGGTGATGAGCATCCGTCCATCAGGCAGGAAGGCGCCGGACGACGGAAGGCCAAAGCCTTCGATCAGTAACTCATGCTGGAAGGGAGCGGGTTGGGCCTGGGCATGCCCGAAACCGAAGAGGAACGTGCACCACAGGAGCGCCGACCGAACAAGCGGACCGGCACCTCGGAGGGTTGAAGGGGGGCGGGTCATGAAGCGACACTGCGCGCACTTCCGATCACTCCTGGAACGCCCGCGAGGGGGCAAATTTACCGAAACACGGGTCGGGGGGGAATGACGCTCAGCAGTTCCGGATACGAAGATCATTCTGGAATGTTACTCTTCCGGCTGCTCACCGCAGACCACTGCTCCGCTGATCCAGGCCCCAATGCAGCTTGGTCCGCAGGGTATGCAGGAAGTCCTGGTCCTCCAATTGCACCATCTTCACGGTGAAGGGTGCCCGCCGGATCGTCACCAGGCTGTCACCCTCCACGGTCACGCTGCGCGAATCGAGATTGAGCAGGCATTTGTCGCGTCGGGCCTCCAGTTGCAGGCGGATGGTGAAATGGTCGGGCACCACGAAGGGCCTTACGTTCAGGTTGTGCGGTGAGATGGGGTTGATCACCAGGGCATCGCTGGTGGGGTAGAGAATGGGCCCGCCACAGCTCAGCGAGTACGCCGTGGAGCCGGTGGGGGTGGCGATGATCAAGCCATCAGCCCAGTAGGTGTTCAGATAATCGGCGCCCAAGTGCACGTGTACGGCGATCATGCTTGCACTGTCCCGCTTGCTGATGCTCACCTCGTTGAGCGCGAAGTTGTGCGCACCCAGTTCGTCGGCATGGTCCGTGACCTCCAGCAGAGAGCGGTCCTGGAGGGAGTATCGACCCGAACGAAGGTCGGCCAGTGCGCCATCCACATCCTCCAGCCGAACGTTGGAAAGGAAGCCCAGGCGTCCGAGGTTGATGCCCAGGATCGGTATGCCGCTACGACCCACCAGCGCCACGGTGTCCAACAGGGTACCATCGCCCCCCAGGCCGATGCAAAGGTCAAGGGCCTGTCCGCTCACCCGTTCCGGCGCCAGCACAGTGTATTCAACGGTGACGCCCTTGCGGATCAGCCATTCCGCCAGGCCACTGGTCAGCTGGGGCTCCATCCCGTGACGCACCATGCGCTGCAGGACGTCCAGCACCAAAGGGATGTTCTCGTCGGCCATCTCCCGGCCGTTGACGCCCACGCGCATGCTTCAAAAGGGTTGAGTGAAATGTAGGAAGAATCCGTGCTCACCCAAGGCATTGAGGGTGTATTCGCCGCGCACCACCTGATCGTAGCTCGTCACCAGGTCAAGTCCGAGCCCGTATCCGCTGAGCCATTGGTCGTTCAGGCTGTTGGAGGCGCTGTAACGGCTGTCCCACACCCGGCCCACGTCGGCGAAGAGGTCCAGGTACAGGGCCATGTGCAGTGTCCGGAAGGCTTCCATGGGGATGGCCTCCATGCGGTAGTTGCGCGGTCTGAACAGCGTGAACACCACGTTGCCCTTCGCCAGGGCGTAGTGCTCTCCATCCGCCACGTAATACTCGTAGCCGCGCACCTGGGCGCTGTAGCCCAGCCCTTCCTGCACAAAATAAGGCGGCAAGCCCTGGGTCATTTTGCCGCGCAGGGAGAGGGCGAGCGTCAAACGGTCATGTACTGGCCACCAGCGTTTGGCGGTGGCATAGGCCGTGGTGATGTCCGGTTCAGCGGTCCCCAGTACACCCAGCCCCAGCCTGTCCAAACGTAGTTCGGCATAGTGCCCGGAGCGCGGAAAAAAACGCACATCACGCCGGTCCCAGATGAAGGTGTAGCCCAGGCTCAGGAAGCGGGTCAGGGTGCTCGCACCATCGAAATAGTCGGTGGCGACCTGCACGATGGTGTCCTGGACCTCGGCCTGGTTGAAGCCCACCCGCCACGCATGGCGAACGTCATGGTTCCGGCGCAGGGTCACCTCCAGGTCGCCCCACCATTCATCGCGGTTGCTGCCGTCCGGGTTGCTCACCAAGATCCGTTTGTTGTCCACCGTGCCTGCCGTGATCTCGGCCTGCTGCTCATAACCTCCACCGATGCTGAATCCCCATTGCTGGGATCTGTCCAGATAGGGCACCTTGTAGCGCAATGCCACTTGTTTGGTGTAGCCGAACTGGGCCTTGGCGTAGATGGTCTCGTTCTGCCCGCGGAAATTGTACTGGTACAGGTAGAGCCCATAGTTCACGCGGCTCAGGTCCTTGGTGAGCCACCAGGTATTGAAGTTCGGGTCGGCCAGGTCGAACACGATGGCCGGCCACAGGTACCATCGTTCGTTCACCACCACTTCCACGATCACCGTGCGCATGTCCAGGAACAAGGGCAACAGGTCCACCGTGTTGAAGAGACCGGTGTTCATCAGGTTCTGGCGGCTCCGTTCAAGGCGTTCATAGAAGGCCGCTGTGCCCAGGCTGTCGCCCTCCTGCACCAGCAGCTCCCGGAGGATGATGCGGTCCCGTGTGACCTTGTTGCCCGAAAGGGTGATCCCCACCACCCGCAGATCCTGCGCTGGGGCCGGGACAGTATCCTGTGCCGACACACCGACAAAGCCCGTGATCCACAGGACAAGCAGGAAGGAACGGCGCGCCAGGCTCATGCCGTGCGGCTGGTTCACAGGTTGATGAAGCGCATCAGCTCGTCGTACCGTCCACGCAGGTCATCGTGGAAGCGCGAGCCCTGGTAGGTGGACTTCACGAAGTACTCGTAGCGCTCGAAGGACTGCAGGATGTCGCTGATGTCCTCGCGGTTGATCTTCAACGTCACCTCCACACGCGTGCTGTCCGGCAGCGTGTGGGTGTACACACTGAGCACCTTGCCGCCGTTGCCCTCCACGATGCGTGCAATGGCATGCAGGCTGTAGTCCACCTGGTTCATCTCCAGCACGACGATGCTGCCGACCTCATGGATATTGGTGATCTCCGCCAGCCGGTGCAGGGCCTCATGTTCGGTGATGCTGCCGAGGTAGCGGCCCATCTCGTCCAGCACGGGCACCACCGTTAGCCCGCGCTCGCTGAAGAGCTTCATCACCTCATAGATGTGCTGCCCGCCCCGTGCGAAGGCGATCTCCACCTGTTCCATCGCCTGGCCTACGGTGGCGCGCGGATCATTGCGGTCCACCAGGTCCTGGTCCTTCACCATGCCCACCAGGCGCTGGCCCTCCACCACCGGCAGATGGCTCACCTTGAACTCCTCCATCCAATCCAAGGCGCGGCCCACCTCGTCCTGGGGACGAAGCGGTGGGATGTCGGCGGTGATCAGGTCGATGGCGTGCATGGCGGAAACCCTTGGATCTACGGGCGGTCCCTACTTTTGTGGACCTTCGTCGGGAACAAAGTAACGCATCCGACCGTGACCCGTCTCAGCGTCAATATCAACAAGCTCGCCACATTGCGCAATGCGCGGGGTGGCAACGTGCCCGATGTGGTGGCGCTGGCACTGGACATCGAGCGCTGGGGCGCACAGGGGATCACGGTGCACCCAAGGCCCGATGAACGGCACATCCGGCGCAGCGATGTGCGTGCCCTCAAAGGCAGGCTCACCACCGAGTTCAATATCGAAGGCTATCCCAGCGCCGGGTTCATGGATCTGGTGCTGGAGGTGAAGCCCCACCAGGTGACGCTCGTACCCGACCCGCCGGGAGTGCTCACCAGCAGCGCCGGCTGGGACGCCCGCGTCCATCAGGAGCAATTGAAAGAGGTGGTCCATGCGCTGAAGAGGAACGGCATACGGACCTCCTTGTTCATGGGCACGGATGTGGAGCAGATCGCCCATGCCGCCACAACGGGTGTCGACCGGATCGAATTGTACACGGGGCCCTATGCCGCGCACTATCATGCGGACCGTGAAGCCGCGGTGGAACCCTTCGTCCGTGCCGCCGAACGCGCCGCTGAACGGGGTCTCGGGCTGAACGCCGGGCATGACCTGGATCGCGAGAACCTGGCCTTCTTCGCCCAGCGTGTGCCCGGATTGCTGGAAGTGTCCATCGGTCATGCGTTGATCTGCGACGCCCTTCTGTTCGGCTTGGAGAACACGGTCCAACTCTATCTCCGCGAACTGCGATGACCGTTGATCTGCACTATCGGCGCATGGGGCCCGAGGGCGCCACTCCCCTGGTGGTGCTGCACGGCCTGTTCGGCACCTCTGATAATTGGGGCACAGTGGGCAAGGAGCTGGCCGAACCGGGCACGCCCGATCTGCCGGCCTTCGACGTGCTGCTGGTTGACCTACGGGACCATGGGCGCTCGCCGCACACCGCCAGCACCTCCTACCCCCTGATGGCCGCGGACGTGCATGCGCTCATCGAACGTCTAGGCCTTCGGGACGTGATCCTGGTGGGACACTCCATGGGAGGCAAGGCCGCGATGGTGTTCGCACAGCGATGGCCCGAGCTGCTGCGGCAACTGGTGGTGGTGGACATCAGCCCCCGCGAGCATGCCAACAACCACGGCCATATCATCGAGGCCCTGCTCACGGCCGACCTTTCCCTAGGACAGACCCGCAAGGAGGTGGAGGCGCACATCGCCGCACGCGTGAAGGAACCCGGCGTGGTGCAGTTCCTGATGAAGAACCTGTATTGGCAGACCGAGGAGCAATTGGCCTGGCGCGTGAATGCGACGCTGCTGGCCAGTGAGCTCGATGCGATCCTCTCTGCCATCGGCCCCGAGGTGGTGCGCGTTCCCACCCTGTTCATCCGGGGTGGGCAGAGCGACTACATCCTTCGTGAGGACCTGCCTGCCATCAAGGAGCAGTTCCCCAACAGTCGCGTGGAGACCATTCCCTACGCAGGGCATTGGGTGCACGCCCAGGCACCCGATGAGGTGATCGGCATGATCCGTGCAACGCTTCGGCCATGAAGCGCTGGGTCCTGATCCTGATCGTATGCCTGCCCCTTCGGGCCACAGCCCAGGAGGATACGTTATGGGTGCCCTACGCTGCAGGCATGGACCTGAACGACGGCCTCTACCGCAACTTCCAGGAGTTCCGGAGGAACGCACCGGGCGTTCCGCTGGCGCGTCTGCGCGATGCACAGGGCCATGCCGTCCACGATATCCGCACCCTCGTCAGCAAGCTCTATTGGCAGCCCGATACCGGCGCCCTGCAGGTGATCCGGGCCGACCAAGTGTGGGGCTTTTGCCAGAACGACGTGATCTACATCGCTGCGGGGAACGGCTTCTACCGGATCGGGCTCATGGGCAGCTTGGGGCACATGGTGTACGAGGTCACCTACCGGGATTGGGACCCCTACATGGATCCTTATGGTGGCGTGACACGCACAGCACTGGCCCATCTCCTGCTGGACATGAACACGGGAGCGTTCCTCGACTTCAATGCGGGCAGTATGGCCGAGGTGCTCAAGGCCGATCCGGTGCTCCTGGAGGAGTTCCTGGCCGTGCCGAAAAAGGAGCGCAACAAGGACGCCACCCTCTTCCGCTTTCTGCGCTTCTACAACGAGCGTCATCCCCTGCTCTTTCCGCAGTGACCGGTGCACGACACGCAGTTCACCGCAGCTTCACCCGGACATCACACCACAGCACTACAGGAAGGGCTATTTTCGGGCCCCCAACGACGAAGGCACCATGGCTATCCGCAGTTCGATCGCACTCCTCGCTCTCCTCGCGCTCCCATTCACGGCAGGCGCCCAGGAGGGCAAACCGGAGTTCGTACCGTCGTTGATCGGGTTCTACAACATCGAGAACCTGTTCGATACCATCGATTCGCCGGATACCGATGACCGGGAGTTCCTTCCCGAAAGCGGCAAGCAGTGGGGTACGGAGCGCTACCTGCGCAAGGTGGACAAGATGGGCCAGGTGATCGCCGCCTTGGGCAAGGACCTCGATCCACGCGGGGTGGCCATACTCGGCCTGGCCGAGGTGGAGAACCGATCGGTAGTGGAGGACCTCACAGCCTCCGCACCCCTGAAGGAACGTGGATATGTTGTCGTGCATGACGATTCCCCCGATCGACGTGGGGTGGATGTGGCATTGATCCACGATCCGAAACGCTTCAAGGTCTACGCCCACAAAAGCTATCGGCTGGTGTCGCCGCTTGATACGGCCTTCCGGACGCGCGACCAGTTGTTGGTGAGCGGTGTGCTGGACGGCGACACCACACATGTCGTGGTAGCGCACTGGCCATCTCGCAGGGGCGGCGAGAAACGGTCGATGCCCCTTCGGATGGCCGCGGGGGAACTGGGCCGTCACATCGTGGATTCCCTGCTGGCGATCAACGCCAACGCACGCATCCTCTACATGGGCGACCTGAACGATGACCCGGTGAACAAGAGCATCACCATGGGCCTGCGTGCGACCGGCGAACAGGCCATGGCCCAAGGCGGAACCCTGTACAACCCGATGTATGCGCCCTTCAAGAAAGGTATCGGTTCGCTGGCCTGGCGCGACTCGTGGAACCTCTTCGATCAGATCATCATATCACCGGGTCTGGTGAGCGGCGCCGTTGGTCAATACAAGTACTATGGGGTGCGAGTGGTCAACGAGCCCTACCTCCGTCAAGGCGAGGGCAATTTCGCGGGCTACCCCAAGCGCACCTTCGTGGGCGATACCTACCAGGATGGATACAGCGATCACTTCCCGGTCTTCCTGATCCTGGTGAAGGAGCTGAAAAAGTAGCGCGCAGCGTTCGATCTTGGCCTTTTCAGGATGCGCAGTTGTCGAAAGCGCTTCCTTGGGTCATCCTCGGTTACCTCGTGGGCGCTCGGATGCCCGGGCACATTGGAGACGCATTGGTCTTGTCAGGCTTGCCGATGCGCCTGTGGTCCCATGGTGGGCCTGTGATCACAGGGAAGAACGACCACATGCCCAGTATGCAGCACTGGTCTTCGGATAAGTGCCTTTGCAATGGATCTGTCCTCCATGTTCAAGGTCCGTTAACCACTTGGTCATCGGATCAACAGGCCCGGAACGCAGCGACCCGCGCACTGGAATCCAGGCGCGGGTCGCTGTGAAAGGGATCGGGATCAGTGTTGCACGCTCAGACGGGTGCTCATCACCGCGTTCGCGTTGCGCAGGGTCATCACGTAGATGCCGGTGGGCAGCGTGCTCGCGTCAAGCACCAAACGCTCGTTGCTGCTCACAGCGCTCAGTACCACACGACCACTGGCATCGCTCAGGCTCAGTTCTGTGCGGCCGGTGATGCCGGACAGGTCCACGGTCACCACGCCGTTGGTGGGGTTGGGGAAGAGGCTCACGGCATTGCCGGCCAGTTCATCCACGCCCGTGCTCACCTCGATGTCCGAGGCCATGCGGGGCTCCACTTTCCATTCGCCGAAGGTGAAGGTGATCACACCCGTCACCGAGTAGAAGCTGCCCACCGTGGGGGTGGAATCGTACATCAGGTCATCCACCAGGATATCACCCTGCCAGCTGGAGCCGAGCCACTGGAAATTGTTGGTCATATCGGGCAGGTTCATGCACTCGATATCGGCCACACGCACCAACACGCCCTCCCATTCTTCCTGTGCAGCATCGGCCGCGCTCAGGTTCTCTGCGGTGGGCTGCGGGTTTCCGGAGGAGTTCACGGTCACGCTGACCAAGGCGACGATCTCCGTGAGGTTGTTGAACTCGTCCACGCGGCCCACCACGGTCACGTCATCGCCCATGGCGACGGGAGCTGCAGGGGCGCCGAACACGTAGATGCCGCTGAAGGCACCGGTGCCGTCCTGGATGAAGAAGCTGGTCACCGCTCCGGAGGTATTCGTAACCACACCGGTCACAATACCGCTGGTCTCCACCAGCTCACCGTCCAGTGGCGAAGCGCCATCGGGTGAGGTGGTGGTCTGGATCTCAGAGATGGTCGCCGGGGTGGGCACTTCAGGCTCACCGGCGGAGATCACCACATCATCGATCACGATGTGCTCCGGGCCGGAGGTGCCGATCACCGAGAAGATGAACTCGCCTTCCGCGCTGCTGTTGGTGCATGAGACGCTCTGGGTCACTTCCTGCCAGGTGGCGCCATCGGTCAGCTCCACGTATGGGTTGTAGGTGCCGTAGCCCGATCCAGTGGCGCGGCCATCATAGATGTTGGTGCGGACCTCACCACGACCACGCACCCAGAAGGTGATGTCGTAGGTGGTTCCGGCGGTCACGGCCATGGGCTGGGTGGTGAAGCGCTTGTGCGAGCCGGAGCTCAGCTGCAGGCGGACAGCGAAGGAACCGGCATGGACGTTCTCGGTCTCCTGGAAGACGCTGTCCAATGAGATGTTGGTGCGGAGGCCACCCATATCGGTGGGGACGTTGTCCGTCCAGTTCTCGAAGCCGCTCTCGAAGACCGTCTGGGCCTGCATGGGCAGGGCCAGCGCAGCCATGAGGCCAAGTGCGTAGATGTGTTTCATGATCCGTTGGTGTTAGTGTTCAGTTGAAGAGGCTGGAAGGGTCACTCGATGATGACGTCGTCCACCCTGAAATTAGTCGTCTGTGCGTTCGGTCCGCTTCCGGTGTACCGGAAACCGATCACGAAGGGGCCGGAATATCCCACAGGCAGCACCGTGCCCAGGTCCACCGTTCCGGAGTTCACCCAGACCTGGTCCGCGGTGGCCGGGGTGGCGTAGCTGCAGGGAACGTTCTGCCAGTTGGCCGTGGCCAGGTTGGCGATGTTGTAGTCCGTGCTGATCATCACGGCGAAAGGATCGTGACCCGCCACACCGAACCCACGTTGCGTGCGGAAAGAGAGGGTCTTGCCAGGGGAATAGGTCACGGGGGGCGATATCAGCCAGGTGATGTCGCTCGCATTGGAGGATTGGAAGGCGGTTGCCTGGGCGCAGAGGTCGCCGCTCACACTGTATCCCCTCCAGCGACGCGTTCCCACCTGGGGGGCGTTGATCCAGCAATCGAGGTTGGTGATGTCCACATTGGAAGTGGTGGTGGCGAAGTCCTCATCCACGCTGGTCGTAGCGTTGCAAAGGGTGGGCAAGGGGTCGCAACGATCGGGGTCGTTCAGCAGCACCTCGTTGATGTTGCGGATAAAAAGCTGCATGTCAGGGTTCGTGGTTCCGAACTGGCCCACCACACCGATGATGCTGCCCTTGCCGGTGGGAAGCTGGTCGCCGGCGAAATCGGCATAACCGCTGGTGCGCACGATCAGTTCATTGTTGCAATCGCTCAGATAGCGGTTCACGGTGGTCTGGCTCACGGCATCAGCATAGGTCTGTCCGATCTCGCTGAGCGCGAACTCCACGCCTGTTACACGCACCAGTTTGCCCTGCATGGCGGGTGTCACCTGGTCGATGGTCACGTCCTGCGGCAGTTTCACCACACCGGTGGCCTGTTTCACCACGTTGTTGTCCACGTCCACGCTGTCCAGCTGCATCATGCCCTGGTAAAGGCTCAGCTTGGTGCCGGGAAGATAAATGCGGATGGAGTCGCCTTGGTACAGGCCGCCCGAGTTCACCAGACGCAGCTGGATCGCACCCGTGTGGTCCTGCACATAGACGTTCTTGTACAGGTTGCCGTTCTGCTCGTCGGCGGTCACCACGGCGAATACCGAGGAATCACCCGTGAAGCGACGTTGCTGCACACCGGCGGGGAGCAGGTCACGAAGTTCCTGCACGGTGAGCACGGAACCCGTGGGGAGCGTGCGAACCGGTGGCGTATCGAATTCCTTCTTGCAGCCTGCGATGAGCAGCACGGTGGCCGCGAAGGCGGCGGAAAGGCGAACGTTCATGGGAAAGGTGTGTCGGATGGACATGGGTCAGAAGCTGAAGGTCACCATGGCGAAGTAGTTCCGCCCGAAGAGGTAACTGTATTTGGGTGGGAAGCGGCCCACGTCCGTGCGCTCGTAACGGGCCTGCTCAAAGCCGCCGATGCGGAAATCCTGGTTGTTCAGCAGGTTGCTGATGGTGGCGTTCACCGCGATGCGGTAACCCTTCACCATCCAGCTTTTGCCTGCGAAGAGGTCCAGCGTGAAGTTCGCGTCGAGTTTCTCCTGCACCAGCAGTTCGTTCCACTGGGGGTCGCTGTCCACGAAGTTGTCCAAGGCCTCGGCCGTGCGACGGTCCGGGTTGGGGTCCAGGTAGATGTCGTCGAAGTAGTTCGCGTTCATCCCTACGAACCAGAACTTCGGAGAGTTGTACCGGAGGCCCAGGGAACCCGCGCTCTGCGGCATGCCGCCCACTTTATAGCCCTCCCAATAGACCGTGCGGTCCGTGGCGAACACCTCCGGACTGTTATCCCGGGTGATCGTGGCGCTGGGTCGTGATGAGTAGCGGTAATCGCCCAAGGCCAGCACCGCGGTGGCCGACCAAGTGCTGGTGAGGTTGCCCTCCAGACCGAGCTCAAGGCCTTGGTGGATCTGGTCCACACCGGTCATGGTGTAGTTCACCAGCGTCAGGTACTCATCATGATAGAAGCTGCGCGACCAGATCTGATCGGTGATCTGTGCATAGTACAGCGTGGCGCGACCCTTGATGCGTGGTGCGCGGATGATGTAATTGATGTCGCCGCTCAACGCGTTCTCGTTCGTGAGGTCGCCCACGGTGGTGTGGCGCGTGCGGGGGCTCACGAAGGCCGTGCGGGGATTGGGCGGACGGTTCAGGTAAGCCACGTTGGCAGAAATGAATTGGCGGCCGCTCAGTTTGTAGGTCGCTCCTCCCTTGACACCGAAGTGGAAGAAATCCTCGCGTTGTGACTCGCCGAAGGACTCATCCGGGAAACGGCCGTTCTGGTAGCGGCTGTCGCGCCAGAAGGTGGTGCGCGAGAATTCAAGGCCCACGTAGTAGTCCACGTGCTCCAACTTCTTCTCGTACTGGCCGAACAGGTTCATCAGGCGCGTGTGGATGTCGTAATCATATCCGAACATGTCGCCCTCCTCCACGGTGCGGTTCGGGTTGTTCAGGTCGTTCTGCGAGATGAGCGAATCATTGAAATCGCGATCGGCGAACTGGTCGATGTCCACCCAGAAATCACCGCCCAGCAGGTCATCCACCAATTTGAAGTAGTGGGTCTTTTGCTTGTTGAAGCTGCCACCCACGGTAAGTTGTCCATTGCCCTCGAGCTCGGTGGTGTAGACGGAGTTGATGCCGATCCGACTGGGGTCTGCGCGCTGCTCCTCCAGTACGTATTTGCTGCGGTTGCCGGTGAGGGAGTTGCCGGTACCGTTGGCGTTCTCCAGCGTGTAGAGGTTCTTGCCGTTGGCGAAGTACAACTGGTCCCAATCGATCTGCCGGGCATTTTCGTCGTTCTGCCAGAGCGATGTGAGGCTCGCAGCCTGCGCAGGGTCGGTCTCCGTGTAGTAGCTGGGCAGGTAGCGATAGTAATCGGGCCTGGGGTCCTTGGCATCGAACCAGTTCAGGTTCGTCATCCCATCACGCCCGAAGGTGTAGAACAACGAAGTGGTGAGCTTGGCCTTTTCCGTGGGCTTGTAGATGTGCGTGGCCATGATCATCGGCTTGTGATCGAAGCTCATCCGCGCATTGCGCTTCACACCGTCCTGGTATCCCCAATACGGGTTGTAATAACTGGTGCCGGCGAGGTCGTAGGCCTCCTGGATCGCCAGACCCTGACGTCCCTGTACGATCGGCGCTCCCCAGGCCGACAGGCTCACGCTATGCTGGTCGTTGATCCGCTTCTCGGCGCCCAGGAAGTAGGCGTAGGCATCAAAGGAGGTGCCCTCCACGTAGCCTTCCTCGGCCCAACGCTTGGAGCCCGAGATGCTGAAGGCCCATCCGTTCTTCTGCATGCCCGTATTGTAGGTGGCCATGATGCGGTTGCGGTAAGCCCGGTTCGTGGAGGCGTAGGAGACCCTGAGGCCCTTGCGCAGGGTGCTGGGCTGCACACTGATCTCGGTGTAACCGCCGATGCTGCCGAAATTGTAGCGCGAAGGACTGACACCGGCGCGTACCTGGTTCCAGCGAGTGATGTCGTTCAGCCCTGCCCAATTCGACCAACTGGCCCAGCCGCTTTCCAGGTCGTTCACCAGCACCCCGTTGATGCTCACCAGCATGTTCTCCGAATCGAAGCCCCGGATCCGGAAGCGGGCCTGGCCGAAGGTGAAACCGGCCGTGCTCGTGAACACATCACGGGACGACTGCAGGATCCCGGAAACATCCTGGTTGCCCAATTCCGATTCCAGGTCGGATGCCGTGATGGTGAACACCGGCAGTTGCGGTTCGTTCCGCAGTGTGGTGTCGCTGCGTTGAACACCCAGGGTATCGGGCTGAGCCATGACACAGGGCGCAAGGAACAGGGCTGCCGCTAGGGTCAGGGCCTGGGGAAGGTAGCGTGAGGTAACGCCGCGGAAGCGGCGAGGCCTCTGGCCGGAACGGTCTGCCATGGATGGGGGTGTGCGTGTACCGATGACCATGCCAGCACTCTCCGGAACAGCAGCGAGGGCTGCCTGCTCGATCATGTGTCGGTACGTCATGGGGTCGGGTGCTGGAACTAAAGGGGCGGCAAAAGTACGGTTCCGTCCCGGCCCCATGGCGTATCCTGCACGTTAATTCCTTGAGCGATCGGACATTGGCCCATGCGCCGACTTCTATCTTTGGCCGCCCAGCAGCACGTCCCCTCATGTCCGAGCGTCTCGTCATCATCCCCACCTACAATGAGCGGGAGAACATCGCCGACATGCTTTCCCACGTGCTCCGGCTGGAGCCTGTGTTCCACGTGCTGGTCGTGGATGATGGCTCCCCGGATGGGACCGCAGGGGTGGTGAAGGACTTCCATCAGCGTTTTCCGGACCGGATCCACCTGCTGGAGCGCTCCGGTAAATTGGGATTGGGCACCGCATACATCGCCGGTTTCAAATGGGCCATCGAGCGGCGGTACGGGCACATCTTCGAGATGGACGCCGACTTTTCCCATGACCCGGACGACCTGGTGCGCCTGTACAAGGCTTGCAGCGTTCCCGGTGTGGGAATGAGCGTGGGTTCACGCTACGTCAAGGACGGGCACGTCTCCAACTGGTCCTGGAACCGGGTGCTGATGAGCTACTGCGCCTCGCTCTACGTACGTTCGGTGCTCTGGCTCGGGGTGAACGATACCACCGCCGGATTTGTCTGCTACCGCAGGGAGGTGCTCGAAGCGCTCCCGCTGGATGAGATCCGTTTCATCGGCTACGCCTTCCAGATCGAGATGAAGTACCGCGTGAAGCTCCAGGGCTTCACCATCGTGGAGGTGCCCATCACCTTCAAGGACCGCGAGAAGGGTCAGAGCAAGATGAGCATGAACATCTTCCACGAAGCATTCCTGGGTGTGCTCAAGATGCGGGTGAACATCCGACGGAAATGAACGGTAAGCGTGGCGAACGATCACTGTTCGATCGATGAGGATGATCATCCCCGTGCTCCTGATGTGTGCGGCGATCGCCTGCACACCAACGGAAACACTTCCCGAAGGTGTCCTTGACCGCGAACGCTTCACCAAGGTGATGACCGACATCCGACTGGTGGAGGCCCGCATCAACCACGAGCTCATGGTGGAGCATGCGGGATCGATCAACAGCGATCGTTATTACGAGGAGGTGTTCGAGGCGCAAGGGATCACCGAGGAGCAGTTCAGGACCAGTTTTACGTACTACAGCGAACGGCCGGAGGAGATGAAGGCCATCTATGAAGTGGTCCTGGCCGACATCAGCCGACTGAAGGACGAGGCTGCGCGCTAGGCGCCACCGGTGAGGAAGGCCGCAACGTTCTCCACCGAACTTTCCATGCTCCGGAACGGGATGCCCAGCGCGCGTGCCTTGGACGCGTTGTAGCTGCGTTGGCTGAGGGCACTGTGCACGGTGTGCCGCGTGACCATGGGGCGCGATCGGGAGAAGAAGGTGCGCAAGGCTTCAGCACGCCAGGCCAGCGCCAGCATCCAGGGCTTCAGCGAGCGGCCCGGGGCGGGGTTCCCGAAGGCCCCGGCATAGCTGTGGAAAAGGTCGCGGTAGCTACGGTTCTCACCCACCAGCAGGTAGCGTTCGCCGCTCACTCCGCGCTCCATCAGGGTCACCAGGCCGGCGGCCACATCCCGGGCATCCACGAAGCCATTGCTGCCCGGCGGATGGAAACGCGAGCCTTTCCGCAGGCGCTCGGCCAGGGTCATCGAACTGCGCCCTGCAAGCCCGGGGCCCAGTACCACCGAGGGGTTCGCGATCACCACGTCCAGGCCTTCCGCCAGGCCGCGCAGCACCTCCAGCTCAGCGTCGTACTTGCTCTGTGCATAGACGGAGGTGCTGTCATCCGAGGACCAGGGGAGACTTTCATCCACCGGGCCACCGTCGGGTGAACGGCCCATGCTCGCTGTGGAGCTCACGTGGCACAGTCGCGTCACGCCGGCCTCCAGCGCGGCGTTCACCAAATTGGCCGTGCCGGCGGTGTTGATGCGACGCAGCTCATCCGCATCTCCCGGAGCGAAGGATACCAGTGCTGCCGCGTGGTATACGTGGGTCACACCCCGGAGCCCATCGGTCAGGGAAGGCATGTCGTGCAGGTCGCCTTCCACCCATTCGATACGCTCCAGCAAGGCCTTGTGGTCGCCGCCGTAGTGCCGGAACACGCGCTCCACGATGGACCGGTCGCTTCCCGGACGGATGAGCGCCCGCACCCGCTGGCCGGCCGACGTCAGGTGATGGAGCAGGTGGGTGCCCACGATCCCTGTTCCACCGGTGATGAACTGCATGTGTTGGACGGCTGCATCGGTGCCCACAAGGCACCGGCTGCAAGTTAGCCTGTGCGGCCTCAACGCCCCGTCTATCTTTGCCGCCGCTGCTGCGGGAAAGTCCACTGTTCATGGTCCTGCACAGCGTGCTACGATCATGGCGAACGGCTTCATCGACGAACTGCGCTGGCGCGGTATGCTGCAGGACAGCACCCCCGGCGTGGAGGACCATCTGGCGAAAGGACCCCAGCGCGGGTACATCGGCTTCGACCCCACCGCCGATTCATTGCACGTGGGGAACCTGGTGCAGATCATGTTCCTGGTGCACTTCCAGCGATCGGGCAACCACCCCGTGGCGTTGGTCGGCGGCGCCACCGGCATGGTCGGTGACCCCAGCGGAAAGAAGACCGAGCGCAACCTGCTCGATGAAAAGGCCCTGCGCCACAACGAGGCCTGCATCAAGGCGCAGTTGGAACGATTCCTCGATTTCAACTCCGCCTCCAATCCGGCCGAGCTGGTCAACAACTACGACTGGTTCAAGGACATGGGCTTCCTGCACTTCATCCGCGAAGTGGGCAAGCATATCACCGTGAACTACATGCTGGCGAAGGACAGTGTAAAGAACCGCCTGGAGACCGGGATCAGCTTCACCGAGTTCAGCTACCAGTTGGTACAGGGCTTCGACTTCTACTGGCTGTACAAGAACAAGGGCTGCATCCTGCAGATGGGCGGCAGCGACCAGTGGGGCAACATCACCACCGGCACCGAACTGATCCGCCGCATGGATGGTGGCGAGGCCTTCGCCATCACCACGCCACTGCTCACCAAGGCCGA
>JBGTAJ010000158.1:0-18970 GCA_041749915.1 Flavobacteriales bacterium
GCACCATCATCCCAAGGCGGAGCAGGTGGATGAACTCCGCCGGAATGAGGCCGCCCACCATCTCGGGAAGGCACTGGCCTGCCTCTCTCCCGAGGATTCGGCCATCCTCTCCTTCTTCCACCTTGACGAACTGAGCGTGGAGGAGATCGTAACCATCACCGGACTGGGGGCGTCCAATGTGAAAGTGAAACTGCACCGGGCACGCAAGAAACTGCTCGAGGTCCTGAACAAGGAGCTTGGCCCGGAAGCACACGATCTACTTTTGGAACATGCCTGAACTGAACGATAGCGATCTGGACAAGTTGTTCCGTAAGGCCGGTCATTTCGCACCACGGACCAACCTGGCGGATCGGATCATGGCGCGTGTGGCCGTCACAACGCTGGTGCGCTCCACGGAGGTGAAGCCGCTGATCGGAAAAAGGACGTGGTGGGCCATCGCACTGTGCGCTTTCTCACTGGTCGGCATGCTGCTGCTCATCGGCACAACGGGCAGTAACTCCGGGCCCGGCGTCGGTTCCCTGATGAGCGAATTGTTGGACCGCGCACCCCCCACCATGGGGAACTGGCCCTTGTGGGTCATCGGCGTATCCGTATGCCTGCTGATGCTGGCCCTGATGGACCGGGCGCTCGGGCAGCGGGGCGAAGGGCTCAGGAACTGACGCGTTCGAGCAGGCCCTGGGCCGCTTGAAGGGCCGCGTCATAATCGGGCTCACTGCCCAGCTCCGGTGTCAGTTCATGGTAGCGGATCACACCCTCCCGATCGATCACCCAGACCGCACGGCAATGTACGCCCTGCATGGGACCGTCGGCAATGGCCGCGCCCCACTTCTCCGACAGATCGCGGAAGCGGAAATCACTGCCCGTGTGAACGTTGGCGATGCCCTCCGTCTCACAGAAGCGCTTCATGGCGAAGGGCAGGTCCATGCTCATGACCAACACCTGCGCACCCAGGCCTGCGGCAAGCTTGTTGAACGTGCGTGTTTCGGTGGCACAGGTGCTGGTGTCCAGGCTGGGAACGGACAACAACAGGACGACCTGTCCCTTGAGCTCGGAAAGGTCCGCGTTGCTCTTGTCCTGACGTACAAAACGAAGCTGGGGTGCGATGGCGCCCACTGAAGGGAGCACACCGAGGGTACTTGGCTGGGCCATGAATGATGGAGCGTGAAGGATTTGGAACGTTGAAGATCATCCCCTGGGGGATCGATCCAAGAACAATCCGACAGGCCTACTGTTCGCTCATGATCTTCGGGATGGCCTCCTCGTAGGTCTTGCGGGCATCCTCGATGAAGCCGAAGGGCTCATCATCCACCACGAGCTTGCCCTTGGTGACGTGGCCCAGCAGGATGAAGGGCACACGGCTCGCGCGCAACAGGTCCAGGAACTCGTTCTCCGTGTCCTCGTTCACCGTAACGACCACACGTCCCTGCCCTTCACCGAACAGGAAGGCGTCCGGACGGATCTCGCTGTCAGTGACGATGTCGAACCCCAATCCGCGGGGTACGCCCATCTCCACGAGCGTGGTCCAAAGACCTCCATCGCTGACGTCGTGCGCGGCGTTGATCATGCCCTGGCGGATGAGCATGAGCATCATGGTGTGCAGACGGCGCTCCTCCTCCAGTTCGAAGTAGGGCGCGGGGCTGCGGTCGATCTTGTGGTGGCGGACGAGGTATTCGCTGCTGGCGATGTCCTCCACGCATTTCCCGATGAGGAAGACCAGGTCACCCTT
This sequence comes from Flavobacteriales bacterium, assembly GCA_041749915.1. GTDB lineage: Bacteria > Bacteroidota > Bacteroidia > Flavobacteriales_F > PHOS-HE28 > PHOS-HE28. The sequence continues at coordinate 1,727 of JBGTAJ010000158.1, forward strand.
GGCCTTGAAGTCGAGGCTCATGCGTTTGGAGACATCGGGGAGGATCCCCACCATTCCGATGGTGGGTGTGGGGAAGACCGGGATGTTGCGGTTTTCGGTGACCGTGTGGTTGTAGAAGCTCACGTTGCCTCCGGTGACAGGCGTTTCGAAGGCGCGGCAGGCGTCGCCCATGCCTTTGATCACCTGTACGAACTGCCAGTACACCTCGGGGTCGTAGGGATTCCCGAAGTTCAGGCAGTTCGTGACCCCACAGGGTTCGCCGCCGGTGCAGGCGATGTTGCGGGCGGCCTCGCTCACCGCGATCATGGCGCCCGTGTAGGGGTCGGCATGCACGTAACGACCGTTGCAATCCACCGTGACGGCGAGGCCTTTCCCGGTCTCCTTCACCAGCACGAGGCCCGCATCGCTGGGGGCATTGGTGCTCATGTTGTTCGTGCGGACCATCGAATCATACTGTTCGCTGACCCAGCGCTTACTGGCGATGTTGGGACTGGCGAGGAGGTCGTAGGCCACGGCACGAAGGTCATCGGGTTCCGGTACGTCGGCGATGGTGAACTTCTTGTTCTCCGCGATGTAGGCGGGCTCGCGTTGCTCACGTTCGTAGACCGGCGCACCACCACCGAGCACCAGGCTTTCCGCCGGTACGTCGGCCACCAGGTCGCCGTTCATGTAGAATCGCACGGCGCCGCCATCCGTCACGGTCCCGATCTCCACGCAGTTCAGGTCCCACTTGTCGAAGATGGCCTTCACCTCAGCCTCGCGGCCCTTCTTCACCACCACGAGCATCCGCTCCTGGCTTTCACTGAGCAGGATCTCCCACGCGCGCATGCCTTCCTGGCGGGTGGGAACGCGGTCCAGATGGATGTCCATGCCGGCCTCTCCCTTGGCGCTCATCTCGCTGGTGCTGCAGGTGATTCCCGCAGCACCCATGTCCTGCATGCCGATGATGGCGTCGGTGAGCGACAGTTCCAACGAAGCTTCCAGCAGCAGCTTCTCCATGAAGGGATCGCCCACCTGCACCGCTGGCAAGTCGTCCATACTGGTCTCGGTGATGTCCTTGCTGGCGAAGCTTGCCCCGTGAATGCCGTCCTTGCCGGTGGCACTGCCCACGATGAAGACCGGGTTGCCCTTGCCGTGGCTCGTGGCACTGATCACGCGGTCGGTGCGCACGATGCCCACGCTCATGGCGTTCACCAAGGGATTGGTGGTGTAGCAGGGATCGAAGTAGACCTCACCGCCGAGCACGGGCACCCCGAAGGCGTTGCCGTAATCACCGATGCCCTTTACCACGCCCCGCATGTGCCAGCGGCTTCGCGCCTCGGTGCTGATGTCGCCGAAGCGCAGCGAGTTGAGCTGGGCGATGGGCCTTGCACCCATGGTGAAGATGTCGCGGTTGATGCCGCCCACCCCGGTGGCCGCCCCTTGGTAGGGCTCAATGGCACTGGGGTGATTGTGGCTTTCGATCTTGAAGGCGCATGCCCAGCCATCACCGATGTCCACCAGACCGGCGTTCTCCTGGCCCGCCTCGGCGAGCAGCTTGGGGCCCGATCGCGGCAGCGTCTTCAGCTGCTTGATGGAGTTCTTGTATGAGCAGTGCTCGCTCCACATGGCGCTGTAGATGCTCAGTTCGGTGAAATTGGGGTCACGGCCGAGGATCGTCCGGATCTGATCGAACTCCTCGGGCAGCAGTCCAAGTTTCTTAGCGGTCTCCACCCCGGCAGGGGCGGTATCGGGGTTGAGGGTGGTGGTGGCCATTTCGGTACAAAGAAAACCAACGCAGGTCGGCCGGGGAAGCGGAATCCGCTCCGGTATATTTGAGCGCCATGGCTGGAGCCCTCCTCGCCGCCGGATACGCGGCACTTTTCCTGTACCTGATCCGGCGCTGGCGCGGGCTGCAGGCCCCCGGGCTGTCCAGCAGGACCATCGGCGCTCTTTTCCTGTTGAAGGTCCTGGCCGGAACCGCTCTGTGGGCCGTGTACACTTACATCTATCCCGATCGGGCCACGGCGGACATCTTCAAGTACTTCGACGATGGCCGTGTCCTGTTCAGTGCCCTGCCCCACGCACCGCTCGACTATCTGCGCATGCTCTTCGGTGTGGGGAACGACACGCCGCACTTCGACAACACCTACTACCTGAAGATGAACAACTGGTACCGGGCCTTTGATACCGGGTACTACAACGATGCGCATACCATGATCCGCTACAACGCGGCGATGCACCTGTTCTCCTTCGGCCACTATCCGGTGCACACCGTGTTCGTGTGCTTTCTTTCCACGCTCGGGTCCGTGGCGTTCTACAAGGCCTTCGTGGACCACTTCAAGGGCCATGAGAAGGGCTTGTTCGTCGCCATCTTCCTGCTGCCCACCGTGATCTTCTGGTCCAGCGGTGTGCTGAAGGAGAACCTGCTGATGATCGGGCTTGGCGCGGTGCTTTGGGGGGCCATGGCATCCCGGGGAACACGGCGAACTGCCCGACAGTGGGCGGCCCTTGTGTTCGGCATCGCGCTGCTATCGTTGGTGAAGAGCTATGTCATCCTGTGCATGATGCCGGGGCTCCTCTCCTGGTGGTGGGCACGCAGGACCATGCAAGGCGTGGTCTGGAAATTCCTGGTGGTGCATACCGTGGTGATCGGTGGTGCCCTTGGCATGGGACATGGCCTGCCCGGACCGAGCGTGGTGGAGCTGCTGGCGACGCAGCAGCGTGATTTCACGGGCATGGTGCGCGAGGTCGCTGCGGGAAGCCTGATCGAACTGCCGGTCCTTGAACCCAGCCTGGGGAGCTTGTTGCGCAATGCACCGCATGCCCTGTACGTCACCTACCTCGCGCCGATCTTCGGCTGGTCCTTCGGCCCCATGGCGCTCGCCGCCGCAGCCGAGAACCTGGCACTGCTGATCCTGATGGCCTTTCTGATTTCCCGCACGCAGCGCTACCGCCGACCGGACCTGCCGCTCCTCTTGTTCTTCCTGTCCTTCCTCATCCTCCTCGCCCTGCTCATCGGCTGGACCACACCGGTGCTGGGCGCGGTGGTGCGCTACCGCATGCCCCTCCTCCCCTTCCTGATCATGTCCTGCCTGCTGATACTGGAACCGCAGCGCAGGGACACGGACCCGTCCTGAACACTTGAACATGACCCGACCAAACTTCTTCCTGATCCTGAGCATCCTGTTCTGCGCCTGCGGATTCAAACAGGAACAGGCCGACCTGGTGGTGCACAACGCCTTGATCCACGCCGTGGATGAAGGGAACAGCATGCACCAGGCCATGGCGATCCGGAACGGACGCATCGTGGAACTGGGGCCGGAACGACAGATCCTGAACAAGTACAGCGCGACCCAGGTGGTGGACGCGGCAGGGCGTCACGTCTACCCGGGCTTCATTGATGGGCACTGCCACTTCCTGGGCTATGGCCTGAACAAGCAGAAGGTGGACCTGAGCGGCACCAAGAGCTGGGAGGAAGTGCTCGACCGAACGGTCGCCTTCGCCAAGGCCCATCCGGAAAAGACCTGGATCATGGGCCGTGGTTGGGACCAGAACGACTGGGCGGTGAAGGAATTCCCGGATCGCACGGAGCTGGACCGCCTGTTCCCCGACCGTCCTGTATTGCTGCAACGGGTGGATGGTCATGCCGCCATCGCGAACGCCACGGCACTTCACCATGCTGGTGTCACCTCCGAAATGCGCGTCGCGGGTGGTCAGATCCTGGGGCGCTTCACCACGGCGGACGGTGATCGATCTTGGACACCACCAGAGGATGTGGCCGAGATCGAGCACATGGGTTATCCCTTCTGGGAACCTACCGGTGTGCTGATGGACAATGCCTTCAGTGTGTTCCAGACCATCTTCGACGAAGCGGACGAGGCCACGAAACGCGCGGCGCTGCTCGATGCCCAGCGTGCCTGTTTCGCCGTGGGCCTGACCATGGTCTGTGATGCGGGGCTGGATACGGGTTCCATCGCACTCATCCAACGGATGCAGCGGGAGGGGGAACTGAAGATGCGCGTGTATGCCATGGTGACCGATGCCCCAGCGAACCTGACCCACTTTGCAGCGCGTGGGGCGATCCAGGAGGACCGATTGGCGGTGCGCAGTGTGAAGGTCTATGCCGATGGGGCACTGGGATCACGTGGTGCGCTGCTGAAGGCGCCTTATAGCGACCAGCCCGGTCACCACGGCCTTCAGCTGGCCTCCCGGGAGCATTTCGCGGAGGTCGCGAAGTGGTGCAAGGCGAACGGCTTCCAGATGAACACCCACTGCATCGGCGACAGTGCGAACAAGCTCCTGCTCGACGTCTATGCGGAGGTGCTGGGCGGCACGAACGACCTGCGTTGGCGGATCGAGCATGGCCAGGTGGTCTCTCCCGCGGACCGTCCCCGCTTCGCTTCATTCAGCATCATCCCCAGCGTGCAACCCACGCACGCCACCAGCGATGGCCCTTGGGCGCAGGACCGCCTGGGACCTGAGCGCATCAAGCATGCTTACGCCTACGAGGAGTTGCGCCAGTTGATGGGCATGGTGGCCTTGGGCACGGACTTCCCGGTGGAAGGCATCGACCCGCTGCAGACCTTCCGCAGTGCCGTGCTGCGCCAGGATGCGCAGGGCTGGCCGGAAGGAGGCTATCATCCGGAGAATGCCCTGAGCCCAGCGGATGCCTTGAAGGGCATGACGATCTGGAACGCGCTGGCCAGCTTCACCGAAAAGGACCTGGGCAGTCTGGAGCCGGGCAAGTTCGCCGACTTCGTGATCGTGGACCAGGACCTGCTCCGTGCAACACCGGAAGCCCTGAAGAAGGCACGCGTCCGGGAGACCTACCTGCACGGCGAAAAGGTGTACTGATGAAGCATCGGCCGATATGCGGCAGGCCTCCTTTGAAGCCATTCTGCGTCTAGCATTAAAGCACCGGCACATGGGCGCCCAGCGAGGGATGCGGTTCAATTGTGATCAGACCTGGGAGGCGATGCAGGCCCGCGACACCGACCGGTTCTGCGACCGCTGTGCCAAGCCGGTCCTCGACCTGACCCAATGGGGACGGGAGGAATTACGGGCGCTCTATGCCGTGGCTCCGGACACCTGCGGCCGCTTCTCCCTGGAGCAGGTGGAGCCCGATCTGACGCCCCTGCCCACGGTATCGCAGCACATGCTGAACGGTGCCCTTGCCGCATTGACCGCCTTGACGTTGCAGACCGCTTACGCCCAGGGTACGACCACGCCAGCACCCGCCACGGAGCAGAGCACTGGTGCGCGCTCAGTGGAACAGGGCAGGTCCGTTGAAGTGTGGGAGCGTTGCTGGGTGGAAAAAAGCGTTGAACCTACCGCGACAGTCGCGCCAGCCGCGCCCCGGGTGCGCTACTACTGGTCCAGGCGCTTTCCTTTCGTGCACAAACGCCGTCAGTTCCGCTTCATCGGTTGTCCGTCGTTCTGACGACGCTTCAACGCACCGCCTCCAGCACCCGCTCGATCTGGAGCATGTGCCGTTGTTGGTGCGCGATGGGGAAACGGAACGCGTCGCCCACCTTGAGCCTCAGGATCGGCCCCAGTGTGCTGGTCACCTTCTCACCTTCCATCCCGCGGGTCCGGGCGCGTTCCAACAATCCGATGAAACTGTGACACATGGCCTCGAAGACATCCAGCGCCTTCCACGCCTCGACCTGGACAGGGCTTGGTGTGAAACGGTCCATGGTGCGCATGCTCCACCCGATGGAGCGATCGGGACGCGGCTGCATGGCCTTGGTGAAATACGCTCCCCAACGTCCGGGTGTGAACGTTGTGCGAAAACGCAGCCCGTTGTTCTCGTCGGCGTAGAGCCTTTGCAGTATTCCGAGGTAATGGCCACTGCTCAGGTTCATATGCTGAAGCACCTCCATCACGCTCCAACGATCGGGTGTTGGTCGTTGATGCAGTGTGGCCTCAGGCAATTCGCGTAGTTCCGAACAACGCAGGAGCTGTCGGCGCAGTTCCCCTTGAAGTGTATCGATCAGGGTTCGTGTATCAAGCGTTTCCATGATCGCGAAACTACCGGGGCACCAGGCCGCAGGCGCTTGATCTGGGTCAAGAACACATCAAAGCACCCGTGCACGCAGACGGCTGAACGTCTCGTGTGTCATGCGGAGGTAACTCGCGATGTCCTTCTGCGGGACCAACTGCAACAGGTGCGGGCTGCGCTTGAGAAGCCTGCGGTAACGCTCCTCCGCAGGGAGGGTGAGCTGCTCGATCTCACGCGTCGCACGGCCCTGGATCAGTTCCTCCACGATGAGGCGCCCCCAGCGGTCCATGGCGGGCACACGGTCATAGAGACGCAGCAGGTCGATCCGTTCGATGCCCACCAGAACACTGTCCGTCATGGCCTGTACTTGGAAACGGCCGGGACGCTGGCCCACGAAAGAATCGTAATCACCGCTCCAACTGTTCCCGTATGCGAAACCCAGGCAGTGCTCGTTGCCGTCATGTTCATGGTACATGCGTTGCACCCCTTGATCCACGATGTAGGCGCGGGTCTCCACACGGCCGGCATGAGAAATGAACTCACCCTTTGCGAACGAATAGCGCTTCCAACAGGGCGCCACCTCCGCCCATTCGGCATCGGTCAGCTTCACGTAGCGTTCGATGGAGGCGCGCACCAGGTCCATGTCCGTAAAGATACCGGGAGGCCGGTTCTGCGATAATTTCACGGCCCGATGAACATGCCTTCTCAGAGCGGGATGCACAACACGTGCACCCTGGTGAATATCCTGGGCACCAGCGTGCGGCCAGGTGAGCGCCATGTGCTGGACCTTCAGGTTGCCCGCCTGTACACCCGCACCAGTGTGGAGATCCCCGTGGTGGTGCAGCGTGGACTGGAGGAAGGACCGGTGCTGTTGTTGCTTGCTGGCGTGCACGGCGATGAGGTGAACGGGATCGAGACGGTGCGCAGGATCCTGGAGGACCTGAAGCATCAGCCGCTCGCGCGCGGCACCGTGGTGGCGATCCCCGTACTGAACGTGTTCGGTTTCCTGGCCATGAAACGGGAGTTGCCCGACGGACGTGACCTGAACCGCTTCTTCCCGGGCTCCCCGAACGGGTCCCTGGCGAGCCGATTGGCGCATGCCTTGGTGACCGAAGTGCTGCCCGCCGTGGACGTGGTGATCGACCTGCATTCCGGATCGGACCAGCGCCACAACCACCCCCACCTGCGTTATACCAGCGATGATGAGCGCTCCCTGGAGATCGCCCAGGCCTTCGACCCGCCATTGATCCTGAAGGCGGCCATCCGTGAACGTTTCATACGGGCCCACATGAACAAATTGGGGCGCAGCTATGTGCTTTTCGAGGGCGGCAAGGCGCGCAGTTTGGACGAGGATGCCATCCGTGAAGCGCACCGCGGCGTCACCCGCGTCATGGAACACCTCGGGCTTTGGAAAGGCGTATCCGATACGCTGCGTGGTCCCTCACACCTCAGCTCGTCCAAATGGGTACGCGCACCGATGGCCGGTCTGTTCCACCCCCTCATGGAGAACGGTTCGGAACTGGAAAAGGGCATGGTGCTGGGATTGATCGCGGACCCTTACGGTGACCACAGTAGGCAAGTGAGGGCCCCGTTCGGCGGCCACATCATCTGCGTGAACACGGCGCCGGTGGTGAATCAGGGGGATGCCCTCTTCCACCTCGGACTTCCTTGAACTTTGTGACCATGTTCCCATCCAAAAGCATCACCGACCTGCTCCGGTTCGACCGGCCGTTCTCCATGGAGGAGAAGATGATCCTGCGCGATCATCTGGCCTTGGAACGCACGCGGCTTGCCAACGAACGCACCTTCCTGGCCTACACCCGCTCATCCCTGTACCTGGTGATCGGCGGTCTGGCCCTGATCCAACTGGAAGGGCACGGCGACCTGCTCTGGGTGGGCATGCTCTCGCTGGTGCTGTCCGGGGCCTTTCTGGTCATCGGCATCGTGCGCTTCATGGGATTGAAGCAACAGCTGAAAGGATTCTATCGCCCCTTAGAGGAGATCTCTTCCGACACGGATAAAGGTGGCTAGCGCTGCTTGATGAAGCGCCCGTTCCACTCGGGCCCATCGCCGAGCACACGCAAGGTGTAGGCTCCAGGGGCAAGGCCTTCCAGCGAGAGGACATGCTCTGAAGCTTGACCGAGGGGGAAGCGGGCCACCACCCGACCGAGGTCATCGACCACCAAGGCATCGCTGCGGAGTGAGCCACCGGATGGCACGCGCAACATCAGCACGTCGTTCGCCGGAGAAGGCCAGATGGCCGGCTGCACAGCACTCGGGCCGTCCACATCGGTGACGATGATCACGATGGCTTCGCTGGTCGCACTGCAGTCGAACTCGTTGGTGACCACCACATGATAGGAACCGCCCGTGACGGCATCGTAGGACTGCTCTGTGGCACCATCGATGGGTTCACCGTTGCGGTACCATTGGTAGCCGAGCGCCGGTGTGCTCGTGAGCAGCGTGGCGTCCTGTTCGATCACGGGTACATCAGGGGTCGGGACCGTGGAGAGCTGCAACGTATCACTGCCACCCACACAACCGGAGACACTGGTCATCCATACACTGACCTGTTCCACTGAATCCACCACGATGGTGGGCGTTGTGGCACCGTTGCTCCAGGCATAGATGGCCATCCCTTCGGCGGCGCTCACCTGCACCTCTTCCCCTTCGCAGAAGGGGTTCGGACCCTCCACGAACAGCGCAGTGGGCGGGTTGCTCAAGCTGAGCGCGGCAAAGGCATCGAGTTTGCCCAGTCCCCAGCGGTCGTTGGGAACGGTGCCGGTGAACGCATCAGTGACCGCTGTGGAAAGGATGGCCGCCTTCACTTCGCCGGCCGTGGCATTGGGGCACTTCTCGAAATAGAGCGCCACCGTTCCAGCGACCACCGGCGATGCGGCGGATGTTCCTCCGCCACGGATGTGCCACCCGCCGGCATCCACGTTGGTGCCACCGTTGGCGATACTGGCCTGCAGGTCGAACAGCGGCGGCGCTGCGAAAATGATGCTCCCTGTGGAGGCGATCTCGGGCTTCATCAAGCCATTGCGCGCAGGGCCGGAACTGGACGGACCTGCAATACTGTCCTCCACACCGGTCACGGTCTGGGGGTTCCCGAGGTAGTCGATGTAGGAGGTCTCGTTCTGGTAGTTCGCCACCGTGATCACGTGCGGGGAACAAGCCCAGGAATCCACGATGTGCTGCTTCCGGTCGGGCACCACATAATGGATGGCTGTAGGGACCTGGGCCACGTTCGGGGCGGCAGCATCCATGGCGGAATAACCGAACGTTCCCGAGCTCCAGATGTCGAACATCCCGGAACCGGTGGTCATGAACCGGAAGCGATAATTGGCGGAATCCGGTTCCTGCATGTGCACCTGAAGCTGGTACTGGTCACCACGCTGGATGGCATACAGGTCCACGACGCCGATCCGGTTCCCGCTCAGGCTCCACAAGGTATCGGTCACCACGGTGCCCAGCACATCGGTCACCGAGTGAAATGGCGTTCTGCCCCGAAAGCGGAAGGGGGAGACCCGATCGGCCCCCAAGGCGAACTCGACGTTCTCGAATTCCTCCACATCGGCCCATAGTTCGAAGTACACGGCCGGGTATCCCAACAGGCTGCTCGCGTTACGGCGGAACCAGGTCCAGCTGGTATCGCTGTCCACCACCGTGCGCAGGTGATAAGGTGCCAGTTCGTTGCTGTTACCGGCCGCACAGACCATGGCACGCCCCCCTTGTTCCAGAAGCAGGTCGTCGATGAACAGGGCCGCCGCATCCAGGCCATCATGCGAACCGAAGTAGGTACCCAGACTGGCATTGATCACGGCAGGGCGCCCCATGGATTCGGCCTGGTCGAAGATGTACTGCACGCCATCGGCCACCACACTGCGCCAATTGGGTGCATTGAAGCGGCTGGACACGACGATGTAGTCCGCGTCAGGTGCAACGCCTTTGTGGCGACCATTGGCCAGTCCGTTCCCGGCCGCAATACTGCTCACCGAGGTCCCATGTCCATAATAGCCGGGCTGGTCCACGGAGGTCATCAGTCCTTGGTTGATCTGCGTGCTGTCCCACACCTGGCCATAACCGTAGGGTTGGGGCGTGGCGGCGGCATTGAACGGCAGGGTCTGGTCCCAGTACTTGATGATCCGCGTACGGCCGTCGGCGTGTTGCATATCGGGATGTTGGAAGTCCATGCCGGAATCGATGATGCCCATGATCACCCCCTCACCAGTGTAGCCATCGGGGAGCGGCGCCAGACCTGCATGGATCTCGTTGATGCGGTTCTTCACCCGCATGGAATCGTTCATCGTATGGCCCTTGTCCAGCGAGAACTCGAAGAAGCCGACCGCAGGTTCAGCGGCCAGGGCCTGCAGCCTGCCGACCGGGATGCGCGCACTGATCAGGCCTTCGCGGCTCATCTTCACCCGGCCGCCATGGGCCAGCACCGCCACGGCCACCTCCTCCTTGGGGCCATGGATGAACACGTCCACCTCCGTATCCGGTGAATGTGCCTGCTTCAGGAAGGCCTTCAAGGGGAAGCCCATCTTCTCCCTGACCTGGGCATGGCCGACCAAGGCGAGCAGGAACAGGGCCGGAAGGAGGGAGCGTCGAAGTGCGTTCATGATCTCAAAGTTAATCCGCGTTCGGTCCAAGCATCGTGTCATGGTCCGGCAGTGCCGGCAGGAAATCCACACGCCCGGTGACATGGTCCACCCGGCAGCAGTAGTGCTGGAAACCGTTCGTCACCAGGAGATAGGGGACCTTGAACACGGTATTGTAACGCCCGGCCTGCTCGAACGTTCGCTGGGTGATGGGCACCGAGGGCGCCTTGCACTCCACCAGGGCCAGCGGACCGCCGTCCGGCCCGTGCAGAACGATGTCCGCGCGCTGCGAAAGGCCGTTCAATCGTAGGCCATGCTCCACGATGATCCGCCCTGCAGGCCATCGCAGGTCGATGATCAGGTGGTTCAGGAAGTGCTGCCGCACCCATTCCTCGGGCGTGAGGGCCACCCAGCGGCGGCGGAGGGGATCGAACACCTGAGGGCCAGCGGCGTCATGCTTAGTTTTGACGCCGTGGTCCGGTAAGGCAAGTACCTGTATCCCGGTCTCCATATCCCACAAAGGTGCATACCAAGGAAGACATCGTGAAGAACTGGCTCCCCCGCTACACCGGGTTGGCGCTGGAAGACTTCAAGCCACATATCCTGCTCACCAACTTCGACAACTATCTGGACATCTTCTGCCAGTTGACCGGAGCCACGATGCCGGTGAAGGAGAAGGCCATGAAAGTGGCCATAGCGGAGGATATGGTGATGATCAACTTTGGCATGGGCAGCCCGAACGCGGCCACGCTGATGGACCTGCTGAGCGCCATAGACCCCAAGGCGGTGCTCTTCCTGGGCAAGTGCGGCGGATTAAAGAAGAAGAACAGCCTGGGCGACCTGATCCTGCCCATCGCGGCGATCCGTGGTGAGGGGACAAGCAACGACTATTTTCCGCCGGAAGTGCCTGCACTGCCCAGTTTCATGATCCACCGGGCGGTGAGCGGTGCCATCCGCGACATGGAACTGGACTACTGGAGCGGGACGGTATACACCACCAACCGCAGGGTGTGGGAGCATGACGAGGCCTTCAAGGAACACCTGCGGGCCATCCGCTGCATGGCCATCGACATGGAGACCGCCACCCTGTTCATGACCGGCTTCGCCAACGCGATCCCCACCGGCGCTCTCCTGCTGGTGAGCGACCAGCCCATGGTGCCCTGGGGCGTGAAGACCAGCGCGAGCGATGCGAAGGTCACGGGCTCCTTCGTGGAGACCCATATCCGGGTGGGCATCGAGGCGCTGCGCGAGATCATCAACGAAGGCCGGTCGGTGAAACACCTGCGCTACGAATGAGCGTGGTGGACGATTACAGGAAGCTGATGCTTGAGGTGCGTGCAGGCACCTTCAGGCCCGTATACCTCCTCCATGGCGAGGAGAGCTTCTTCATCGATCGTCTGGCCGAGGAGATCGAACACCTTGCCGTGGCCGACCACGAGCGGGATTTCAACCAGAGCATCCTGTATGGGCGGGACGTCAGCCACGATGTGGTGAAGGACTCCTGCCTGCGGTTTCCGATGATGGCCGAGCGCCAGGTGGTGATCGTGCGGGAACTGCAGAACTGGCGCATCGATGAGGTGGAGAAACTGGAGCCTTACCTGGCCAAGCCTACGCCCACCACGGTACTCGTGCTCAGCTACAAACACAAGAAGATAGACGCGCGGAAAGGCATCCTGAAGGCCGTGCAGAAAGGCGGCGGTGCCGTTCTCCTGAGCGACAAGGTGAAGGACGACAAGTTGCCCGATGTACTGATCAGCTTCGCCAAGAACCAGAAGCGCCGGCTGGGGCAGGCCGAGGCCCAGCTGCTGGCCACCCACCTGGGCAGCGACCTGGCCAAGGCCGTGAAGGAGGTGGAGAAACTGTGCCTGGTGACCGACGAGGGAGGTGCCATCACCAGCGACCACATCCAGCGTTTCGTGGGGATCAGCAAGGACTACAACATCTTCGAGCTGCAGAACGCCATCGGAACGCGCAACGCGGCGAAGGCCCAGCAGATCGCGGCACATTTCGCGGCTGACCCCAAGGACAACCCGCTTCCGGTGACCCTGGGCTTCCTCAACACCTACTTCAGCAAGCTGGCGATGGTGCACACCCTGAGCAACCGGCCACCACAGGAAATGGCCGGGGCGTTGAGGGTGAACCCCTACTTCGTGAAGGACTATGTGGCCCAGTCGCGGAACTACTCCCTGGCGAAGTTGGTGGAGATCCAGCGGCACTTGCGCCAGTGCGATCTGCGCAGCAAAGGTGTGGGCGGGGACGGCGGCGACCAGGGCGAGCTGCTGCGGGAGCTGCTGGCGAAGGTCATGTCCTGAGTGCAGGATCGAGCAGCCAAGGGTCCCAACGGGCCGTGGAACGGTGGCCCTGCCGTTGAAAGGGTTCCGCTACCTTAGCCGCCCTGCCAGGAACTTTCCATGAAGCCGAACTTGCTACGCTGCTCCCTCACCGCGTTCATCATCTTGATCACCACCGCAGCGTGGTCACAGACCGGCACCATCCGTGGCTTTGTGTATGACAAGGCCACCGGTGAGCCCATCATCTTCACCAACGTGATCCTGAAGGGCACCACCACCGGTGCCGCCACGGATGTGAACGGGTACTATTCCATCAGTAAGATCGCCCCGGGCACCTATACCCTGATGGTGACCTACCTGGGTTATGACACCCTGATGAAGAGCGTGAGCGTGGCGCGCGACCAGATCATCACCGAGAAGCTGTTCCTCACAAAGAGCGCCATCCAGATCCGGGAGTTCGAGGTGTCCGGCGAGAAGCAGGAGGCCCAGAACCAGGTGCGCATGGGCGTCACCAAGCTTACGCCCAAGCAGATCGAACGCATGCCCTCCATCGGTGGCGAGGCCGACCTGGCGCAGTACCTTCAGGTGGTGCCTGGCGTCATCTTCACCGGTGACCAGGGAGGCCAGTTGTATGTGCGCGGCGGTTCGCCGATCATGAACAAGGTGATGATGGACGGCATGGTGCTGTACAACCCCTTCCACAGCATCGGCCTGTTCAGCGTGTTCGACAACGACATCATCCGGAATGCGGACATCTACACCGCCGGCTTCAATGCCGAGCACGGGGGGCGCGTAAGTTCCGTGATGGACATCACCACGCGGGATGGCAACAAGACCCGGCTCAGTGGCAAGGTGGGGGCCAGCACCTTTGCGGCCAAGGCACTGCTCGAAGGTCCGATCAAGAAACAGACCGAGCCCGGAGAGGGCTCATCGTCCTACCTGCTCAACTTCCGGCACAGCTACCTGGATGAGAGCAGCAAGGTCTTCTACAACTATGTCGATACGGCCGGTCTGCCGTTCGCCTTCACCGATGTCTACGGCAAGGTGTCCTTCAATGGCGCGAACGGGAGCAAGTTCAACCTGTTCGGCTTCAACTTCAATGATGCCGTGAACTATCAGGGCGTAAGCGACCTGAGCTGGAAGAACTGGGGCGTGGGATCGAACTTCGTGCTCGTTCCCTCGGGCTCTGCGGTACTGATCGACGGTGTCTTCTCATTCAGTGATTATGGTATCTCGTTGATCGAGGCCGGCCTGGAGCCGCGCACCAGCGACATCAGCAGCTTCAACGGCGGCCTGAACTTCAAGCTGTTCATGGGCGAGGACGAGGCCCGCTACGGAGTGGAGATCCTCGGGTTCCGCACCAACTTCAGCTTCTACAACAGCGTGGGGACGAGGTATGAGCAGGAGCAGAACACCTCGGAGATCGCGGGATATTTCAGCTACCGCAAGAAGCTCGGCAACGTGATCATCGATCCCGGGATCCGCCTGCACTACTATGCATCCCTCTCCGTGGCCAACATCGAACCCCGCATCGGTGCCAAGTGGAACATCACGGATGACCTGCGGTTCAAAGTGGCCGCCGGCCGCTACAGCCAGAACCTGGTGGCCGCCAACAGCGATCGCGACGTGGTGAACCTCTTCTACGGCTTCCTCTCCGCACCGGAGAACCTGCCCAAGACCGTGACCCTGCCCAACGGCGATGTGCGCGACATCAAGGACCCGCTGCAACGTGCCAACCATTACGTGGCCGGAGTGGAGTATGACCTGACCAACGACCTCACCGCCAATTTCGAGGTGTACTTCAAGGACTTCCGCCAGGTGACGAACCTGAACCGGAACAAGCTCTTCAACGACACGCCCGAGTTCGCCGACCAGCCCGATGAGCTGAAGAAGGACTTCATCGTGGAGACCGGTAAAGCGTATGGTGCCGACCTGCAACTGAAGTACGACAAGGACCGCCTTTCGATCTGGACGGTCTACAGCTACACCTACGTGGACCGTTTCGACGGGGTGCAGGAGTACAACCCGGTGTGGGACCGTCGGCACAACGTGAACTTCGTCACGAGCTACAACTTCGGCAAGTTCGATTCATGGCGTGTGAACGCGCGCTGGAACTTCGGATCGGGCTTCCCCTTCACCCAGACCCAGGGCTTCTACGGCTCCATCCCCTTCAATGGCGATGTGAACACGGACTACACCACCAGCAATGCCGACCTGGCCACCATCTTCGGCCCACTGAACCAAGGCCGTCTGCCCACCTACCACCGCCTGGACATTGGCGTCACCAAGGTGTGGAAGTTCGACGAGCACAAGGTGTTGGAACTGGACATGAGCCTGACCAACGCCTATGACCGGGAGAACATCTTCTACTTCGACCGCGTCCGCTTCGAGCGGGTGGACCAGTTGCCGATCCTGCCCAGCGTGGGAGTGAGCTTCCGCTTCTGATCGAAGGCTTGCGATCACCTGTCGAAAGCTGTCCCCAGGTCGCGGGGGAAAGCTATCTTTACACCCCGTGATCGCGGATCTAGTTCCTGCGTTCGCAAGACGCGATGACGGGTTCCACCAAGTACATTTTCGTGACCGGAGGCGTGACCTCCTCGTTGGGCAAGGGCATCATCAGTGCCAGCCTGGCCAAGCTGCTGCAGGCCCGCGGCTTCACGGTCACCATCCAGAAGCTGGACCCCTACATCAACGTCGATCCCGGAACGCTGAACCCCTATGAGCACGGGGAGTGTTTCGTGACCGAGGACGGTGCCGAGACCGACCTGGACCTGGGCCACTACGAGCGTTTCCTGGACGTGCCCACCAGCCAGGCCAACAACGTCACCACCGGGAGGATCTACCAGAACGTCATCAGCAAGGAGCGCCGTGGCGAGTACCTGGGCAAGACCGTGCAGGTGATCCCCCACATCACCGACGAGATCAAGCGCCATATCCAGGCCTTGGGCCGCAAGGGCATCTATGACTTTGTGATCACCGAGGTGGGTGGCACCGTGGGCGACATCGAGAGCCTGCCCTACGTGGAATCCATCCGCCAGCTGAAGTGGGAGAAGGGCAAGGACTGCCTGACCATCCACCTCACGCTCCTCCCCTTCCTGCAGACCAGCGGCGAGCTGAAGACCAAGCCCACGCAACATAGCGTGAAGGAACTGCTGAGCCTGGGCGTGCAGCCCGATGTGCTGGTGTGCCGCACGGAGCACCCCATGCAGAAAGGCATGAAGGAGAAGATCGCGCTGTTCTGCAACGTGGACGCCACGGCCGTGATCGAGAGCCGTGATGCCGAGACCATCTACGACGTGCCCATCCTGATGCAGGAGGAAGGCCTGGACGAAGTGGTGCTGCGCAAGCTGGGCATCACGGGTTACCCCGAGGCTGACCTCACTACCTGGAAAGCATTCCTGGGCCGTTACAAGGGTCCCAAGCGTACGGTGCAGATCGGGTTGGTGGGCAAGTACGTGGAATTGCATGATGCCTACAAGAGCATCAAGGAAGCCTTGGAGCACGCTGGTGCGGAGAACGAGACCAAGGTGCAGATCAGGTGGGTGCACAGCGAAAAACTGAACGCCAAGAACATCGGCAAACACATGGCCGGGCTGAGCGGCATCCTTGTCGCCCCCGGCTTCGGGCACCGCGGGATCGAGGGGAAGATCGAAGCCATCAAATACGCACGCGAGAACAAGATCCCGTTCTTCGGCATTTGCCTGGGCATGCAGTGCGCGGTGATCGAGTTCGGACGCAACGTGCTGGGCCTCACCGACGCCAACAGCACCGAGATGAACGTCGACACCAAGGCCCCGGTGATCGCCATGATGGAGGACCAGAAGTCCATCGAGAACAAGGGCGGCACCATGCGCTTGGGCGCCTACCCCTGCAAACTGGCCGAGGGCAGCACCGCCCTGGCGGTGTATGGCCGCAAGGACATCACCGAACGGCACCGCCACCGCTACGAGTTCAACAACGCCTACCTGGAGGATTACCGTGCCGCCGGCATGCTGGCCACGGGCATCAATCCCAAGGGCAAGCTGGTGGAGATCGTAGAGGTGAAGGACCACCCCTGGTTCGTGGGGGTGCAGTTCCACCCCGAGTACCGCAGCACCGTGGCGCGCCCGCATCCGCTCTTCGTGGGCTTCGTGCAGGCAGCGGTGAAGCAGGGCGTGGTGGTGGTGGAGACGGTGCAAGCGTAGCGGTGCATGTGCTCATGTGAGCATTTGAGCATGTGGACATGAGTGTCTCGTCCTGAAAAAGGTTGACGGGTTAATGGCGTTAGTCCTGCGTTAGGGTTACAAGTTCGGGTTTGTCCTGGGTCAGGTTGACACCGGCGTAGTAGTTCTTCCAACGCTGGGGTAGACTGTGGTCCAGTTCGTGG
>JBGTAJ010000159.1:0-4118 GCA_041749915.1 Flavobacteriales bacterium
TCGCCATCGAACCAGAAAAGGTCGGGGTGGAGCTGCGTGGTGATCTCACTGATCTGGCCCAGGTAGAAATTACGGAAGCGTTGCCAGCGGGCCGGATCGTCCTTGATCGCGTAACGCGTGCTGTCCTTGGTGAAGGCGGGGTAGTCGTAGTGCGACCAATCAATGAGCGAGAAGTACGCACCACACCGGATGTCGCGCTCCCGCAAGGCCTGCATCAACGGTGCCACCACCGCACGCCGAGCTGGCGTGGACCGTTGCGTTGATAGCACCGCTGGCCGACCACCGGGGTCGTGCGTGCCGCTGATGATGGATGCTGGTGGCTGCGTCATCTTGGTCTCGAACATCGCCACCCCATCGTGATGCTTCGTGGTGACCACCGCATACTTCGCGCCGCTTCGCTGGATCAGATCAGCCCAAGCAGCAGGATCGTACTTGCCTGCAGTGAAGCCCTCCAGCTGTTGCATGTAGTCGGCGTAGGGCAGCTTCTCGTTGTAGAAGGCCCAGCTCTCGGTGGTGCCGTTCACGCTGTAAATGCCCCAGTGGATGAAGATGCCCAGCTTGGCATCCTGGAACCAGCGCAACCGATCACCATCCATAGGGGGTGACTGGGCGAATGCGCATGGCACAGCACCCAACAAGGCCCCGATCACGGCGCCCCACCTCATCCCTGCAAGCGCTGTTGCCAGTTCCAGGCATCGCGCAGGGCCTCCTTCAGGTCGTGCCGGCAGCTCCATCCCAGCACCGTCCGGCTCTTGCTGGTCTCGGCATACACGCTCTCCACATCGCCCGGGCGACGTGGCCCGATGGTGTATGGCACCTTCACGCCGGTGGCCTCCATGAAACCGTTCACCACCTCCAACACCGTGTTGCCCTGGCCCGTGCCCAGGTTGAACACCTCGTGCACCGGTGCTTCCTGGGCGGACATCCAGTCCAGCGCCATGACGTGCGCACGCGCCAGGTCCACCACGTGGATGTAGTCACGCACACAGCTGCCATCACGCGTGGGATAATCGGCACCGTGCACCGTGAGCTGCTCGCGCATGCCAGCGGCGGTCTGGGTGACGTAGGGCACCAGGTTGTTGGGCACCCCGATCGGCAGCTCGCCGATGAGGCCCGAGGGATGCGCACCGATGGGGTTGAAATAGCGCAGGAGCACCGCCTTCATGGTGGGGTCGGCATGGCTCTGGTCGCGCAGCAACTGCTCGCACACCACCTTGGTGTAACCGTATGGCGAACTGGCGTTGCGGTCCGGCGAGGTCTCGGTCACGGGCAGCTGTTCCGGCTGGCCATAGACGGTGCAACTGGAGGAGAACACCAGCTGATGGACCCCATGCTGCTGCATCAGGCCCAGCAGCACGGTGAGGGAGCCGATGTTGTTGTGGTAGTACTTCAGCGGTTCGGCCACGCTCTCGCCCACCGCCTTGTAGGCCGCGAAATGGATGACGCCGTGCACCGCTCCCTCCTCGGCGAACACCCGGTCGAAGGCCGCGGCATCATTACAGTCGATGCGGTGCCAGCGCACGCTCCGGCCCGTGATGGCGGCAAGGCCGGCCAGCACCCGTTCATCGCTGTTCCGCAGGTCGTCCACGATCACGGGCTCATAGCCTGCCGCAAGGAGCTCCACCACGGTGTGTGATCCGATGAACCCGGCGCCGCCGGTGACGATGACCTTTTTCATGATCGGGGATGACCCGGGCGACCTGCTGCCCGGAGCGCTGCGAAAGTAGCCCTTGGGCGTTGCGTTCATCCGATGCCGCGATTACCGGTCGCACTTCCCATCTTCACACCCCGATCGAACGCATGGCCCTGCAACGTCCCACCCCCTCCCACCTCGCCATCCTGCTGGTGGTGATCACCACTGCGGTGATCAGCGTGCTCGGACCGTGGCGGGGCGATGATGGCGAAGGCTGGAAAGAGACCATCCGCAGCGATGCCAAGGGCTATTACGCCTACCTGCAGGCCGTGTTCCTGCGCCACGACCTGGGCAACGAGCCCTACCAATGGGAGTACGTGCGCCACACGCCCAGCGGCACGCTGAACAAGTACTTCGCAGGGACCGCAGTGGCCATGTCGCCCTGGTTCGCCATCGGCCATGCCCTGGCCCTCACGGACCCCGACGCGCCCCGCGATGGGCTCAGCGAGTACGAGATGAAGGCGCTGTTCGTGGGCGGCTGGGTGTACCTCCTGCTCGGTCTGCTGGCCTTGCGGGCACTGCTCCGGGGCATGGGCATCCGCGATGCCGTGGTGGCCTGGCTGGTCCTGGCCTTCGGTCTCGGGTCCACGCTGCTGCAACTGGCCGCCTTCCAACCTGGCTGGTCGCATGTGTACAGTTTCTGGGCCATCAGCACACTGTTGCTCCTGGTGCATCGCCTGGCCATGGGAGCCTCGCTCCGTTGGGCCATCGCCGCTGGTGCCCTGATGGGGCTCATCGTCCTCATACGCCCCGTGAACGCCCTGGTGCTGTTGGCACTGCCCGTGGTGGCGGGCAAAGGCACGCTACCCTTGTTGCAACGCTGGTGGAAGGAGCGTACAGTGGTGATCCCGACACTGCTGGCCGGAGCGCTGATCGCAGGCATCCAGCCGCTGATGTGGTACCTGCAGACCGGGCAGTGGGTGGCCTATGGATACAGCGGCGAAGGCTTCATGTGGGACCGGCCCGAGGTGGTCAAGGTCCTCTTCGGCTTCCGGCGCGGGCTCTTCCTGTGGACACCGGTGCTGCTGCTCTCCGCCGCGGGCACCGTGCTGCTGTGGCGCTGGGACCGACAACGGGCGGCCTGGCTGCTGCTCTACTGGGCGGCCAACACCTACGTCATCAGCAGTTGGTGGATCTGGTACTACGGCGGCGGGTTCGGCAGCCGCGTCTTCGTGGACCACTACCCGGTGCTGGCCATTCCCATGGCCTTGCTGCTGCAGCGCGCCAGCGGCCGTTGGTGGGGCACTGCCCGGGTGTTCATCACCCTGTGCATCGCCCTGCACCTCTTCCAGTTGTGGCAGTACCACGTAGGCATTCTACACCACGAATCCATGGACCGCGCCAAGTACGTGTGGGCCTTCGGGCGCTGCGCCGAAGAGGACCGTGGACAGCTGGGGGGCAACTACCAGGAGGCCCCTTTCCACCCCAAGGGCATGGAGGTCTTCATCGAGGAAAGCTGCGACCTGGACAACGCATGCACCTACTGGGGTGGCGGCAAGGTGGTGCCCCATCCGCGCGCCTTCTCCGGTGAACGGGTCTGCGTGTACGATGAGGAGAACGAGTTCGGGATCACCTTCGAAGTGCCGCCCGGGGTGCTGCCTGCAGGCCGTGCCCTCTTCCTGGAAGTGGGCTACCAACGCTACGAAGCGAAGGCCGGTGACAGTCGGCATTGCCTGGGCATCACCTCGGTGCAGGGCCCGGACGGAACTCCCACGTACTACGAACCCTTCCCCATCAACCCGCTGCCCGGCACGCAGGACGATCGGTGGCAGCAGATCGAATACCGCATCCCGGTGCCGCCTTTGGAGGCCGATGAGACCCTGAAATTCTACCTCTGGAACAAGGACCTGAAGGCCCGGCTCCTGGTGGACGATGTGTTCATGCGGGTGAGCGCGACGCTGCCTTACTGATTACCGCTCATGTACAGTGCACGCTTAAGTACAACCCACGACGCATACTGGTCTCGCTATGTACTGTTAGTTCTGGCGTTGGTTTGCATTCCAGCATCGGTCAAATGGCGCATAATCGGTGACGATGGTAAGGCTTGGCAACGCGTCATTGCCAGTGACGGAGAGGGCTACCATGCCTATCTGGATAATTTGATTGCACGGGGCCATCTATACCAGCCGAAAGCTCGTCCCGATCACCTGACACCGACGGAGGACAGTCCAGTGATAAAATATATGGCAGGCGTTGCGCTACTGCAACTTCCCATGACGGTATTGGCGCATGGTTGGGAACCGTTCTCCAGTGGCCCACCAGATGGCAGGTCCGCACACTACCAATTGGGTAGTTCGAAGAACCTGTTGAGAAGTCGCAGCGATCAGATCTTGACAAAGCGGTAGGCGATCGATCTCTTTGAGGCATGAGCAAACGCCCTAGCCGAAGCCTGTTCGATGAGCAGGCAAAGCACCAGAAGCTGGAA
>JBGTAJ010000160.1:0-44079 GCA_041749915.1 Flavobacteriales bacterium
GTGAACTTGATGGCGTCCGTGGCGGCCTTGGTGCGCAGGTAGTACATGCCGGTCTTCAGGCCCGCCTTCCAGCTGTAGAAGTGCATGCTGGTGAGCTTGCCGAAGTTGGCGTTCTCCATGAAGATGTTGAGGCTCTGGCTCTGGCAGATGTAGGCGCCCCGGTCCGCGGCCATGTCGATGATCACCTTCTGGCTGATCTCCCACGCGGTCTTGTAGAGGTCCTTGAGGTTCTGGGGGATCTCCGGGATGTGGGCCACGCTGCCGTTGGCGCTGATGATCTTGTTCTTGAGGTCCTCGCCCCAGAGGCCGAGCTTCACCAGGTCGCGCAGCAGGTACTTGTTCACCACCACGAACTCGCCGCTGAGCACACGGCGGGTGTAGATGTTGCTGGTGTAGGGTTCGAAGCACTCGTTGTTGCCCAGGATCTGGGCGGTGCTGGCGGTGGGCATGGGGGCCAGCAGCAGGCTGTTGCGCACGCCGTGCTTCTTCACCTCCTCACGCAGCACGTCCCACTCCCAGCGGTCGCTGGGTTTCACGCCCCACATGTCGAACTGGAACACGCCCTGGCTGATGGGGCTGCCCTCGTAGGTCTCGTAGGTGCCCTCCTCCTTCGCCAGGTCCTTGCTGGCGGTCATGGCGGCGTAGTAGATGGTCTCGAAGATCTCGCGGTTCAGCACCTTGGCCTCCACACTATCAAAGGGATAGCGCATGAGGATGAAGGCATCGGCCAGGCCCTGCACGCCGATGCCGATGGGGCGGTGGCGCATGTTGCTGCGGCGGGCTTCGGGGATGGGGTAGTAGTTCTGGTCGATGACGCGGTTCAGGTTGCGCGCCAGCTCATAGGTGACCTTGAAGAGCATGTCGTGGTCGAACTTGCCACGCTCCACGAACTTGGGCAATGCGATGGAGCCCAGGTTGCACACGGCCACCTCATCGGGGCTGGTGTACTCGATGATCTCCGTGCAGAGGTTGCTGCTCTTGATGGTGCCCAGGTTCTGCTGGTTGCTCTTGCCGTTGGCGGCGTCCTTGAAGAGGATGTAGGGCGTGCCGGTCTCGATCTGGCTCTCCAGGATCTTGAACCACAGGTCCTGGGCCTTCACGGTGCCGCGACCCTTGCCGGCGGCCTCGTAGCCCTCGTACAGCTCCTCGAACTTGGCCCCCCAGGTGTCGGCCAGGCCGGGGCACTCGTTGGGGCACATCAGGGTCCAGTCCGCACCCTGCTCCACGCGCTTCATGAAGAGGTCGGGGATCCACATGGCGTAGAAGAGGTCGCGGGCGCGCATCTCCTCCTTGCCGTGGTTCTTCTTCAGTTCCAGGAAGTCGAACACATCGGCGTGCCAGGGCTCCAGGTAGATGGCGAAGCTGCCCTTGCGCTTTCCGCCGCCCTGGTCCACGTAGCGGGCGGTGTCGTTGAACACGCGCAACATGGGCACGATGCCGTTGCTGGTGCCGTTGGTGCCCTTGATGTAGCTGCCCTTGGCGCGCAGGTTGTGCACGCTGAGGCCGATGCCGCCGGCGCTCTGGCTGATCTGGGCGCACTGCTTCAGGGTGTCGTAGATGCCGTTGATGCTGTCGTCCTTCAGTTGCAGCAGGAAGCAGCTGCTCATCTGCGGCTTGGGGGTGCCGGCGTTGAAGAGCGTGGGGGTGGCGTGGGTGTACCAGCCTTCGCTCAGGGAGTTGTAGGTCTCCATGGCGGCCTCCAGGTCGTTCTTGTGGATGCCCACGGCCACACGCATCAGCATGTGCTGGGGGCGCTCCACCACCTGGCCGTGCAGGCGCAGGAGGTAGCTGCGCTCCAGGGTCTTGAAGCCGAAGAAGTCGTAGCTGAAGTCGCGGTCGTAGATGATGGCGCTGTCCAGCTGGTCGGCGTTGTCCTGGATGATCTTGTGGACATCGTCGGCGATGAGGCTGGCGCGCTCACCGGTCTTGGGGTCCACATAGAAGTAGAGGTCCTTCATGGTCTCGCTGAAGGACTTCTTGGTGTTCTTGTGCAGGTTGCTGACGGCGATGCGGCTGGCGAGTTGCGCGTAGTCCGGGTGCTTCACCGTCATGGTGGCGGCCACCTCGGCGGTGAGGTTGTCCAGCTCGGTGGTGGTCACGCCATCGAAGATGCCGTCGATGACCTTGAGGGTCACCTGCGTGGCATCCACCATGGGATCCAGTCCGTAGCAGAGTTTCTTCACCCGGGCGGTGATCTTGTCGAATTTCACCGCCTCCCGGCGTCCGTCGCGCTTGATTACATACATGCTTCTTTGTCTGTTGTTGGGGGCGGGAAATTTCCCGCCCTTACGTTGATATGGACCGCTCGGCTCCCGCCTTGCGGTTGGTTGGTTTTCCTGTCAATGGCAGGACTCCCAAGATGGGGGCCTGCGGGGTGGGTTGCGTCGGTCGTTGGTCGGGTGATCGTCAACCGGTCGATGTGAATTGTGGGAAGAAGGGCGCTGAGGGTCGACGACCCTCAGCGGGCCTCGTTCATGCTGTGTGTATCGTTCTCGCAGTGGGTCGTCGACCCACTGCGGGTAGCTCAGAAATCGGCATCCAAGGTGAACTTCGCCTCGTTCTTGTCGCTCTGGTTCAGCACGCCGGCCTTCTGGTACTCGCCCACGCGCTTCTCGAAGAAGTTGGTCTTGCCCTGCAGGGAGATCATCTCCATGAAGTCGAAGGGGTTGGTGGCGTTGTAGATCTTCTCGTTGCCCAGTTCCACCAGCAGGCGGTCGGCCACGAATTCGATGTACTGCTGCATCAGCTTGGCGTTCATGCCGATGAGGTTCACAGGCAGGGCGTCGGTCACGAACTCCTTCTCGATCTCCACGGCATCGCGGATGATGGTCTCCACCGTCTTCTTGCTCAGGCGGTTCATCAGGTGCTTGGTGTAGAGCATGCAGGCGAAGTCGCAGTGCAGGCCCTCATCACGGCTGATGAGCTCGTTGCTGAAGGTGAGGCCGGGCATCAGGCCGCGCTTCTTCAGCCAGAAGATGCTGCAGAAGCTGCCGCTGAAGAAGATGCCCTCCACGGCGGCGAAGGCCACCAGGCGCTCGGCGAAGCTGCCCTTGTCGATCCAGCGCAGGGCCCAGTCGGCCTTCTTCTTCACGCATTCCAGGGTGTCCACGGCATGGAAGAGCTTGTCCTTCTCCATGGGGTCCTTGATCAGCGTGTCGATCAGCAGGCTGTAGGTCTCGCTGTGGATGTTCTCCATGGCGATCTGGAAGCCGTAGAAGAAGCGGGCCTCGGTGTACTGCACCTCGTGCAGGAAGTTCTCGGCCAGGTTCTCGTTCACGATGCCGTCGCTGGCGGCGAAGAAGGCCAGCACGTGCTTGATGAAGTAGCGCTCGTCATCGTTGAGCTTCTCGGCCCAGTCCACCAGGTCGGCGTGCAGGTCGATCTCCTCTGCGGTCCAGAAGCTGGCCTCGTGTTTCTTGTAGTACTGCCAGATGTCGTTGTGCTGGATGGGGAAGATGACGAAGCGGTCCTTGTTCTCCTTCAGGAGGGGCTCGTTGGCCGCGTCGACGTTGGCGGGAAGGATGTCCTCCATGCTCATCTGGGTGGGCTTCTGGCTGCTGCTCATGGGGTTCGGCTGGGGGAAGAATTGACCGTTCGGGGAAGGCCCCGTTCAAAATTTATTCGGACTGTCTGTGGTTCCCGCCGGCGTCGGAAAGAGCGGCGTCGTCGGGTTACAAAATTGGATCGGATGGGATCCTCTCACAAGGATCGGGGGCGGCTATGTTTCCGGAGTTTTCAACACGGGCAAGTTCCTCAGCAACGGCGCGGGATGGACCCGACGGGCACCCGTGCAAGACATTTCTTTTCACGATCCGTTAACAACGTCTGTAGCGCACGGCCGTAGGGCATCCCTAGGGTGTAAGTACGCCACAGCATGCGTCACCGCTCCATTGTATACGATGGGCACGGTGGTGATGAGCACGAGTTGATGCGTTGCAGCGCGAAGGCCCGCACAAAGCATGCGATCGGTGCACGCTACAGCGCGTGCTGCCAGCTGCGACGGCCGTCGATGGCGCGATCTGTTCCATCGGGGATCGATCGGGGCCTGACGAATTGGTCGGGGGGCTTCGTGGCTTGGTCCGAGCCGGTCAGCTACTTCCCCGCCTTGTCCGCCAGCCACGCGGTGTACACCTCCTCCAGCTCGGCATACCAGTCCGCGCCGTACTTGCGGGTCAGGGAGTCCTTCAGGAAGCGGAACACGGGCACATCCAGCTTGGCGCCGCACTCGCAGGCCGGCTTGCAGATGGGCCAACGGTGGTAGTTGAGCCCGTCGTGGAACTTCAGCTTCGCGATGCGGATGGGGTACAGGTGGCAGCTGATGGGCTTGCGGAAGGGGATGGCGCCGTCCTTCCAGGCCTTCTCCACGCCGCACAGCGCGATGCCCTTGTCATCGAACACGGTGAAGGCGCACTCGCCGCGGCCCTCCACCAGGGTGGTCACCAGGTCGCCGTCCTCGTCCACCTCGCTCACGCCATGTTCGTCGATGGCGCGCTGCCCTTTCTCGGGGATGTAGGGCCGGATCTTCGGCCACAGCTCGCGGAGCAGCGTCTCCTCCTCCACCTCCAGGGGCGCACCACTGGCGCCCTCCACACAACAGGCACCCTTGCAGGCGTTCAGGTCGCAGACGAAACGTTTCTCGAAGAGGTCTTCGGAGATGAGGGTACCGCGGTGTTCGATCATTCGGGGGCGAAGCTACGGGGGTGGAACTGTTGCTTGGCGGTGGCACCAAATGGACGCGTTATGGACCCTTATGGACACGGCCTCCATCCGTGTCCATAAGGGTCCATTTAGCACACTACTGAACAGAACACCGCCAACTCCGCATCTTTGCGCCCCGCAGCGCTGAAGATTTCCAGAGCGCCCGCCAACACACCATGAGCAATCCAGAAGAGCGCCTCAAGACCCTGATCGGCCATGCCAAGGAGTATGGCTTCGTGTTCCCCAGCAGCGAGATCTACGACGGCCTCAGCGCCACGTACGACTACGGGCCGTACGGCGTGGAGCTGAAGAACAACATCCGCCGCTACTGGTGGGAGTCGATGACGAAGCTCAACGAGAACATCGTGGGCATCGACGCGGCCATCTTCATGCACCCCACGGTGTGGAAGGCCAGCGGCCACGTGGACGCCTTCAATGATCCGCTGATCGACAACAAGGACAGCAAGAAGCGCTACCGGGCAGATGTGCTGCTGGAGGAGCACATCGGCAAGTACGAGCAGAAGATCGCCAAGGAGGTGGAGAAGGCGAAGGCCAAGTTCGGCGAGGCCTTCGATGAGGCACAGTTCCGTGCCACCAACCCCAACGTGAAGCGCAGCCAGGACCGCATTGATGCGGTGGAAGGGCGCATGAAGGAGGCCCTGAACAACAGCGACCTGGAGGCCGTGCGCCAGCTGATCATCGATGAGGAGATCAAGTGTCCGGTGAGCGGCACCGCCAACTGGACCGAGGTGCGGCAGTTCAACCTGATGTTCGCCACCGAACTGGGCAGCGTGAGCGGCGAGAGCAGCACCATCTACCTGCGTCCCGAAACGGCGCAGGGCATCTTCGTGAACTTCCTCAACGTGCAGAAGAGCGCGCGGATGAAGATCCCCTTCGGCATCGCGCAGACCGGCAAGGCCTTCCGCAACGAGATCGTGGCGCGGCAGTTCGTGTTCCGCATGCGCGAGTTCGAGCAGATGGAGATGCAGTTCTTCGTGCAGCCCGGCACCGAGATGGAGTGGTACACCGCCTGGAAGGAGAAACGCATCGCCTGGCACCGCGCCCTGGGCCTGCCCACGGACCACTACCGCTTCCACGACCACATCAAATTGGCGCACTATGCCAACGCGGCCTGCGACATCGAGTTCCAGTTCCCCATGGGATTCAAGGAGCTCGAGGGCATCCACAGTCGCACGGACTTCGACCTGAGCAGCCACGAGAAGCACAGCGGCCGCAAGCTCACCTACTTCGATCCCGAGGCCAACGAGAGCTACGTGCCCTACGTGGTGGAGACCAGCATCGGTCTTGATCGCATGTTCCTGGCGATCCTGAGCGCAGCCTACGACGAAGAGAAGCTCGAAGGCGGCGAAGAGCGCGTGGTGCTGCGCATCCCCGCGCCACTGGCACCTGTGAAAGTAGCCGTGCTGCCGCTGATCAAGAAGGACGGCCTGCCCGAGAAGGCCCGCGCCATCATGGACCGCCTGAAGCTGGACCACAACTGCCAGTACGACGAGAAGGACAGCATCGGCAAACGCTACCGCCGCCAGGACGCCATCGGCACACCCTACTGCATCACCGTGGACCACGAGACGCTCACCGACAACGCGGTCACCATCCGCGAACGCGACAGCATGAAACAGGAACGCGTGCCCATCGCCGACCTGGAACGCATCGTGGGCGAGAAGGTGGATCTAAGGGGGTTGTTGCGGAAGTTGTGACAGGTGAATTCCTGCAGATCGATGTGCCCGATCCTCCTGCGACCCAACCTGCAGCGCGAGCCAAGCCACCTCACCCGCCCTTACGCTTTTCTTCTACGCGACGCCGAAGATCGACGTGCCGGGCAGACAGTTTGAGATAGTAGATATGACCTGTTGGCAGAGTTGGGATTTTCCCGCCAGCGTGGTTATCTTCGTTTTCAAACCAACGCTCATGAACACCGAACACCGAACACCGAACACCCTCAGCCGAACGCTGAATAAGGCCCTTACGCTTTGCACTTTCGCCACCTATTTGACCGTTGCAATGCTCGCCACGAGTTGCAATAAAGAAGACAGTGCTGAAGTTCCAGGAGTAGTTCAAGTTGACGTCACTCCAAGGGTGCGTGCGTTCGTGGACAATGCCCTTTCAGCATCAGGCAGCGCAGCCAGGAATACGATCAGCACGGACAGTGCGAAATGGTACTTGGAAGCAGGTCTGAACTTCTCGATCGCTCAGGCATGGATAGTGTGCAATGAGGTTTCGTTCGATACCTTGGAAGTGTTCATTCCTTCGACCGGGACCGAGCTGTCCGGAGCAGCGGTTAACGGCGCCTTCAATTCGCTGCATTCGATGCTCCTCGAAATGATCACGCCAGAGGAGGAACATCTCATCGTTGCGGATGTGGAGTTCAGAACGGCGGACGGAGGGTACGAAGCGAACGTCTTCCTGCAGTTGGGATTCGGCTACGACAAGACGAACCAACTCATTACAACCTTCTCCAATCCGCTTCGGTTCGGCAACTTCAGCACTGGCGCCACCAGTAATTGTGGTTGCCAGAACCAGTCAGGTGACTGCGCCGACAAACAGATCGCGCAGCGGATCAACAATGCTCTTCCCGGCTTGACGGTTGGTTGCTATTACACCAACGTTGAAACGAAGGGTGTGGCTTGGCCTTATCCGAATAACTTCCCAAACGGCAACTATACTGACTTCCCGACCGGCATACCGGCCACTCCGTACATGGTCTTTACTTGCAACGGTTCAGACTTCTGCAACTTTGGAGGTGGTAACTGCCTGAGTACGTCCAAGCTGAGTTTTTACACCCAACGAGGCTGGGATCTGATGAACATGCTCAAGCCTGCGGGCAAGGTCGCGGTCTCAGCGAATTTTGAAGACGCAAACACGCTCTGCGGGGACCTATGTTACTGGTCATGGCACGGTGCTGCCTTCGTTTACGCTGTTAAGAACTGCACGCGGCAATGAAAGCGCCGACGATATTGCTCGCCCTCTGGCTGCTCCCGACCCTTGGGAGCAGCCAGACCGGCCCTTGGGATTACATCGTTGACTCAGCTGGAGTAAGCGACTACTTCAGCGATGTCACATGGAATGGCGAACGATTCTTGCTGGTTCGACAGTCCGCCCTATTCGACCAGTCCCTAGGTACATATGCCGGCACTCAGGTCATAGCGGTGGAATCGAACGGGGCATTGTCCAACACATACTCCCTGAACTGGTCTCCCAGAGTTCTTGCAAGCCAACTGCTACAAAGACCTGGTTCGTCGGAAAGCGATCTCATGACCCGCGTTAGGATTGACAATGACGAATGGTTCAATGTCCGGGTCGGACTTGATGCCACGGGCTCCTTGATCGACTCGACCTGGATCTCCGCAGGCGTCTATGACAACTATTTTGCAGAAAACGCGGTCCGCGCATCTGACGGCGGAATACTCCTTGCACTCGGTGGGATACCTACTGGCGGGTTCTGGTCTTCGATCTTCACGCTCCTCCGATTGGATGCATCGGGAGAATTCGCCGGTCAGACGCAGATAACGGATCCAGATCTAGGACAGAACTATCCGTATTCGATCATCGAACTATCTCCGGACACCATTCTCGTAGGCAACCATGGTCTTCTGGTGGAGAACGGATCTCCCTTCAACTTTTGCAGCCTTTCTGCATTCGACCAGGACCTACAACCCTTTGGCGGAATGTTCTTGATGGCGATCGACGGCAGCGGTGATCCACCCGGTCCGTTCAATACCCTCAGCAGCCGCATTCATCTGCAACAATTGAGCGGCGACACCATCCTTGTGGCGGGGCGCACCGCCGCAGGTGGTCCAGGCTCTCGTTTCGCGGTCATGAAGGTGCATTGGCCTTCGACAACTTGGTTGGCATCGTTCCTTCCGCTGTCGGATACACCGGCAGATCACCCTGCGATCACGCAAAGCATTTCCGTTGAACCGGACGGGACCATCCTTGCCGCGTACATGGAAAATTATCAGATCGAGCCTACTCCATATCTGCCACAGTTTCCGAACCGGGTCCATGTCGTTAGGCTTGACCGCGATCTCAACCCCATCTGCAGCCAAGTGATCGACGGCCATGCCGATAATGCGTACTACTTTCCCTATCGCGTCAAGTCCACGCCCGATGGTGGATATTTGGTTCTCGGCGGTAGGTGGAACTTCGATGAACCCCAAATGGGATTTGCCGCATGGGCCCGAAAGTTCGAGGCAACGGACTGCGCCACGGACTTGACTGAGATCGAACCTTCGCCAAGCGTGTTAGTCTATCCGAACCCCGGTACGGACCACATCATTTTTACCCTGAATGGCGGAGTTCGATATGCTCAGGCAGAGTTGTTTGACGCCCACGGTAGGCGGTGTGTGCAAACCCCCGTCTTACAGGGCACGGCCCGAATGGATGTGGTGCATCTTTCAGCCGGGATCTACCATTGGCGAATGATCGATAGCAAAGGGGAATTGATCGGTCACGGTAATTGGGTCAAGGGGAATTGAGATCCAGCTCAATAGACGCTGCTTCCCTCCGCTCGGCATCCCTGGATGAGATATCAACCGCTATCCAGCGACGATCCGTATTCTCTCCTGCCGAAGGCATGGCGCGACAGCATGAAACAGGAACGCGTGCCCATCGCCGACCTGGAGCGCATCGTGGGCGAGAAGGTGGACCTGCGGGGGCTGTTGCGGAAGCTGTAGGAAGGGCCGTCGGAGGTGTATATCCGTCGCCTGCGATGGTGGCGGTCATGGAGGCGCCAGGGTGATGTACACACGGCACTGCAGCCTACAAGACCGACCGTTAGATCATCCCCGACGACCGTTCGCTGTTCCGCACTATGGGGGCTGAGCACCTGTATTAAGTTGGGGATGTCACGCGTGATGAACCTAATCCCCCCTCTCCCATGGATCGTAAATACACGCTGCTCGTTGTGGTGACCGCCCTCTGCAGTGACCACCTGTTGGGCCAGGGCCTGGTCGCAACTGACGATCAACAACGCACAGGCCACGCTCTTCTCCAACGGCCTCATCGGCCCGGCCGCACCGAACGGTAATGGGTTCGTGGTCCCCGCGGCCACCGGGCTTTCACCACTCTACACCAGCGGGCTCTGGGTGGGTGGCACCTCCCCGGACAACCAACTGAAGTTCGCGGCACACCTCTATGGCAGCCCTGGAGAGCGCGACTTCTTCCCCGGGCCGTTGACCATTGACGGCAGTGCCTCGGTCACGCCGGAGGTATCCGCAGCCTATGATCAGGTCTGGTCGGTGAACCAAGCGGAAGTGCAACTGCATCGGGCCTACATGGACTGTCTGGCCGATCCGGACTGCGACCCGAACAGTGAATTTCCGAACGGCTACACCATACCGGCATCCTTCCTGGCATGGCCGGCCATGGGCAACGTGGATGCCGGACAGGCGGCCTATCTCGCCCCGTTCTTCGACTACAACAGCGATGGGAACTACAACCCGGCCGATGGCGACCATCCCTGCGTGCCAGGTGAACAGGCCTTGTACGCCATCTTCAACGACCGCCTGGATGTCCATACCCAAAGTGGTGGCGGATCCATCGGTCTCGAGGTGCACATGATGCCCTTCGCGTATACCTCCAGCCCCGCGTTGGACCATACGGTCTTCGTTCACTACAAACTCATCAACCGCGGCACGCAAACGCTCACCGACCTCCGCATCGGGCATTTCGCGGACTTCGACCTGGGCTGCGGGGACGATGATGTGGTGGGGACCGATGTGGGCAGGAACCTGGTGTATGTGGCCAACGGAACGGACAATGACGCCAGTTGTGCGAGCGGCACTGGTTATGGGCCACAGCCACCGGCCTTTGGCATGGCGATCCTTAAAGGCCCCTTGTTGGAACCCGATGGCATGGACAACACCACGGACCCCGTGATCCCGGCCTTCAACGGAACCGGCTACAACGACGGTATCCTGGACAACGAACGCCATGGCCTGAGCAGTTCCATGTACTTCCTCCGCAGCGGACCGGCAGAGATGACCGACCCCGCCATGCCGGTGCACTACTACAACCAGTTGCGCAGCACCTGGAAGAACAACCTGCTTCTCACCCACGGCGGCGGCGGGTACTCCACGGACCCGAACGCGGTCCCGGCGCTGTTCGCCTTCCCCGGTGATTCCGACCCACTGGGTCTGGGAACGGGTGGTGTGCCCCAGGCATCATGGGCACCTGAGGTGGACCTTTCCGCCGGGCTTGTGGATCCGCGTGCTGTGGCGTCCATGGGACCAGGCACCCTGGAACCCGGTGAACACATCACGCTGCTGGTGGCGTATGTCTACGCCAGAGCTGGCAGTGGCGGCGCCCAGGCGAGCGTCGCTGCTTTGCAACAACGGGTAGACAGCATCCGCACGTTCGCCGAGGCCATCCCGGGGATGTTCACACTGGGCGAGCAGGAAGACCTGCCATGTGACGACGCGATCGTCGCTTCCATTCGGGAAGATGGCACGGTACCCGGTCTGCTGTCGTTATTCCCCAATCCGGTCTCCGACCAGCTCTTGCTGCGCACGCTGGCCTTGCAGTGGGGGGCCCCGATCCAGATCCTGGATGCTCACGGGCGGGTTGTTGCGCAGCTGACAAGCACTGGGGACATCACCCTTTTCGCCGTGACCGACCTTCCAAGCGGGCTCTATTTGATCCGTGTGAGCGATGGCAGGATTCCCATGGCCGGCCGCTTCGTGAAGGAGTAGGTTGCACAGGAATAAATACGACCGACCGCCACCGGGGTGGGAAAAGGAGCGAGAAGCTATCTTCGCAGCCCCAATACCCACCCAGGTGGCGGAATCGGTAGACCTGCCTGCCGGCAGGCAGGCGCGCTGGTCCTGATCACCAGCACAAGAATGGAATGCTCAGTATACGCCTTGGCCAGTTTGGAGAAGGAATACATCTACGTAGGATTGAGCTTGGATGTGGAACGAAGGGTCAGTGAGCACCAGCGGGGGAAAGAAGCCACAACGCGCGCTTATCGCCCCTTCGAAGTCTTGTTCGTTGAAGTGCTGCCTGACAGGACCGAAGCTCGGAAACGAGAAAAGTTCTTGAAGTCAGGTGCGGGGAAGGAATTTCTGAGGGAAATTCGCAACCGAAGAAGGAATTGAGCACCTACCCAGGTGGCGGAATCGGTAGACGCGCTGGTCTCAAACACCAGTGAAGCAATTCGTGCGGGTTCGAGTCCCGCCCTGGGTACTGAAGTAATGATCCAGTTCGGAGTTCGGCGGGCCTGCCTGCCGAAGGCAGGTTCGAGTCCCGCCCTGGGTACTTCAGAGCATGTGGTCATGTGAACATGCGACCATGTGCACATGAGCACCTGCCCGACCGGGCACATGCAGCACGATCACCTCGTCTATCCCGAACAGGCCAAGCAGGACCGCTACGATGCGGCCTACATGCGCATGGCCACCGAGTGGGCCCGCCTGAGCCACTGCACCCGCAAACAGGTGGGGGCCATCATCGTGAAGGAGGGCATGATCATCAGCGACGGATACAACGGCACGCCCACCGGTTTTCCCAACGACTGTGAGGATGCAGAGGGCCTTACCCATTGGTATGTGCTGCATGCGGAGGCCAACGCCATCCTGAAAGTGGCCCGCAGCACCAACAATGCGCGCGGTGCAACGTTGTATCTCACGCACTCCCCCTGCAAGGAATGCAGCAAGCTGATCCTCCAGGCCGGCATCAAGCGGCTGGTGTACCTCGACGCCTACAAGGACACCTCCGGTCTGGCCCTGTTGGAGAAAGGTGGCTTGCTGGTCCGTAAATTGGAGCTGCCTTGAACCATGGCCAACGAACGCCGCCCCGTCTCCCCCTTCTATCCCCTGATGCTCGCCCTGGCCCTGGTGGTCGGTCTGTTCATTGGGCAGGACATGGGCAGCTCATCCTCCGGACCCCTGACCGTGTTCCGCATGCGGCAACCTTCGGCCGGTGACAAGATCAGCCAGGTGCTGGACCTGATCGACCGGCAGTACGTGGACACCGTGGAGAAGAACGCCTTGGTGGATGAGGTGCTGCAGGACATCCTGCAACGCCTGGACCCGCACAGCTACTACATCAGCGCGGCCGAGCTCCGGGCGGCCCAGGAGCCCCTGGAGGGCAGCTTCGATGGCATCGGGGTGGAGTTCGCCATCCAGCGGGACACGGTGGTGGTGATCACCCCTGTGGAAGGCGGCCCCAGCGAAGCCTTGGGCATCCGGGCGGGCGACCGCATCCTGAAAGCGGACAGTATCCAATTGGCAGGGGTGAACGTGACGAACGATGATGTGATGAAGAACCTGCGCGGCCCGAAGGGCAGTCCGGTCACGGTCTCCATCCTGCGCGGCAACCGCAAGGAACCCTTTGAAGTGACCATCACCCGTGGCAAGGTGCCCATCAACAGTGTGGCCGCAGCGATCCTGGGCAGCGACGGCACCGGCTACATCAAGCTGGTGCGCTTCGCGAAGAACACCCACCAGGAATTCCTGAAGGCAGCGGATGACCTGAAGGCCCAAGGCATGCAGCGCATGGTGCTGGACCTGCGCGGCAACGGGGGCGGCTTCCTGAACTCGGCCATTGAACTGGCGGACGAGTTCCTGCCGGACGGGCGCACCATCGTGTACACCGAAGGCCGCAACTCGCCCCGTCGCGATATCACCGCCACCCGCACGGGGCGCTATGAGGATATCCCGCTGGCCGTGCTGATCGACGAAGGATCGGCCAGCGCCAGTGAGATCATTGCCGGGGCGATGCAGGACCATGACCGGGCCGTGATCGTGGGGCGCCGCTCCTTTGGCAAAGGCCTGGTCCAGGAACATGTGGACCTGCCCGATGAAAGCGCCGTGCGCCTCACTACCGCCCGCTATTACACCCCCAGCGGTCGGTCCATCCAGCGGCCCTATGGCCAGGGGATCGACTATGCGGATGATCTGGAGGCCCGCTACGAGCATGGGGAGTTCCTGTCGGCGGACAGTGTGCGGATCGATTCGAGCCAGGTCTTCACGACCACCAAGGGCCGCACCGTCTATGGCGGCGGAGGCATCATGCCCGACATCTTCGTGCCCACCGATACGGCAGAAGGCTCGAACTATCTCACCGAGCTCTTCTTCAGCGGTGCGCTGAACAGCTTTGCCTTCAACGTGGCCGACCGGGAACGGGACCGCCTGAGCGGCATGGGTTCCGAGCAGGTGTTCGCGAGCAGGTACCAGGTGAGCGAGTCCCTGCTCCGTGAGCTGGAGCGCTTTGCCGGGGAACAAGGGATCACGATGGACCCGGTGGACGCCCAGCGTTCCAAACGGCAGATCAGCGTCCGTCTGAAAGCCGGTATCGCCCGCAACATCTGGGGGAACGCCGGATTCTACCGCATCATGCTGGACACCGACAGCATCTACATGCGCGCGCTCCGCGAACTGGGAGCCCCGACGCAAGGCTGATCGACCTGGCCCTTCCGATCCTTCCGTCGTCCCGCTTCAACCCAGTTGGCTGGGTTCCATTGCTGGCTTGCGCCAACACGTGTGGCACAAGGAAGCCAGCATTCACCGGGAGCTTGATCCCTGCCAAGGGCCTCTCCCGATCAGCGGAAATGAAAGAAGGGGCCTCGCGGCCCCTTCTCTGGTATAGTGGGTGGTGTGAATTACTTCACAGCCTCCTTCACCTCTTCCACGGCGCCCTCAGCAGCAGCAGCGGTGCTGTCAACTGCGGTCTCCACAGCAGCGGCGGCAGCGGCAGCAGCGGCCTCAGCTTCAGCAGCGGCAGCGGCGGCGGCAGCTTCAGCCTGAGCGGCAGCTTCGGTAGCTTGTTGTTCCATGGCCTCAGTGTTGCTGCTTCCGCAGGCAACGAACAGGGCCGCCATGGTGGCGAGCAGGGCGAACTTCTTGATCATCGTGGTTGTGTTTGCAGGTTGGATCACTTGGCTGGCATTGCGGCAGCAGCGCTATCGGCAGCAGCAGCAGCAGCGGCAGCAGCTTCGGCAGCAGCGGCAGCAGCAGCCTCTTCGGCCATGCGGATGCTATCGGCAGTAGCGATGGCAGCGAGACTGTCAGCAGTGGCCTGGGCCTTTGCTTCGATCTCCGCTTGCGACGGACCACAGGCTACCACGAAGGCGGCCATTGCGGCAACGAGGGCGATTTTCTTGAACACGTTGGTAATGTTTTGGTGAAAGTGGCCGCAAAGGTAATCACATTCTGATAACCTCCAAGTGTTCAGCCCCTTACGGAGTGAATATCTTTGTGCCTCCGACGAACTTCACGAATTCAACGACCGATCAACATGGCCTTTCAACTTCCCGAACTCCCCTACGCCCACTCGGCGCTTGAGCCACACATCGACACGCTGACGATGCAGATCCATCATGGCAAGCACCATCAGGCCTATATCACCAACCTGAACAAGGCGGTCGAGGGCACCCCCCTGGCCGATATGTCCATGGAGGACATGCTCAATGGTCTGGACATGACCAACATGGCGGTGCGCAACAACGGTGGTGGGCACTACAACCACACGTTGTTCTGGACCGTGATGTCCCCCAACGGCGGCGGCAAGCCCTCGGGCGAAGTGGCCCAGGCCATCGACCGCGACTTCGGCTCCTTTGACGCCTTCAAGGAGAAGTTCGCCACGGCCGGCGCCACCCGCTTCGGCAGCGGATGGGCATGGCTTTGCGTGCAGAAGGGCGGCAAGCTGGACGTATGCAGCACCCCCAACCAGGACAATCCCCTGATGCCTTCCACCGGCTGTGGTGGCACCCCGGTACTGGGCATGGATGTGTGGGAACATGCCTACTACCTGCACTACCAGAACCGCCGCCCCGATTACATCTCAGCGTTCTGGAACGTGGTGAACTGGGCCGAAGTGGAACGTCGCTTCCAGGCCGCCAAGTAAGCGGCACCTCCTAGCCTTGGAACGGGCGTCATGGTCATGGCCATGGCGCCCGTTTACCTTTGGACCATGAGCAGAACATTGGCGCGGTGCTGTGCGGTGAACTTGCTCAGCGTGATGATGGCCCTGTCCGTACAGGCCAGTGGACCATACGTGGCGAAGGGAATTGTAGTGGACCTAAGTGAGGCTGGGCCGCTCCTGACCGCTGCCGATAGCAGCGTTGCTGGAGTAGAGAACACCCGCTTGGTCGCCGGTGTTCTGGCGACCGTGCTGGGTCCCTTCGGGGCACACCGCCTGTACCTGGGCACCACGCCCAAAGTGGCCATCATCTACGGGCTCACCTTCGGTGGTTTCGGTGTGCTCGCACTGATCGACCTCGGGCATATCGTCTTCGCCAAGGAGACCGACCATTACCGGAACAATGGACAGGTGATCATGTGGAGCGAACGGCACGGGGCCGCGGTCACTCCACCGTAACGCTCTTGGCCAGGTTGCGGGGCTGATCGACGTTGCACCCGCGCATCACCGCGATGTGATAGCTGATCAACTGCAAGGGAACCACGCTGAGCAGCGGCACCAGCGGGTCCGGGGTCTCCGGGATCTCGATCACGTGGTCGGCCAGACCCTTCACCACGGTGTCCCCTTCGGTGACGATGGCGATGATCTTGCCTTTGCGCGCCTTCACCTCCTGGATGTTGCTCACCACCTTTTCGTAGCTCGCCCCCTTGGTGGCGATGACGAACACGGGCATCTCCTCATCGATCAGCGCGATGGGACCGTGCTTCATCTCTGCAGCAGGATAACCCTCGGCGTGGATGTAGCTGATCTCCTTGAGCTTCAACGCACCTTCCAATGCCACGGGGAAGGTGTAGCCGCGACCCAAATAAAGGGCGTTGCGTGCATCCTTGTAGATGTCGGCGATGTACTGGATCTGGCTTTCCTTCTCCAGCACCCGGCGCACCTTGTCCGGTATGGCATCCAGCTCGTTCAGCAGGCGGTAGAAGTTGCTGCCGCTGATGGTGCCCCGCTTGTGCCCGATCATCAGGGCCATCAACGTCAGCACGGTGACCTGCGCCGTGAAGGCCTTGGTGCTGGCCACACCGATCTCGGGACCGGCATGCGTGTATGAGCCGGCGTGGGTGATCCGGGCGATGCTGCTGCCCACCACGTTGCAGATGCCGATGATGGTGGCTCCCCTCCCCTTCGCCAGTTCGATGGCCGCCATGGTATCCGCCGTTTCGCCGCTCTGGCTGATGGCGATCACGATATCATCCTCGTTGACGATGGGATTGCGGTACCGGAACTCACTGGCATATTCCACCTCCACCGGAATGCGCGCGAGGTCCTCGAAGAGGTACTCGCCCACCATGCCGGCATGCCAGCTGGTGCCGCAGCCCACGATCAGGATGCGCTTGGCCTGGATGAACTTCTGCTCGTAATCCTTGATGCCGCCCAGGACGACCTCACCTGCAGACATGTTCAAGCGACCGCGCA
This sequence comes from Flavobacteriales bacterium, assembly GCA_041749915.1. Taxonomy (GTDB): domain Bacteria; phylum Bacteroidota; class Bacteroidia; order Flavobacteriales_F; family PHOS-HE28; genus PHOS-HE28. The sequence goes on from JBGTAJ010000160.1 coordinate 17,053, forward strand.
GGCAATCCCTGATGCTACGCGGTTGCTCGTGGATCTCCTTGAGCATGAAATGCTCGTAGCCCCCTTTCTCCAAGGCTTCCAGATGCATCTCCAGTTCGTGGATGAAGGGCGTCTTCTCCTGGTTCTTGATGTTCCGGATCTTCAGGCCCTTTGCCCGATCGATGACCGCGATCTCCCCATCTTCCAGGTACACCACGTTCTTGGTGTGCTCGATGATGGGGGTGGCATCGCTGGCCACGAAGTACTCCGAGCCTTCGCCGATACCGATGACCAGAGGCGAGCTCTTGCGCGCCGCCACCATCACGTTCGGGTCCTTGCGGTCCAGTACTACGATGGCATAGGCTCCCACCACGCTGTCCAGGGCGAGTCGCACGGCCTCGGCCAGGTCCAGGGAACCGGAGAGCTGCACATCCTCGATGAGGTGGATCAGCACTTCGGTATCCGTATCACTGTGGAAGGTGTGTCCCCGGTGGGCCAGTTCCTCCTTGATGGCGGCATAGTTCTCGATGATCCCGTTATGGATCAGGGCCAGGTCGCTCCCGTTCCCTTGGTGAGGGTGGGCATTGATGTCGTTGGGGGGGCCGTGTGTGGCCCAGCGGGTGTGTCCGATCCCTACGTTGCCGCGCAGGTCCTTTCCCGAAGCATGGTGCTCCAGGTCGGCGACCTTGCCCTTGCACTTGATGATGCGCAGGTCGTCACCCTCGAGCAGGGCCACACCGGCGCTGTCATACCCACGGTACTCCAGTCGGCGCAAGCCGTTGATCAGGATGGGATAAGCGTCCTTTTCGCCCAGGTATGCCACAATGCCACACATCGCTTGTTCAGTATGTGGTAAATGTAAGTTGCAGGCGCATTGCTCCCTCCGCCTGAGCGGGACCTGCGAGCACCGCACGATTCACGCTCACCCCGCTGCTGCCGGGCACAAGCTCCAGACCGGTGTTCGGAATGGAGCCGTTCAGCAGCCCCTGTACATAGCGGGTGATGTTGAAGCGGTATGCCCGTTCACTGGCCGAATAATTGCCATTGATGGCGCCGATGCCGGCGAGCTGGTCGGGCAGGAACACATCCTTGCCAAGACTGTCGCGCCGGAAGATGAAAAGCTGGACGGGAGGGCCAAGAAATGCATTGAAGGTGCCCGAGATGGGCAACACCAGCTCGGCCTTGGCCAGCGCCCTGTTCGTGTTGGAGAACTCCATGATATCCGGCAACAGGAGGCCGGTCCGAAGCCCACCCATGGCCTGCACATAGGTGGTCGATGCCGGAAGGGAGGTGTCCGCCAAGGCCGCGTTCATAGCCGGGTCCACCGCTGTGCTGCGATCGAACTCCGTCACCGAATAGCGCACGCTGTTCTGGTTGATCGGCAGGTCGAACTTCAGAGGCAGTTCAGGGTTGGTCGCCAAGGTGTTCTTGTAATACAGCGTGACCTTGCTCGCCGTGTTCAGGAGATTGAAGTACAGAACCCCCTGTTCGAAAGGCAACTGTGGCCCGTTGTTCACAGTGACGTAAAGACCCTTGAAGAACTGCAGGAAGGAGCTGTTGTCGGTCATCACCGACGTACCGAAGGCTTCCAGGAAACGCTCCGCCAGCTCATTGCTCAAGCGGATGCGCAACTGCGGGGCCAGGGTATCGCTGCCCACCACCGGCCGTACCGTCGGTCGAGGGGTAATGCTTCCACCACGGTCGGCAACGAGATCCCCTGCAACGAACGCCGGTATCCTGTCACTATAGTAGAGGCTGTCCACCGACAGGTCATCGGTGATCTCGTACACCTCGAACACCTGCGGATCAAGGTTCCCATAGTATGTATTCGCACCGTCAAAGGGCAATGCCAATATGATGCTGTCCGCCACCAGCCCTGAATTGTCCTGCCCGAGGCCCACGTTGTTCACGCTCAAGCGGATCTGCGCCACGAGCCCGGCCTTTACGGTGCCGAACTGGGGGTCGACATAGGAGCCCAGCAATTGGCGGGATAGGCCGCTTGTGCGCACCACCGTATCCTCCACCGTAAAGGCCCGCAACAAGGTGGTCTCCACCGTGGAACCCAGGGGGTCACCAGGCAAAAGGTCGAGACCAAGGTCCTCCTCGGGCTTCTTGCATGCACCAAGCGATAGGACTACGCCGAAGACCAGGAGGCCACGCAGGGCGCCTGCCGAAATGAACCCGTTCACGATGAACAAGGGATCAGACGAGTGCCTCTTCGAGCACGGTGTGATAGAACTCCGCGTGGGCTTTGACGCTCACCGCCTCCGCGGTGTAACCCAGCACGGGCTTCTCCCAGGCCTTGATGGCGGTCTCCAAGCCTTTGCTCAGCTTGGGGCTCGCCTTCACAACAGCGTCGCTCATGCTCATCCCGAACTTGTACAGCTCATCGGTGGATGGCTTGGCCAGACCCTTGAGCAGGTCCTTGGAGATGCCGTCCAATGCCAGCTTCTTGGCGAGGTCCTTGTCCAGTGCCTCAGACTTGTCGTCGTAGACGCTCATGATGAGCTTGGCATTCTCGAAATGGGGATCATCTGAGAACTGGTTCCGCACCATCATGGGCACGAAGGCGGTCATCCACCCATGGCAATGGATGATGTCCGGCGTCCAACCCAGTTTGCGCACCGTCTCCAGCACCCCGCGCGCGAAGAAGAGGGCACGCTCGTCGTTGTCCATGTGGAAAACGCCCTCGGTATCGTGCGTGGCGGATTTCCGCTTGAAATACTCATCGTTGTCGATGAAGTAGACCTGCATCCGCGCATTGGGCACGCTGGCCACCTTGATCAATAGGGCATGATCGGTGTCATTGATGATCAGGTTCATCCCACTGAGGCGGATCACCTCATGCAGTTGATGACGGCGCTCGTTGATACAGCCGAACTTCGGCATGAACACCCGGACTTCATTTCCGCACTCCATGATGCCCTGGGGCAACTGGCGCGCGGCCTTGGCCATTTCCTCGGGGCCGTCCATGAAAGGGTGGATCGACTGGGAGATGGTAAGGACCTTCGCGTTCTTCAAACTCATCGGATGGGTTGGGGGCTAAGAGAGTACAATAATATAGACTTTTCCGCCAATCTTCAACCCGGCACCCTAGATTAGCCCCCCTCACCCCGTTCTGAACCCCGCGCCGATCGTGGAAACCATTACCTCGCCCGCGCTCATGGCGGAACGTTCCGCCCTGGCGCGCAGAGCCGGTGCCACCGTGGGTTTCGTGCCCACCATGGGTGCCTTGCATGAGGGTCATCTTGACCTTATCCGGCGTGCCCGTGAAGCTTGTGACCAAGTCATGTGCAGCATCTTCGTCAACCCGCTGCAGTTCAACGACCCACAGGACCTGGAGCGCTACCCCCGGCAGCTGGACAAGGACAGCACCCTGCTGACCGATGCGGGGTGCACCGTGCTGTTCAGTCCTACCCGGGAAGAGCTCTTTGATGCGTTCACACCCAGGACCTATGACCTCGGCGGCTTGGATGAGCACTGGGAAGGACCTTCCCGTCCGGGCCATTTCCAAGGGGTGGTGAACGTGGTGGAACGCTTGTTCTTCTATATGCGACCTGACATGGCTTTTTTTGGTGAAAAGGACCGGCAGCAGCTGACCATCATACGCCATGTCGGCCGGACCCATCGCTGGCCAGAGGTCATTATCCCCTGCCCGACCGTGCGCACTGCCGATGGTCTGGCCCTAAGCTCCCGCAACCAGCGGCTCTCGCCTGAGGAACGCGAGCAGGCCACCGTGCTGAACCGGGCCCTTCGCCGGGCGTCGGAACTGGCCTTCACGGGGACCGTTCAGGAGGTCAAAGCCGCCGCCATGGCCGTCCTCGCCACTGAGCCGAGGGTCGTGGTTGACCATTTCGGCATCGCTGATCCGGATACGCTAGCATCCCTCGACACCTGGGGCAACCGGAAGCAGGCGGTGGCCTTGGTGGCCGCCCAAGTGGGCCCCGTACGGCTGATCGACAACATCACCTTGGTGAGGCCTTGAACGGCCGTTCGCCGAAAGGCCCGTAATTTTGCGCCCCCGTTCGGCATCAAGCCTTGCGGCACCTTGAAGGATGACCATTGAAGTGCTCCGCGCCAAGCTCCACCGGGTGAGCATCACCGAAGCGGACCTTAATTATATCGGGAGCATCACGATCGACGAGGACCTGATCGACGCTGTGGGCTTCGTGGAGGGGGAGAAGGTGCAGGTGCTGAACGTGAACAACGGCGAGCGGCTTGAGACCTATGTGATCAAGGGAGAGCGGGGCACTGGACGCATCTGCCTGAACGGTCCTGCCGCTCACAAGGCCACCGTGGGCGATATCGTGATCGTGGTGGCCTATGCGCGCATGACGCTGGACGAGGCCAGGGCCTTCCGTCCCACCATCATCTTCCCCGACGAACGCACGAACATGCTACGCGGCTGAGCCATGCGAAAGGCGGTGATCGGCGCACTGAAGGTGCTGGTCCCTCTGGGTCTTGGGATCTGGCTTGTCCTCTACTTCTACCGCCAGCTGGATGCTGAACAGCGCACCCAGCTCTTCACGGCATTCCGCCAGGCCGAATGGGGCTGGCTGGTGCTGAGCGTGGCCCTCGGTCTGCTCAGCCACATGAGCCGTGCCTGGCGCTGGCGCTACCTGCTTTCGCCGCTGGGCCACAACGTGGGCTACTGGAATGCCTTCAACGCGGTGATGTCCGGCTACTTCATGAACATGCTGATACAGCGTGCCGGTGAAGTGAGCCGCGCCGTGTTGCTGGACCGGGCGGAAAAAGTGCCCTTCGAGAAAGGCTTCGGCACCATCCTTGGCGAGCGCGCCGTGGACATGATGATGCTGCTGGGCATCGCAGGCCTCACCGTGGTGCTCCAGCTGGACAAGTTGGACCTTTTCCAGGCACGCATCGCCGCATTTCGCGCGGAGCAGGGTGATCCCACCGGAGCTCCCACGGGTTGGCCATGGTGGCTGATCGCCGGGGTCGTTGTTGCCGGCCTGGCCGCGATCACAGGGGGCTATCTGCTCATGACACGTCCTGCATTGCAAGCTCGTTTGAAGAATACCGTTCGCGGTTTCTATGACGGCGGCATGGTCGTGTTCCGCACACCACATAAGTGGGCGTTCCTGTTCCATACGGTACTGATCTGGGTGCTGTACATCGCCATGTTCTGGGTGGGCTTCATGGCACTACCGGGCACACGGGAGGTACCCTTCGCCGGAGTGATGGCCGGCTTCATCGCAGGATCCATCGGCATCGTTCTGGTGCAAGGCGGTGTGGGCGTGTACCCGGCCTTTGTGGCCCTGATGGTGGGCATCTACATGGACGTTCCCGAGGGTGGCGGCCTGATCCGACCTGACGCCCTGGCCATGGGCTGGCTGCTCTGGGTGGCACAGACCCTGATGTTCATCGTGCTCGGCGGCCTATCCCTACTTTTGATCTCCCGCAAGGGCAAACCCGACCGAGCATGACCGTTGAAGCCGTTACGACCAGTGCCGACAAACGCATCGTGGACATGGTGCAGGTGCAGCGCCTGTGCAACATCTGGCGCATGAAGGGGGACCGCATCGTGTTCACCAACGGCTGTTTCGACATCCTGCACCGCGGCCATGTGGAGTACCTCCAGGAGGCTGCGGCGCTGGGCGACCGGCTGGTGATCGGCCTGAACAGTGACGAGAGCGTGCGCCGGCAGAACAAGGGCCCCGAGCGTCCATTGAACGACCAGGACAGCCGTGCCAAGGTGCTCACCGCACTTCGTCTCGTGGATGCCGTGATGATCTTCGACCAGGACACCCCGCTGGAACTGATCCAGGCCATCGGGCCGGATGTGCTGGTGAAGGGGGGGGATTGGACGGAGGACAAGATCGTGGGCGCAGGCTATGTGCGTTCCATGGGCGGCGACGTGCGCAGCCTGAAGCTCGTGGAGGGCTTCTCCACCACCTCCCTGGTGGATCGCATCCGTCGTGGCTAAGGTCCGCTCCCAGTACGTCTGCCAAAGCTGCGGGGCCGGCCATCCGCAGTGGCTGGGGCAATGCACACAGTGCAAACAATGGAACACCCTGGTGGAGGAGGTGCTGGACCGCGTGGAGGAGAAGCGCGGCACACCGGCCAGTGTGAAGGGACGCCATCCCAAGCCCATCGCGATCGATGACATTCCTGCGCAGGACGGTCCGCGCATCCCACTGAGCGACCGTGAACTGAGCCGTGTCCTGGGCGGTGGTCTGGTACCGGGCAGCATCACGCTCATCGGTGGTGAACCGGGCATTGGAAAGAGCACCCTCCTGCTGCAGACCGCATTGCGCAACCCGCATCTGAAAACCCTGTACGTCTCCGGCGAGGAGAGTGAGCACCAGGTGAAGATGCGGGCCGAACGACTGCAGGAAGGCCTTGCGTCCACTACTGGGGGTAATGGTGGGTGCTTTGTCCTCACGGAGACGAACACGCAGAACATCTTCAAGCACATCGAGGCGCTGAAACCGGGACTGGTGGTGATCGACAGTGTGCAGACCCTGCACACCGCGACGCTGGATGCGAGTCCGGGAAGTGTGGGCCAGGTGCGGGAATGCACCGCAGAACTGATGCGCTTCGCCAAGGCCACCGATGTGCCCATGGTGCTGATCGGCCACATCACCAAGGACGGCTTCATCGCCGGCCCGAAGGTGCTGGAGCACATGGTGGATTGCGTGCTCCAGTTCGAAGGCGATCGCGACCATGCCTACCGGCTGCTGCGCCCCCTGAAAAACCGCTTCGGCAGTACGAATGAACTGGGGATCTACGAGATGCAGGGCACCGGCCTGAGCGCCGTGGAGGACCCCAGCCAGGTGCTGTTGGGAGAACGGCGCGAGCGGCCCAGCGGTGTGGCGGTGAGCGCCACGCTCGAAGGTCAACGTCCCTTGTTGATCGAGGTGCAGGCCCTGGTGAGCACGGCCGTCTATGGCACTCCGCAACGCAGTGCCACAGGCTTCGACCTTCGCCGGATGAACATGCTGCTGGCCGTGCTGGAAAAGCGATGCGGGTTCCGGCTGGGCCAGAAGGATGTGTTCCTCAACCTTGCCGGTGGCTTCCGTGTGGAGGAGCCCGCGATCGACCTGGCCGTGGTCTGTGCTGTGCTGAGCAGCAATGCGGACATCGCCATCCCCATGGATACCGTGTTCTGCGGAGAGGTGGGCCTCAGCGGCGAGATCCGGCCGGTGACGCGCACCGAGCAACGGATCGCCGAGGCCGAGAAATTGGGCTTCGCCCGGATCTTCATTCCCAAAGGGACCAAGGGAACGGGCGCCACCAAAGGCATCGAGCTCGTTCAGGTCGGCATGGTGAACGAGGTGCTGGGGCAGTTGTTCGGATGAACGGCCCGATCGACCGTTCGAACAACCGCCCCAATACCCCTTATTGCACCACGATCCTTCCCGCCGTGGTGCGCTCGCCGTGGATGACCTGGTAGAGGTACACACCAGGAGCAAGTCCCTGCACGCTCAGCGGCAAGCGCAGTTCAGTGGCTTCCGTGATCATGTTCTCCTGCACGGTGGAAACTGTCCGGCCGTCCAAGGCCATCAGCGTCACGCTCAGCGCTTCGTTCTCCCTCAGGCCGCTCAGGACCATGGTCGCCGCATCCATGACGGGGTTGGGGAACACGGTGACCTCGAGCACATCCTCCAGAAGCAGGTCCGCAGCCACTTCCATGGGCACTTCCACCTGCATTCCGGAGGCCGGGCAGACCAGATAACCATTGCCTGACGAGCCTTGGTAGTAGTTCAGGTTGATGTTCATGAGCGCAGCGTTCAGGGCGTTGACCCCGTAGGCACTGGAGCACCCGCCGATGGCCTGGTCCGCCTGGTTCACCAATTGCTGCACGGTCCACCCGGCGAAGGCACCCGACGCGATGACCATGTTCTTCAGAAGCGCAGACGCAGGGCTGAAGGCGGAATTCAGTTCATCGAAGCGGATCGACAACTTCAGCGCGACCAATTCACCGGCAAGGGTATTGCTGTAGCTCGTTCCCGGGTTCGTGAGGGTGCCCGAAGGCAGCACTGCCACGCTACCATAGGTGGGCAGGAATGCAGCCACGGCGGATGCTGTGGACAAGCGCAGCATGCGGCTTCCGCAACCAATGGTGAGGTAGGTCGAAGCTGGAAAGGCTGCAGCGAAATTGCTGTTCATGTATGCCGCAGGATCAAAACCATTGGAGACGGCGCCCCATGAGCCTTGTGACTCGGCGCGGATCCCTGTGCAGACAACGGTCGTCGGCAGCGTGATGCTCACCGTACCGTTCGAGCGACATCCGGAGGCGGTGGTGACCGAGACGTTGTAGGAACCTGAGGCCGTGACCGTAGCGGTCGCCGTTGTCTGTGCCGGAGTGGTGCTCCAAGCATAACTGTACGGGGCGGTCCCGCCTGACACTGATACCGAGACGGTACCGTTGGCCGGCGAGGCGCTCATGGTCAGAACAGGCAGGGCGGAAACGCTCACCGTGACCGCAGCAGAGGTGGTCGATGTTCCGGACAGTGTGCGACGCACCGTGTAGCTGCCGGCAAGGCTCGCCGTATAGCTCGTGCCCGTGGCACCGGTGATATTGGACCCATTGCGGCGCCACTGATACGTTGCACCAGGGACGATGCTGGAGCTTAATACCACATTGCCTCCCGTACAGAACGTGGTGGGCCCGTTGGGGGTGATCGATACGGCCGTGCTACCGCCGACCACCACGTTCACCGCCGGAGAGGTGGAGCTGCAACCGCCGACCGAACGCACCACCGTATAGCTTCCGGCTGTTGTCGCCGTGATCGTATTGGAACCGGTGACTCCAGTGATGGCCGTTCCATTTCGATACCAAACGAATGTGGAACCCGAGGTCCAGGTGGCATAAAGCGCTACACTACCCCCCTGGCTGAAGGTGGTGGGACCATCGGGCATGATCGTGGTCGCCGGGGCCGTGCCTAGCGTCACTGCTATGGCACTGGATGTGGTGGCGCAACCGGACACCGTGCGACGTACCGTATAGCTTCCGGCCAATGAAGCGGTGTAGCTGGAGGATGTGGCACCCGAGATCGTTGCACCATCACGGTACCACGTATAGGTGGAGCCGGTACCGGTGGTGGCATTCAGCACCACGCTACCACCGCTGCAGAATGCCGTGGATCCTCCGGCTGTGATCGATACCGTGGGTCCAGCCGTCACAGTGACCGTCAGTGCGCTTGACGTCCCCGAGCATCCCGACACGGTCCGTTGGACGGTGTAGCTCCCGGCCAGGGATGCGGTATAGTTGGCGGCCGTCGCTCCGCTCACCACTGCCCCGTTGCGATACCACACATAGGTCGAGCCTGTTCCCGTGGTCGCGCTCAACACCACACTGCCACCCGAGCAAAAGGTGGTGGCACCACCAGCAGTAAGCGATACCGACGGCCCCGCCGTCACGGTCACGGACAGCGCAGAGGAGGTGGCCGCACACCCGGAAACGGTGCGCCTTACCGTGTAGCTACCGGCCAACGTGGCCGTGTAACTCGCGGAGGAGGCGCCACTGATCACAGCACCATTGCGATACCACTCGTAGGAAGAACCCGAACCCGTTGTGGCATTCAACACCACACTGCCGCCCGAGCAGAACGTGGTCGCACCACCGGCGGAGATGGACGCGGTCGGCGCTGAACCCACGGTGACCGTGACCGCGCTGGAGGTCGCTGAACAACCACTGACAGTGCGCTGCACCGTGTAGCTGCCTGCCAGGGAGGCCGTGTAACTCGCGGCCGTGGCTCCGCTGATGGCGGTCCCATTGCGGTACCATGCATAGGAGGACCCCGAACCGGTGGTCGCGTTCAATACCACGCTGCCACCCGTGCAGAAGGCAGTGCTTCCCGACGTGGTAATGGAAACCGTGCTTGAAACAGGAGTTCCGGCGCACTGGCAGTTCGCATTGTATACATCGTTCGTCGTGCAGGCATTACCATCGTTACAGGCTGTGCCGGGAAGGGCGCTGCCTCCGGCAACTCCGGAGCAATCCACCACAGGTGAGCCCGATGCCGAAGCAGTGGCCAAGGCGCCCAAGGAGAGATCGTAATAGCTGCCGCTCTGGTTCACCCGGAGCTTCACCGCGCGAACCATGTACTGGCGACCCTGCACGTAGGGGATCGATCCGCCTTGGAAGGAGGTACCCGTGACGGGCGAGGTGACCAATCGGGTGGCAATACCGCTGGTGGCATCAATGGAATACACGTAGTACCCTGCGACCGCTTCGGGACTGGCGCTCCACGAGAAGGAGGCTGTACCACCGACATTATTGACGGCCAGGTTGGTCGGAGGAGCGACCATCTGCATGCGGAGCGAGGGATCACCCATCAGCGCAAGGTGCACACGCCCGATGGAACCCTGCCACCCGTCCGTGAGGGGTGTATAGAGGCTCGCGTTGTTCATGGTGCGCTGAACGCTATAGCCGATGTTCTGGCCGATGCCCATGTGGTGGAAGTACCAAGCCGGAATGGCCGCCCAGCAATTCGTCAGTGCCTGACCACTGGCCAATGGTGCACGCAGGAAGTTGTTCTTGTTGTCCCAGTCTCCGAAGTAGCTTCCGAAGGACATGTTGAACACGCCGTTATTCTGTACTCCACCGGCGTACGTCTCCGTAGTGGCCACGTTATTGGCGCCGTTGAATGTGAGCGTGCTACCAACGTACGCCTGCGAACCGCCCCCGCTCGAATAGGTCCAGAGGTAACTCTGTCCGTTCACGTAGGTATGGAATGCTGAACCATAGGGATAGGCGGTGGTGATGTTGGAAGCACCGACCAAGGGCGACAGGTTACGCCAGGCACTGGCCGCGAGCGGATTCGAGACCCATTGCAGGTTGTCGAAAACAAGTCCACGCTCCTGAGGAGTGAAGCCTTTCACCTTGAAGCTGTGCACCTTGTTCAGGTAGGCCCGGAGAAGCTCCACTTCGGATTGACCGAAGGCCGGCATATCATACATATCCACTCGGCCTACTTGCAATTCCAGGTCGGAAGGGAACTGGGACTGATCGAACTTGCCGTCGCCCAGGACGTTCCGGTTCTCTGCGCGCTGTGCGGCGGAGTTGTTCACCGTATTGTCCGTCCATGTGCCGTTGAGCTCCCCATAATACCCATCGCAAGGCCAGGCGCCCGTGTGCTCGGAGTGGCCATCGGGAGCTTGGTTGCCGGAGTACGGAACAGGAACGTGACCCAACAGAAAGAGGGCCTTCACATTGGTCGGGTCGCTGTTGTAATGGCCTGCCACGATGCCGCGGATGCTGCTCACGGAAGCGGTCCGGCTCACATCGGTCCGGACCACGGACCAGCCATCGGCACGCAGGTCGCGCTCCAACTGCTGGATCTCACTGGAAAGCGATGAGGCCACGGTATTATCCACCAACAGGATCATCTTCCCCCGATGGTCGATCGGCGACACCTCGATCCCGGTGGCGATGTAGCCATTGCCGGAAACACCACCTGCCACGCGCAGTACGCGATACTCATAGGCGGTGCCGACAGATACACTGTTGTCCTGATACTGCGTGGCGGTTGAGGGAACGGTGGCCAATGCACTACCCCAGGTATTCGCGGCCAGCGTCTTGCGGTAGATCGTGATGGAGCTGGTGCTTGCCATGCTCGTCCAATTGATCGTTATCCGGGCAGGGGAGGCCTGGACCGTGGCCGACAATTGGACCGCTGCCCGTTCCGAACTGGTCTGCGCGAATACCGTTGCTGAGGTCAGGAAGACCACCATGAAGGTGGCCCATTGAAGGAGCGATCGGAGGTCTTGGAGGAGCTCCTTCCCACGTGAGAACGGGAGAGCGGGCCTGGTGGATCGAACGGGGTGAACGGAGCACGTGGGACGATCGAGGAAGGTGCCGTTCAGGGTCGATGCGTTCATGTCTGGGTATCTGTTCCTTGTACCTGGTGAGGATCCAAAGGTCTGCAATACGCATCGAGCAGAATGCCCCCAAACCCTTGATGGACGGGCCATCGAACACATTTCAGCGGGCGATCTGACCGATTCATCGGGAAGTGCCCCGGCCTTGACCGGGAAATGCTCGGTTCTGTCCGATCGGGGGAATTCCGACCAACCGCCCCGGTTCCCCGCTCAATGAGATCACACTTTGCCGATCCGGGCCGCGATGCCCCGAGCAGCCCAGAGGCCCGTGGCAAAAGCACCTTGCAACAGAAAGCCTCCCGTAGGGGCATCGGTGTCCAGCATTTCACCAGCAACGAAGAGATGCGGGTGCTGGACGAGCGAAAGGTCCGGAGCAACTTCGGAAAGAGCGATGCCACCCACCGTGCTGATGGCCTCGTTCAAAGGCCGAAGGGCCGAGACCGGGATCCGGACATGCTTGATATCATGCGCCCATGTTCGGCCGTCCAGATAGCGGTCCAGCGGGGTGAACGCTTTGAACAGCGCCATGGCCGGACGATCCAAGCGCAACGCGGCCGGACGCTCCTTCCACGCCGCATCGGTGATCTTCCGGTCGATCTGTTCTTCGGTGAGATCAGGTTTCAGGTCGATGAAGAGTTCAGCATCCCCCTTCGCCAAAGCCTGTCGTAGCTCTGGTACCAAGGGATAGATGGCATTGCCTTCCAGACCGTGATCGGTGATGGTGACCTCCCCCCGGACGGTACGACCGCCGGCTTGTAGCACCACGTTCTTCAGGGGTTTCCCTGCATGCGGCCGAAGGGACGCCGACGTCGCGCATTCCACACCACAGTTGCTGGCGGCAAACGGGTTGGTCCCCACACCGATGGATCCAAAGTGGGCACGCCATTCACCTGTGGAACCGGTCTTCGGCCATGAGGCTCCACCCAGCGCGAACAGGACTGCCTGCGCTTCGATGGGGAACCTATCCCCCTCCCGCTCGACCAGCGGGCGGAACTGCTCGTCAAAGCCCACGAAGGTGTGCTGCAGGTGGATGTGGACACCACACTTCTCCAGGCGTTCGCGCATGGCAGCGAGGACCTCGGCCGGCTTGATGGTCCGCTCGGGGAACACCCGGCCACTGCTGCCCACGTAGGTGGGAACACCGAGGTCGGCCAACCAAGCCCGAAGCTCTACCGGCCCGAATGCTTCCAGCATGGGCTGCATGAACGCTTTCGGTGTGAAGTGACCGAACAGGTCCTCTCCCTGTGCCTGGTTGGTGATGTTCAGCCCACCATCACCGGCCACCAGGAACTTGCGGCCCAACAAACGCCCCTGCTCGTAGAGGTGCACCTCATGCCTTGCCGAAAGAGCCTCCGCAGCAATAAGGCCTGACGGTCCACCGCCGATGATCGCCACCCGTCCCATGGCGGCGAAGCTATCCCAGCGCAACTGCATTCACACCATGCCGCGCAACCGAACAAGAGTGAAGCGCTTGTCACTGACCAGGTCAGCAACCCGTTCCCTGTGGCCGCCATACGATGGGAAACGACTTACACACCCTTGTGTACACGGGACCCCAATTCACCTCAACATGAAGGTGTTCACTGGTGACTTCGACATGACGGTCCGACCGCAGATGCGCCTCGGGTACGCGGAGAATTTTCGGGTCGGTATCGTTGGGGGCATCCCCGTGACCCGGGAGAACGAACAGTTCAGCATGTTCACTCATTTGATCTGAGAGCCGGGCTACATACATTGAACCACCGCGGGCTCAACTGAATCCAGCGGGGTCCTGCCGGAAGATGCGTTCCAGCTTGGCATAAAGACGGGGGTGCTTCCGCTTCAGCAACTCGGGGCGCTTGAAGAAATACTCACTGACAACAGGAAAGAACTCCGCCTCACGGGTGCCCCCATAGGCAGCGATATCCGACCTGCCGGATGTGATGCCGTCGATCTTCTCCTGCATCAGCTTCACCCATGGGATGGCATACTGTTTCTCCAGCAGTGCCGCTGGTATCCCGTCCACCAGACCATCCGCATTGTCCAGCAGATGAACGAACTCGTGGATGCCCACATTGGATTTGCTGGACTCGTTCAGGAAGCCCTGGCGAAGGGCCGGCCGTGAGAGGATCATCTTTCCGCCCATGGTGCCACCACCCACCTGCCCAAGGATGGTCCTACCCTGCCCCGTGATGGCATACTGGCCATCGAAGGCCTGCGGATACAACAGTACTTCCCGCAATCCGCGGTAGTGCCAATGTGGGAACCCGAAGATGGGGATGACCGCGCTGGAGGCGACCAGCAGACGATCCTCATCGCTGACCGAGGTGCTCACGCCAGTGACCTGCACGGAGGAAAGGAAACGCATCACCCGCTCGCAGAACTTCGCCTGATCCGTGGCCGACAGACGGGCATAGAAGCTCACGTGTTCCTCCAGAACGGCCTTCCACTGCTCTGGCATGGGCGGTGGCGGTGCATCCCTCCTGCGTGACCATACGCGATGGAGACGCCATAGGAACAGAATCGACAGGACGAGATAGATGTATGCCATATGGAAGTCGAAAGTACTCCGCGACCAGGATGGGCCATGTGACCGACGGGTCGTTAATTCTTGATAATGAGCGGGATGTCACCCACGCACAAAGAACTAGTATGCGCGCATACCAATTATCTTGGTGCCATGGAACACCCTGTGCAACTGATCGACACCGGTTCGGCCACGCTGGAACGCGTATCGGACACCTTGATCGAACTGCGCTTCAAGCCCGACATGAAGCTCACATCATCGGTGATCGACGACGTGATCAAGGCCAAACAACGCATGTGCCTGGATGCAGTGGACATTCTGGCCATCATGCCGCCCGAGGTGGACCTGGAGTTGAACGTGATGTCCATGGACAACGATGCTCTGAGCCATACCTGTGGCCACTCCCGCCGACTGGCCTTCGCCGCGCAGAGCCTGTTCAATGAGCGACTGGCCACCATCTTCTTCCGCTACCACCCACGACCACATCCCACGGCGGTGTTCCTGGACATCGCTGACGCCCGGGCCTGGCTCACCAGCACGGCACCACAGCCTTCGCTGTCGTGACGCTCGGCAAGGCTCGACCAATTTCCTGGGTCAGTCCTTCACCATGTTGTACAGCTCCTTGAGGTCCGGTGCAAGGATGATCTCGATGCGGCGGTTCTTCGACTTGTCCGCAGCATCCACCGGCATGTACTCGCTGCGTCCGGCCGCGGTCATCCGCAGCGGGTCCATCGAGCTGGTCTCCTGCATGATACGCACCACACTGGTGGCCCTCATGACACTGAGGTCCCAGTTGTCCTTCACAGCTCCCGAGGACATCACCTTGTCCGTATCGGTATGGCCTTCCACCAGGACGTTCAGGTCCTTCTCGTTCTCGATCGCCTTGGCCAATTTGCCGATGAGCTCACGACCCTTGGCATCCACTGCATAGCTCCCGCTGGGGAAGAGCAGCTTGTTGTCCATGCTCACATAGATCCGTCCATTGCGTTGCTCTACGGTCAGGCCCTTGCCCTCGAAGCCCGTGAGTGCTTGGCTGACCCGTTCCTTGAGCGCTTTCATGGCCGCATCTTTGGAGGCCAGTTCAGCCTGCAGTTCGGCCAAAAGTGCTTCCCGGTCGGCCAGTGCGGCCTGCTTGGCATCGATCTCAATGGCCAATGCGCTCAGGGAATCCTCCTTGTTCATCAGGTCAAGGCGCACTGCCTCCAGATCGGTGAGCAACTTCCTGTTCTCGCTGCGATCGCCCGCCATCAGCTTGCTGTATTTGTCCAGCAGCTCATTGTTCAGCAGGTTGATCTTGTCGTACTGGACGGTCATCTGGCGTAGCGAACCACCGAGTACCGTGGTGTCTCGCATCAGCTCTCCCACCCGCTTCGTGTTCGCCTCATCACGGGCTTTCATCTCCTCCATTGCAGCCTGGGCATCGCGTGCCTTGGCATTGGAGGCGTCCACCTCGGCCTGCATGGCGCGGACCCTTTCCTCGGACTCTTGGAACTTACGGGCCGGCACACAGGCCAACAGGGTGATGGACAGGAGAAGGAATGCGGGCAGTGTGCGAGATGCTGAGGCCATTGGGGAACGTGGTTGAAGTGGGATAATCAAAGGTGGCGTTGGTCACCGGGCCGGAAGCTGTAACGCAACATTATTTTTGAACAGAGCGTTCAGCTTATTGAAGACACTGATGACCATGGCACCGACAGGGCTTTCCAAGGATTGGGCCACCATGCCTGCGTTCGACCTTGAACTCAAACGATACCTCCTGCTGGGTTACCTGAAACGCGTGCAGGAACACTTTGGTCAGTACAAGTTGTATCCATATCTGCAGGACCTGCGCGAGAGACATGCCGAGCTTGTGGCATTGCGGCGCAGCAAGGATGCGATGCAATGGGCACTGAACGGGGCGCTGGTCGGGTTCGACCCGGAGACCGGCGCTCCGGTGCATGAACGACTGGAGGACGAGGTCCCGCTAAGGGTGATCGATGAGGTGCTGGACCTGGCGATCCCCAAGATGGAACGCGCAATGGGACAGGGTGTGCAGTTGTACCAGGAGCTCGCCCAACAGATCCAATTCGCTCCGATCGGCGTGCAGCCGCTCGACCTCCGCACCGGATGGCTGATGATGCGCACCATGGAAGAGGTTCGCGTTTACGCCTACACGATCCCATGGGTGCAGGGCACCCCCACCTGGGATGGCCAACAGGCTGTGCGAACGAATTATGTCAGCACCTTTCCAATAGGACTCAGCTATTCCTATGAGCAGATCCGCAGCGAACTGCTTCAAGGTCACCATCATCTCCCGCTGGCAGCGACGTTCGCGCTGGAATGTCCGATCCCCCTGCCTTGCATGGAAACATTCATCCCCTTGGCCAAACAACGGGTGTACGAGCTCTTTACGGCCGGGTCTTCTGAGAGCGCATGATGGTGTGGTCGAACCATGCGCCGCGCAGATCGATGAAGTCCATGCCATTGATCGGCAGGTCGCGCACCCAAGGCTGTAGCACCCGCACTGTGCGCTCGTGGTACAACGGGATGACCACCATGTCCTCCATGAGCGTGCGCTCGGCCTTGGCCAAGAGGCGCATGCGTTCGGTGCGGTCAGCCGTCATCTGGGCCTTGGCGAAGTAGGCATCGAAGCGCTCATCGGCGTACCGGGTGCTGTTGAGGTAGGAAGGTGCCGTACTGTCCGCCGGTGCATTGCGTCCATAGAACATGGCGAGGAAGTTCTCAGGGTCCGGATGATCGGCGACCCATCCTTCCCGCCAGAACTGGGACTGTGAGCGCTCCACCCGTTCGAAATGCTGGTCGGCAGGAAGCACGGTGATGACGGCACTGACACCCAGCACTTTCTCCAACATGGTCTGCACCACACCCGCCACCCGCACGTAACCAAAACCATCGCTGTTCACTTGGAGGAGGACGGAAGGAAGGCCCCTGCCATCGGGGTATCCTGCAGCCGCCAGTAGCGACCGCGCACCTTCAGGGTCGTAGGCGGTCCTGGGAACGGAATCGTAGGGATAACCCGCGAATCCCGGAGGGACCACCCCGCGCTCCGCTGCGACCGCCAGACCATTGAGCACGCTGTCCACCAAGGTCTGTCGATCGATCGCCATGGAGAACGCCTTGCGGACCCTGAGCTCCTGGAACGGCGCCATCCGTCTGTTGAAGCCATAGAACTGAACGGACATGCCCGGCGTGGACTGCACCAGGTAGCGGCCGTCCGCATAGGTGTCCAGGACCTGCGTGCGTTCAACCGGCAACTCGCTGACCATGGTCAGGTGCCCCTTCTCGAACCCATCGAGCTCCACGTTCTTGTCCTTCTCGAAGGTGTACTTCACCGCGTCGAGGAAGGGCAGCGCATTGCCCAGCTCATCACTGCCCCAGTAACGTTCATTTCGCTCCAGGATCAGCGATGTACCGCGCTTGAATGACCTCACGCGGAATGCGCCTGTGCCAACGGGGTGCCATTGGACCTCCCTGCCATAGTGCGCCACCATCTCCGCCGGATAGATCCAACAACCTTGGTGGGCAAGCACTTGGAGGAAACCGGGGGTCGGTGAGTTCAATGTGATCCGGACCCGTCCGTCATCGGTCACTTCCAGGCCCTTCACCGGTGGTGCCTGCTCACCGCGTGCCATGGCATTGACCCTTGTACTGACACCCACCACGAGGTCCTGAAAGAGCCAATCCAACAGGTTCAGATCACCGGGCGTGCTCAGGGCCGTGAAGCACTGAACGACGTCCTCCGGCGTTACCTCCCGTCCTTCGCCGTTGGCGAAACACGGGTCGTCATGGAAACGCACCCCCTTCCGCAGCGTGAAGGTGTATCGGGTACCAGTGACATCCACCTCCCATTCGGTGGCCAACGCTGGCTTGATGGAGAGGTCCGTGGGGTCGAGGCGAACGAGCCCTTCGAAGATCTGTGCACCGATGCGATGTGCCGGCAACTGGGTCAGGCTCAGCGGGAACAACCCTCTCACCTCGGCAGCCTCGTTGATGTTGAACACACCTCCATAGGCCTTTCCGCCAGCACCTTCGCGCGACCGGACCTCGACAGGGCCCTCCGTGCAGGCCACGGGAAGGAGACCCATCAACACTATTCCCAGTACCCCCTTTGTGTGCATGCCCATGGCTGAGGGGTAAATGTATCCGGAGCCCGGATGTGGCTCCCACCGGTATCTTGTGGTCCATCAACAACCCTTTGGTGAAGAAGCCCGACCGGTGGGTGCACTTCGGATAATTTTCGCGCCCCCGCTCCGTATGTCCCATGTGTGCTTTGGTCCTCCACGTGTGATGGTTCCCTGCTCCTGCCTGGCACGGGTGCGGGTTTGGACCTTGGCCTGTGCGGTGATGCTGGGTTCTGCGCTGTGGGCACAACAGCCATCCAACCTGCGCGAGCGATGGGTGCGACCGCAAGGGGACACCCTGCGGATCGATACGCTGAGCCTCGTCCCTGGCAGCGTTCAGCTGATGCACGGCGATTCGGTGGTGGACCCCGACAACTATTGGACCGACACCTACCATTCCATGGTGGTATGGCCCGGCGCCCCGGATTCGGTGATGATCCGGTACCGGGTGATGCCGCTGCTATTGGGGGGGGGGCGCAACCACAAGGACCCGAACCGACTGCTCACCCAAAGTACCGACCGAATCGACCCCTTCAAGTACGAACCTCCCAAGGCCACGGACGACCTGATCGGGATGCGCGGCCTGCAACGATCCGGCAGCATCTCGCGTGGTGTGCTCTTCGGTAACAACCAGGACCTGTCAGTGAACTCCACATTGAACCTTGAACTGAGCGGTCGGCTGAGCGACCGGATCGGAGTGGTGGCCTCGGTCACGGACAACAACATTCCGATCCAGGCCGGAGGGAATACGGCGGAACTGCAGGACTTCGACCAGGTCTTCATCAAGCTCTTCGAGGAGCAGGAAGGTGCACCCGGAAATGCCTGGGAACTGATCGCGGGCGACTTCGTGCTCCAACGGCCGAACAGTCACTTCCTCACCTACCTCAAGAAAAGCAAAGGCCTGAGCTTCGACACCCGGACAAGGATGGGGCGGGCCACGGGCAAGGCCGGCACCAGCATCGCCATCAGCAAGGGCAAATTTGCCCGCAACGTGATCCAGGGCGTCGAAGGCGTGCAGGGGCCCTACCGGCTGCGCGGCAACGAAGGCGAGCTCTTCGTGATCGTCCTTTCCGGCACCGAGCGTGTGTTCGTCGATGGCCAACTGCTGCTCCGCGGACAGGATAACGACTATGTCATCGACTACAACACCGCAGAGCTCACCTTCACTGCGAAACGCCTGATCACCAAGGACCGTCGGATCAATGTGGAGTTCCAGTATTCCGACAAGAACTACGCCCGGTCCATGGTCCGCGTCAACAGCGATACGGAGATCGGGAAGAGCACCATCCGCTTCAACCTCTTCAGCGAGCAGGACCATCGCAACCAGCCTCTGCAGCAGCAGTTGAGCGAGGAGGAGCGCGAGGTGTTGCGTCTGGCCGGCGATGATCCGCTCGCGGCCACCGTGAACGGGGTCGACAGCACCGGATACCTCACGGACCAGGTGCTGTACGGACAACGGGATTCGCTGGGCTATTCCCCCGTCTACGTCTATTCCACTTCGCCGGACAGCGCCTACCTGCGGATCACGTTCACCGCTGTGGGAACAGGGAACGGCGATTATGTACAGCAGGAATTCACCCCGAACGGAAGGGTCTTCCGCTGGGTGGCGCCCGATACGATCAACGGCATCATCGTGCGACGCGGCGACCATGTTCCGCTTCGGGTATTGATCGCCCCCCGTTCGCAGCAGTTGATCACGCTCGGAGCGGACCACCGCTTCAGCGACCGCACCAAGGCGCGGACCGAGCTGGCCTTCAGCAACAACGACCGGAACACCTTCAGCGCCGTGGACGACGCTGACGACCAGGGTCTTGGCTTCATGGCCGGCTTCGAGCATGCCATTCCTGCCGGAGGTCGCGATAGCACCCTGCAGTGGACCATCAACGGTGACGTGGAGGCCATCACCCGGAATTTCCAATTCGTGGAGCGATACCGGCCCGTGGAGTTCGAGCGGAACTGGAACATCCTGGGTGCGACGTTGCCCGGGGACCAACTGCTGGCCAGCACCTATGCAGGCATCCGCGGGAAAAAGCTCGGCAGCGCGCGGATCGGCATTGGCACCCTGCACATCGGCAAAGGCTTTGAGGGCTGGATGCAGCAGGCCCAGAGCGACCTCCATTGGAAGCACACCGACCTCACCGGTCAGGCCAGTCGACTGCTCACCTCGGGCGATCGTGCAAGTGATTTCATCCGTCACAAGGCGCAGATCAGGCAGCGGTTCAAGAAGGTCACCCTGGGGTTCCTGGACGAGTATGAGTACAACCGCTTCAAGCCGGATACCAGCACGGTGCTCCTCCCAGGGAGCTATCGTTTCCATGATTGGGAGGCCTTCGCGCAGAGCCCCGACAGTGCCCGGAACCGATGGCGCTTGAGCGGTGGACAGCGCTATGAGCAGGCGCTGAGCAACGGAGCACTGGCGCCCAGTACCGAGGCCACCGCATACGCTCTTGACCTGGGCCTGGGCAAAGACCCCCGGAACCGCGTGGCCACGCGCTTCACCTACCGGCGTCTGGAGATCCTGGACTCGCTACTGACCGCACAAGAGCCCGAGAACACCTACCTGGTGCAGCTGGACTACGATGCCACCCTGTGGAAAGGTGTGGCGGTCTTCGACCTCTTCTATGAGTTCGGTTCAGGGCTGGAACAACGCCGGGAATACATCTATGTGGAAGTGCCCAGCGGCCAGGGGCTCTACATCTGGAACGACTACAACGGAAACGGCATCAAGGACCTGAACGAGTTCGAACTGGCCAACTTCAGCTATGAGGCCAACTACCTGCGCGTCTTCGTTCCCAGCAACAGTTACGTGCGCTCGTTCAGCAACCAGTTCAGCAGTGCGCTGGACCTGAGGCCGGGCGTGATCTGGGCCGATGCGGAGGGACTGCGGCGCTTCATCGGGAAGTTCTCCGACCTGGCGTCCTTCCGTGTGGACCGCCGCACCGGCACGTCAGAAGTAGGAACAGCGCTTAACCCCTTCATCGCTGACATTCTCGACACGGCGCTCACGGCATACAGTTCATCCGCACGGAACAACTTCTATTACGACCGGACCAGCCGCAAGTGGAGCATCGACCACGCCTGGCAACGTGACCAGAGCCGATCGCTGCTGCTCAATGGCTACGAATCCCGATCGCGCAACCTGAACACGGTGCACGTCCGCTGGAACACCACCCGCCAGTGGACCCTCGAAATGGAGGGCGAACGTGGACGCATCAGCAACAGCTCAGACCTGTTGGCGGGTCGCACCTATGCCATCGACCAGGAGGGCCTGAAGCCCAAGCTCACCTGGCAGCCGAACACCTCGCTAAGAGCCATCATGACCTTCAAGTACACGGAAAAACAGAACCGGCCTGAGTTCGGCAACGAGCAGGCCACGCTACAGGACCTGGGGGTGGAACTGCGCTACAATACCGCCGGAAAAGGCAGCATACTGGGAACGGTGAACTATGTCGACATCACCTTCGAAGGGGAGGCCAACTCGCCCTTGGGCAACGAACTGCTGGGAGGCCTGAAGCCCGGTACCAACATGACCTGGAGCCTGAGCGTGCAGCGCAACCTGAGCAACAACCTTCAGGTGGACATCACCTACAATGGTCGACGATCGGACGATGTGCCCATCATCCACGTGGGAGGGGCACAGGTCAGGGCCTTCTTCTGAGACCCGACCCTACTTCAGGTTGAAGTTCGCCTTGGAGACCAGGGCTCCCGCCTCATAGACCTCCACGATGTACTGGCCGGTGCGTAGTTCGCTGGTACCGGTCCAGAAGATGCATACATCCACGGGCTGGTTCTGGTAGTTCACCTCACGACGGGCGCTGAACTCCCCTTCCACCCCGTTGAACTTGAAGCGATTGTCGCTGTCGGTAGCGGGCAGCACGGTGCCATCGGGACTGATCACCCGCATGTACAAGGTCTTGTCGCCCGCATTGGTCACCCGGTTCTCGCCCAGGGTGAAGCAGCACTTCACCATTTCGGCCTTGTTCGCGCGGTCGGTCTCCACCTGCTTGCCATTGTTGCGCATGAACAGCGCACCGGCATTGATGGTGGTGGTGTGCAGCACACTGCCCTTGGAGATCTTGCCCTCCAGTTCCTGCTTCTGGGTGGTGAGGGCATCCTTCTGGGCCTTCTCCTCGCCCAGCTCCTGCTTGATGGTCAGGTTCTCTGCGGTGAGCAGCTGGTTGGCCTGGTTCAGGGAGTCGATGGTGGCCACATAACCCTTCATGATCTTGCGCAGGGTCTCCGCTTCCTTCTTGGCCTTGGAGAGGTCGTAGTTCCCCCGCTTCACACGGTCCAACAGCTCTCCGATCTGGGCCTTTTGGGCCTCCATCTCGGTGGTGAGCTGGTCGTTCTCGGTCTTCAGCGTATCGTAACTGGCGAGCATGTTCTCCAGCAGGTGCGTCACATTATCCTTCTCGCTGGAGATGGCCTGGACCTGCTCCTGGGTCTGCTCCACCTCCTTGCCGCGCTGCATCAACATCCACAACATGACGACGTTGCTGATCAACAGCAAAACCACCAAGAGGAGCAGGCCGGTGTTCGAGCGGTTCTTCTTTTCACCCTGTGGGCTGGTGCTGCTGGTCTGGTCCATGGATCGGGATGTCGGTTCGGTCCGCTAAATTACGAGCACCATTCCGGCCCCATCCCAAGGAACGGGGCGCTTATCAACAAAGTATTGAACCCGAAAAAGGCCACCATAGCCACCTGGGTCGATGACCTGATCGGCCTGTTCATCCCCCGGCTCTGCCCTGGTTGCGACGACGCCCTGATGCGCTTCGAGGAGGTGGTGTGCCTGAACTGCCTTTCCGACCTGCCCCGAACGCGCTTCCACGACGACCCGAACAACAAGGTGGAACAGCTCTTCTGGGGCAAGGTGCCGCTGGTGGCCGCCAGTGCGTTCCTGCAGTTCTCGCGCTCCGGCAAGGTCCAGCACATGCTTCACCAACTGAAGTATGCGCAGGACCGGAAGGTGGGGCTCTTCCTGGGGAAGCTCATGGCGCAGGAACTGCGCGGGTCGACCCGCTTCCAGGATGTGGACACTTTCATGCCCGTGCCCCTGCACCCCAAAAAGGAGCGCAAACGGGGATACAACCAAAGCCAGGTATTGGTGGATGGCATGTGCGAGGTTTGGCCCTTGGAAGTGGCCGGGCGCGACCTGATGCGCGTGGTGAAGACCCCATCACAGACCAGGCGCGGCCGCATGGACCGATGGATGAACGTAAAGGAAGCCTTTCACCTGCCCGATCCGGAGGCTCTGCGCGACCGCCATGTGCTGCTCGTGGATGATGTGGTGACGACCGGTGCCACCATCGAGGGTTGCGTGAAAGCCTTGAGCGGGGTTCCGGGGATCCGGATAAGCCTGTTCACTGCGGCGTGTGCCTGAGGGGGTACTTTTGCGCGCTCCCCCATGTCCGCAACCATCAACATCCCCGAGGCGCTCGACCGTCGATCGCGCTACGCCGCACTGCTCCCCCAGGTGGAGGCGCTGATGGCGGGAGAGACCGACCCGATCGCCGCCATGGCCAACCTTTCCGCTGCCTTGCACACGGCCTTCGGATGGCACTGGGTGGGCTTCTACCGGGTGATCGGAGAGGAACTGGTCCTCGGCCCTTTCCAAGGGCCGGTGGCCTGCAGCCGTATCGCGTTCGGCAAGGGTGTATGCGGAACGGCCTGGTCCGAGGGGCGGACCCAATTGGTGCCGGATGTGGACCTGTTCCCCGGACATATCGCCTGCAGTGCCCTGTCCCGCTCGGAGGTCGTGATCCCCCTGTTCGGAAAAGCGGGTAAGGTGGAAGCCGTGCTCGACATTGACAGTGCTCAGTTGAACGACTTCGACCACGCGGATGCCGAGCAGCTGGCAGCCCTGTGCCGACGACTGGAAACCCTGCTGTGACCCCATGCGCGCCACAGCCCGCTTGCTGATCCCCTCCCTCCTGCTCACCGCCTGCGCCCAAGTGGGCGATCTGAGCGGAGGAGAAAAGGACAGCACCGCCCCCCGCCTGCTGCGCTCGATCCCCGAGCAGGCCAGCACCGGTTTCAATGGCGACCGCATTCTACTGGAGTTCGACGAACGGATCCAACTGGACCGGGTCCGGGACCGCCTGCTGGTCTCCCCACCATTGACCACCGCTCCGACCGTGCGCCTTTCCGGTGCCCGTTCAGTGGAGATCCAGTTGAACGCTCCCTTGGAGGAGGACCGGACCTACACCTTCAGCATCGGAGAGGCCGTGAAGGACCTTACGGAAGGGAACCAGGCATCGGGCCTTGACCTCGTGTTCTCCACCGGCGATGCGCTGGACAGCCTGACCCTCGTGGGGGCCGTGCTCAATGCCTTCAATGGCAACCCGGAGAAGGACGTGCTCGTGGTCGCCTACACGCAAGGCGATACCTCCTCGTTCCGAAGCGGCAGACCCTTGTACGCCACCCGTTCGGACCAGTTGGGGCAGTTCGTGCTCCGACATCTGCGCGCTGGTAGCTACGACCTGCATGCACTGCGTGACAAGAACACGAACTACCGTTATGACCTGCCGAACGAAGAGATCGCGCTGCTCGATAGTGCCGTGGTCCCCGGCCCTCTGGACAGCACCATCACCGAGCACCTATTGCGCCTCTTTCTGGAGCCCAGTGCCACACAGCGGGTCCGGGAATACCGGGTGGTGCCCGATGGGGCATTTCAGGTGACCCTGGCCCTGCCGGCACAGCAGGCCAAGGTGCGGGATATCGCGCGTACAGGCGGTTCCCTGAACTGGACACCGGAATGGAGCAGCCGCAGGGATACGGTGATGCTCTGGCCTTCGGACACCACGGCGCTGAAGGAGGGGAACTATGAGATCGCCCTGGACGGGGTGGTGGTGGATACCCTGCGCTATCGACCGCTGGGCAGGATGCCGTTCAACACCTCTGTGCGCGTGCGGACCGTCGATGAGGGCAGGGATGCACTGGTGAAGATGATCAGCTCCCGCCCGATCGTCTCATACGACACCGCGCGTATGACGTTGAGCGTGGACAGTGTTCCCCTCGCCTTCACCGTGGAACGGGATAGTGTTGACCAGCGCACGCTCACGCTGCGCAGTGCCCTGCGGGCCGGTGACAACGCACGCCTGACGCTGCTTGCCAAAGCGGTGCGCGACATCTATGGTGGCAGCAATGACACCTTGGCCAGTTCCGTGGGCCGCGCAGCCGATAAGGCGACCGGAACGCTCCGGATCGCCATGGTCACCCCAACGGAAGCCTCCGGCACCTACATCCTGGCATTGATCGATGGACAAGGTCGCGCTGTGCGGAGCGATGCGGTGAGCAGCGGCGGAGCGACCCTGACGTGGGAACGCGTTCCACCCGGCACGTATGAAGTGCGGTGCATCGTTGATGCGAACCTGAACGGGCGTTGGGATGAAGGCTCCTTGGCCGCGCGGCGCCTGCCGGAAATGGTCTTCCGACATCCTGACCCGGTGAACGTGCGGGCTGGCTGGGACCTCCGCGTGGATTGGGTGCTTCAGTAGCCCCTGCCTTCGTCGTAGCGGGTCGTCGGTCCATCGACCGGAACCCTGGCTTCATTCGTGCCGTAGAACGGCCGCCACCTCCCCTGCTCCGGAGGTGATGGCCCATGGAAGCACGCTCGATCAAACCGGCCCCTCAATTCCTGTCCGTCCTGGCACTCCTGCTGGTATCTGCCTTGTACGGAACGACCCTTCACGCCCAGGAAGGTGTGCTGCCCACCCGGGGAACCCGGTTCTGGACCGGATTCATGCAGAACGGATTCGGGGCGCAGAGCCTGAAGCTCCACATCATGAGCACCGTGGCCACGCAGGGCACGATCAGCATCCCCGGCAATGGCTGGAATACGAGCTTCACCGTGGGAGCGAACTCCGTTTCCGTGATCAACGTCCCCCTCTTCGCTGAAAGCGCCGGTTCCGGAACGGTGGAGGCCAAGGGCATACTGGTCACCAGTCAGGACAGCATCGACCTGTACTCGAGCAGCTTCCAGAACTATACGCACGACCTGAGCCAGTTGCTCCCGGAGACCTCGCTAGGCACATCATACCGCGTGGACGCCTACCAGGGCCTCCCCAACTTCAACAACCTGCACCGCAGTGAATTCCTGGTCGTGGCCACGGCTGACGGCACCCAGGTAAGGATCACTCCCACAGCCTTGACGGCCGATGGAAGGCCTGCGAACGTACCGTTCACCGTGGACCTGAACGCCGGGGAGAGCTATCAGGTGCAGGCCGCCTTGGACGTGGCCGACCTTACGGGATCGATCGTGGAGGCGACCGAGGCCAGTGGCGCCTGCAGGCCCTTCGTCGTCATCGGTGGATCGATGTGCGCCTCCGCCCCGGGGAGCTGCTCGGCGTGTGATGCCATCTTCGACCAACTGCTGCCACGGTCCGCCTGGGGCACGCGCTACTTCACCGTGCCCATCAACGGCGTAACCACCGCCACCTACCGCATCATGGCTGATGTGGACAACACCACCGTGACCATTGACGGCACCACGACCGTTATCCTGAACGCCGGTCAACGCCACGAGGTGAACGGCAGCAATGTTCCCGTCTGCATCGAGGCCAGTGCGCCGGTCAG
>JBGTAJ010000161.1:0-4479 GCA_041749915.1 Flavobacteriales bacterium
GACACGGTGATGAGCCCGATGGACTCCATCCGCTACTACAAGGGCTTCCTGCAGAGCGGCCTGCTGAGCATGGACCCCCACACCGGTTTCGTGAAGGCCTGGGTGGGGGGCATCGACTTCAAGCATTTCCAGTACGACCACGTGGAGCAGGCGCGCCGCCAGGTGGGGTCCACCTTCAAGCCCTTCGTGTACGCCACCGCGTTGCGCGAGGGCATGGACCTGTGCCGCGAGGTGCCCAACCAGCGGGTGTGTTTTGACATGCCACCCGGCCAGCCCGATTGGTGCCCGGAGAACAGTGATGCCGTCTATGGCGGGATGGTGACGCTGGAGTATGCACTGGCCAATTCGATGAACACCGTGACTGCTTGGCTGATGAAGCAGTACGGTCCACAGGCGGTGACCGTACTGGCCCGCCACATGGGGGTGAAGAGCCCGCTGGAGGCCGTGCCCTCGCTCTGCCTTGGTGTCGCCGACCTGACGCTGATGGAGATGACCGGTGCCTTCGCCTCCTTTGCCAACCAGGGCGTGTACATCGAGCCCATCCTCTTCACCCGCATCGAGGACAAGAACGGCAACACCATCTATGACGTGACGCCCAGCACCTACGAGGCGCTGGATGAGATCACCGCGTACAAGATGCTGAAGATCTTGAAGGGCGTGACGGACGGCGCCTACAACCCCAGCACGGGCAAAGTGGTGGGCACGGGCTTGCGTCTGCGCACCAGCTGGGGCAACCGGCAGAAATACGCCAACATCAAGTTCCCCACGGCTGGCAAGACGGGCACCACGCAGAACAACAGCGATGGTTGGTTCATCGGCATCACGCCCGACCTGGTGACCGGTGTGTGGACCGGAGCCGATGACCGCAGTGTGCGTTTCAGCAGCACCGACAAGGGGCAGGGGGCGAACATGGCCCTGCCGATCTATGGCTACTACATGAACGGGGTGTACGCCGATCCCTCCATCGAGATCAGCACGGGCGATTTCGAGGTGCCCGAAGGCTTCGACCCCGCCACGCTCAACTGCCGTGAACGGTCCAAGAACGGTGGCGCCACCACGGAGCCCAAGTGGGACTGATCCGTACTGCACGCTGGCCGCGTGAGGCCTCCTATCTTCGCTGCCAATCCAAGGAACGACGATGAACAAGGTGGTGGCGAACGCCGAAGCGGCGCTGGAGGGGATCGCGAACGACATGACCCTGATGGTCGGTGGTTTCGGTCTGTGCGGGATACCGGAGAACAGCATTGCCGCCCTGGTGCGCAGCGGTGTGAAAGGGCTCACCTGCATCAGCAACAACGCCGGTGTGGACGACTTCGGGCTGGGGCTGCTGCTGCAGACGAAGCAGATCCGCAAGATGATCAGCAGCTACGTGGGGGAGAACGCCGAGTTCGAGCGCCAGATGCTGAGCGGCGAGCTGGAGGTGGAGCTGATCCCCCAGGGCACGCTGGCCGAACGCTGCCGCGCGGGCGGTGCAGGTATCCCCGCCTTCTTCACTCCCGCTGGCTACGGCACCGAAGTGGCCGATGGCAAGGAGACGCGCGAGTTCGATGGCAAGATGTACGTGATGGAGCGCTGGCTGAAGGCCGACTTCGCCCTGGTGAAGGCCTGGAAGGGCGATCGCCTGGGCAACCTGGTGTACAAGCGCACAGCGCGGAACTTCAACCCCATGATGGCCATGGCGGGAAGGATCACCGTGGCCGAGGTGGAGCACCTGGTGGAACCGGGTGAACTGGAGCCGGATGAGATCCATACGCCGGGCATCTTCGTGCAACGGATCTTCCAAGGCACGCACTACGAGAAGCGGATCGAGCAACGGACCGTCCGCAAGCGCTGAGGACCGGCATGTTCAGCGCCCGGCAGGAACGGACCGCGTTCGCCGTGCTGGCCCTGCTGGTGTGGCTGCTGGTGGCCTGGCGCGCGTGGCTCCTGCCCCTTGTGCATGATGAGGCCCGCACCTTCTTTGTCTACGTGCAAAGCGGTCGTTTCCTGCCCTACCTCAGCCACTGGGATGCCGGCAACCACGTGCTGGCCACGGCCTTCGCCTGGCTCACCACTTCGCTCGCGGGGCTTTCCAAGATCGGCCTCCGCCTGTTCAGTGTGCTGGCCTTTCCGCTTTTCGCTTGGTACGGCTGGCGTATGCGCGCCTGGATCGGCTCCCCGATGCTGGGTCTGGCCTTCCTCATCGCGTGGATCGGCACCCCCTTCCTGTTGGAGTTCTTCTCGCTCTTCCGCGGTTATGGCGGCTCGCTCGCATTCCTGGCGATGGGGGTCTTCCACTTCGTGGAGAGCCAGAAGGGAGCACTGCGACAACACCTGTCGCTGACATTGCTCGCGTTCCTGCTGGCCACCTGGTGCACACTTTCGCTCACGCTGATCTGGGGCATGGTGCTGGTGGTCCTGCTGCTGCCCATCCTGCGCCATCCGATCCGATTGCCTGTCCTGGTGCCATGGGTCCTGCTCGGTGTCCTGCCCTGGCTTTTCACCGTCCAGTACGGCCGTGCCATGAGCGAGCGCGGGCTGCTCTACTACGGAACGGACAAGGGTCTTTTCTCGGGAACGCTGCCCTCGTTGCTTACGCCGATGATGGGCAGTGGTGACCTGGTATGGTGTCTCCTCGTTGCAGTGATCCTCGGGGCCTGTTACGTGCTGATCGCGCTGCGCGTCCGGACGCTAGGAACCGATGCGTTGCAGAGTGCCCTGGTCATCATCGGCCTGATGCTGCTCGCTGAGCTTGTGGGTCGCTGGCTGCTGTTCTCCCTCTTCGCAACGCCCTATCCCAATGACCGGACGGCACTGCACCTGGTTCCCTTGTTCCTGCTGCTGCTGGCACTGTCCATCGATCAGCTCCTGCGTCACAGGCCAAGATGGTCACCCCTGGCGCTCGTCCTGCTGGTCTTCCCCTTGTTCGGGCTGTTCAAGGCCCGCACCGTGAACACGCTCAATTGGCCCGAGGAGTCGA
The DNA here is from genome assembly GCA_041749915.1 of Flavobacteriales bacterium. Lineage (GTDB taxonomy): Bacteria > Bacteroidota > Bacteroidia > Flavobacteriales_F > PHOS-HE28 > PHOS-HE28. The sequence continues at coordinate 2,960 of JBGTAJ010000161.1, forward strand.
TCAGCCCGGAACTCTACGCCATGGTCGAGCAGCGTGCTGCGGCCAGTGATCGTCCGCTGTTGGTGGGCGGCTATCGCCAGATGACACCCGTGTGGGACCTCGAAGCACTCTTGGCGGGATCTGCGGTGCCACCGATGGACCCCAACGGACATCCTGCCGCTGACCTGGACCTCCTGCTGATCGATACCACCTACTTCACCACGCCGGAAGGGTATCGGACCATCGCCACCTCGCGGTCCGGACGGCAGGTGTTGAAGGAACGTCTTCGGCCATTGAGGCTGACGCTGCTCGGCGATACAGCGATGCAACGGGAGGCGACGAACGATGAGTTCGTGGAGGTCTGGCATTCCGGCGCGGGATTATCCGGCGCGGGTGCCACGGTGTTGGAGTTTTCCTCCCCGGTCCGAAGCGCCGCCCGTTCGCGGAACCTCGACCTTGTCATCGAACTGCGCGCCGGGAACGGGGAGGTCCTGCACTATGATCGCGTGGAGCTCCGTGGCCGCAGCCTGCATTGGACGGGCGACACCCTGCACTTCATGCGCCGTGTGCCGGCTCAACCGGAGGCCATGACCATGGTCGCCTATCTCTACAACCCTGAGCGTGCGATCTATGCGTTGCCGCATGTCCGCGTGGCGCTGCACCGGATGGATCGCAATGACGAACTTCGCCCACACTGAACGCCCCGCAGCATGGCACTCACCAAAGAACAAATGGCTCAGCGCATCGCGCGTGAGCTGAAGGACGGCTATTACGTGAACCTCGGGATCGGGATCCCCACGCTGGTGGCCAACTACATTCCCGAGGGGATCAATGTGGAACTGCAGAGCGAGAACGGGATCCTGGGCATGGGCCCGTTCCCGTGGGAAGGGGAGGAGGATGCCGACCTGATCAACGCCGGCAAACAGACCGTGACCCTCAAGGCCGGTGCAGCGATCTTCGACAGTGCCACCAGCTTCGCCATGATCCGCGGGCAGCACGTGCAGCTCACCGTGCTCGGTGCCATGGAGGTGAGCGACAGCGGCGACATCGCCAACTGGAAGATCCCCGGTAAAATGGTGAAGGGCATGGGGGGCGCCATGGACCTGGTGAGCAGTGCGGACAACATCATCGTGTGCATGCTGCATACCAACAAGGCCGGTGAGAGCAAGCTGCTGAAGAAGTGCACCCTGCCCCTGACCGGCGTGGCCTGCGTGAAGAAGATCGTGAGCGATCTCGGCGTGTTCGATGTCACCCCCGATGGCTTCAAGCTCTTGGAGCGCGCACCCGGAGTGAGCGTGGAGGAGATCAAGGCCAAGACGGAAGGGCGTCTGGTGGTGGAAGGGGATGTGCCGGAGATGAGGGTCTGAGCAGCGCTTGCCGTAACTCGACCGGCCCCCTGCGTAGAGACTGTTCAGTAAAGTGTGTCAGGTCGGATTACGAACTTCAAACCCTGACCAATGGAAACCAAGACTGAAAAGTTCGATTACGAAGCCTTCGAGAAGGAGGCAATGAGACAACTGCTACTGGGCAAGCCACTCAGT
>JBGTAJ010000162.1:0-12221 GCA_041749915.1 Flavobacteriales bacterium
TGGAGGACATCCTGAACACCGACCATCGCCCCAAGGTGGAAGAGTACCAGGATACCCTGTTCGTGGTGGTCAAAATGCTCCAGCTCGACGAAGAGACCGGGAGCATCCATACCGAACAGGTCTGTTTCGTGCTCCGCAAAAACCTGGTCATCTCCTTCCAGGAGCGTCCCGGAGATGTGCTGGACCCCATCCGGGAACGGATCCGAAAGGACCTGGGGCGGGTCCGCCGATCAGGTGCGGATTACCTGCTCTATGCCTTGCTGGACGTGATCGTGGACCATTACTTCCTGATCGTGGAGGACCTGGGTAAGCGCATCGAGGAACTGGAGCGCAAGGTGCTGGTCCGCCCCGGGAATGAGGACCTGATCACCATTCAGGAGCTCCGCAGCATGCTCATCCTGGTGAACCGCTACGTCACCCCCACCCGCGAATTGGCTGGACGACTGAACACCATCCAAAGCCCACTGATCGAGAAGCCCACCCGGCGCTACATCAACGACCTGCAGGACCACACCGTATACATCGCCGAGACCATCGCCACCTTCCGGGAGATGCTGGGCAGCCTGGAGAACACCTACCATGCGGGTGTGAACATGCGCATGGGCCAGGTGATGAAGCTGCTTACGGTGATCAGCACCATCTTCATCCCGCTCACCTTCGTGGTGGGCGTGTACGGCATGAACTTTCGTCACATGCCCGAACTGGAATGGCGCTACGGCTATTTCGGCGTAATGGGAACCATGACCCTCATCGCCGTCCTGATGCTGATCTGGTTCCGGAAGAAACGCTGGCTGTGAGGCCTGGGAAGTGCGGGAACACCACAATTTCACTCCGGCAGATCGGCGGACCGCACAGCCCTCTACTTTTGCACCGCACAGCATGAACCGATCCGGACGCCATACCACCCCTGCGGCAGCCATCTGCCGGTCATTCGAGGGATGCGCCGCTTGGGTGCCGTCCAGCGCATTCCGATGACGCATCCCTCCGTTCGCACCAAGCGTGACCGGGCAACTGAAGCCCACCGTGCCCTGCCAACGGCAAGTTTCCCGAGATCGGTCCGGAGCAATTGCATGTTCCCGGCCGTCCTCCGACCGTCCGCCCCCTGTTCACCATTTGACACCGGCTTTTCCGATCAATGAAGACCCGCTACATCGACCTGATCGAACAGACCTTCGATTTTCCACGGGATGAGTTCAAGTTGGAGGCCGACAAGCTTCTGTGGAACGACCTCCCGCTCACGGAGCTGTTGGAAAAGCACGGTACTCCCCTGCGCATCACCTACCTGCCCAAGATCGGTGAGAAGATCGACCTGGCCAGGAACAGCTTCAACAAGGCCATCACGGAGCACCAGTACGGCGGCTCCTACGAGTACTTCTACTGCACCAAGAGCAATCACTTCAGCTACGTCATCGACAAGGTGCTGGACAAGGGCGTGAACCTGGAGACCAGCAGCGCCTATGATCTGGAGATGATCGAGCTGCTCATCGAACGCGGCCGCATCACCAAGGATGCCACGATCCTCTGCAACGGCTTCAAGGACGAACGCTACATCAAGGGGATCGGCAAGCTCGCCAACCGGGGCTTCAACATCGTGCCCATCATCGACAACATGTCGGAGATCTATGCGCTGGACGAGGTGATCGAAGGGAACTGCGACATCGGCATCCGCATCGCTGCGGAGGAGGCGCCCAAGTTCGAGTTCTACACCAGCCGTCTGGGCATCGGGTACAAGGACATCATCCCCTTCTACATGCGGAACATCAGCAAGCAGAAGAAGTTCCGCTTGAAGCTGATGCACTTCTTCATCAATACCGGCATCACGGACACGGCCTATTACTGGAACGAGCTCACCAAGTGCGTGAACGTCTATTGCGACCTGTGGAAACTGTGCCGCACCCTGGACACCCTGGATATCGGTGGTGGACTGCCCATCAAGAACAGCCTCAACTTCAGCTTCGACCTGGACTACATGATCGGCGAGATCGTGGGGCGGATCAAGGACATCTGTGAGGAGAACAAGGTCCAGGAACCGAACATCTTCAGTGAGTTCGGCAGTTTTACCGTTAGCGACAGCGGTGCCACATTCTTCAGCATCCTCTACCAGAAGAAGCAGAACGAGAAGGAGCGCTGGAACATGATCGATGGATCGTTCATGACCACCCTGCCGGACACCTGGGCCATCAGCAAACGCTTCATCATGCTACCGGTGAACAACTGGGATGATGAGTATGAGCGCGTTTTCCTGGGGGGGATGACCTGCGACAGTGATGACTACTACAACAGCGAGCAGCACATCAACGCCATCTACCTGCCCAAGTACCGCGAGGACCGCAAGCAGTACATCGGCTATTTCAACACCGGTGCTTACCAGGACACCTTGGGCGGATTCGGCGGCATCCAGCATTGCCTGATCCCCAAGCCGAAGCACGTGCTGTTGGACCGCCTGCCCGATGGAACCTTGGTGGACCGCGTCTTCGCCGAGCAACAGACCGCGGAACGGATGCTCCAGTTGTTGGGCTACCTTCCCACCTAGTTCCGTTCCAAGGAACTTCACGTCGCCCGCTTTCCAATTCACATCACGCTTCTATATTTCGACCCCGATCACTGCGATGAGCACCAACCGCCCTCTCTCGGCCTTCATGGAAAAGCACTACCTGCACTTCAATGCAGCAGCGCTCGTGGATGCCGCCCAAGGATACAAAGCCCACCTGGCCCAAGGCCGGAAAATGATGGTGACCCTGGCCGGCGCCATGAGCACCGCCGAGCTCGGAAAGATCTTCGCGGAGATGATCCGTCAGGGCAAGGTGGACATCATCAGCTGCACAGGGGCCAACCTGGAAGAGGATGTGATGAACCTGGTGGCCCACGACCACTACGAGCGTGTGCCGCATTACCGGGACCTGACCCCTGCCCAGGAACGCGACCTGCTGGACCGGGGCATGAACCGGGTGACGGACACCTGCATCCCCGAGCACGAGGCCTTCCGGCGCCTGGAGAAGCACGTGGTGGACCTGTGGACGGCCGATGACAAGAGCGGGAACCGACGCTTCCCGCATGAGTATTTCTATGAGATGATCCGCTCCGGCGTGCTTGAGCAGTACTACCAGATAGACCCCAAGGACAGTTGGATGGTGGCCGCCGCCGAGCGCAACCTGCCCATCATCTGTCCCGGATGGGAGGACAGCACCTTGGGCAACATCTTCGCGGGGCACTGCATCGTGGGCGACTGCAAGCCCGGGATGATGAAGAGCGGCATCGAATACATGATGTTCCTGGCAGACTGGTACACCAACAACTGCGGGACCGACGGCATCGGCTTCTTCCAGATCGGGGGAGGTATCGCCGGGGACTTCCCCATCTGTGTGGTGCCCATGCTACACCAGGACCTCCAGCGTGAGAGCATACCGTTCTGGAGCTATTTCTGCCAGATCAGCGACAGCACCACCAGCTATGGAAGCTACAGTGGTGCCGTGCCCAACGAGAAGATCACCTGGGGCAAGCTGGACATCGATACCCCGAAATTCATCATCGAAAGTGACGCCACGATCGTTGCGCCACTGATATTTGCATACGTCCTCGACATGTGAGCAACCACCCCATGCAACGCCTGATCCGCTCCTTCAACACCCTGACCGACACCCTCAAGGAGACCCTGCAAGAGCAGTATCCCGACGGTATCGACAGCACCCACATCAAGACCATCCCCACGGCCAAGGGGGATATCCTGCGCGTCATCGAACTGCGTACTCCGGACGCCATGTACCTCATCAAGATCAATCCGGAGAGCCGGGCGGAGATCGAGGAATTCCTGGACCAGGAGGATGCAGCGCCCGTGGGCGATGACCTGGATGAAGCCAGCGAGATCGGAGGTGACGACGACAGCGCGGAGAGTGACGACGACGGTTCAGAGGACGATGCGGATGAGGATGCCGATGCGGATGACATTGCCGATGAAAGCGGAGACGATGATGAGGATTGAACCTCCATTCACCCCTGGTTGCTGATAACACGTCAACGGCCTTGGTCACAGCGACCAAGGCCGTTGCTACTTTGGGGCATCCGATACCCACCCCATGCACGGCACCTTCCACCTCGCCTTCGCCACCACGGACCTCAAACGGATCAAGGCCTTCTACGGCAAGTTCCTGGGCTGCCGCGAAGGGCGCAGCGCCGAGAGCTGGGTGGATTACGACTTCTTCGGACACCAACTGACCATACAGCAGGTGCCCAAACTGATCAAGACCGCGCGGATCTACAATCCAAAAAGCAATGTGCCCAGCGATCACTGGGGCATCATTCTCAGCATGAGCGATTGGAAGAAGTTGCGCGATAAGCTGAAGAAGGTGGGCTACCCCTTTTTCATCGATCCACGCACGGTGATGAAGGGTGAGGTGGGCGAACAGATGAGCATGTTCATCGAGGACCCGGACGGGCACACCATCGAGTTCAAGGCCTTCCCCGATCCGGAGGACGTGTTCCGGAAGGCATGACGGCCAGAACGGCGATCATCGTTTGGTTGGTTGCAGCCCTGCTGTTACCTGTCATGGGCGCGGTGGGTGCATTGTTCAAGATCCAGCACTGGCCGTTCCCATGGCTTTTTGAAGTGGTGGGGTGGCTCTTTTCTGCAGCTATGAGCGTGGTGCTCGTCTTGAAGGTCCTGCGCTACCCTGGTTTCAAGGACTTCCTCGATCGTTGATCGCTTTAGCTCAAACCTGCTGCCAAGGCCATGGAACGTTGCACCACTGACCAAGAAAGCAGAAAGGGCGCCTCATCAGCGCCCTTCTTCCATTCCGTGGTGATCGCTCAGTAGTCGCGTTGTGCCAACAGGCTGCCGCCCTCGTCGTAGGTCTCCCCACGGACCAGTGCCCCGTTGCTGTAGACCAGAAGGCCCAACGGCCGATCGGCACCGTTGCGGAACTCCCACACCCCCTGACGCACTCCCTTGTTGAAGGCCGCCCGTGCCACTAGGGCACCGCTCTCGGTGTACTGCTTCCATTCGCCGTCGCGTTTGCCCTGAAGGAAGCTCCCCATCTCCTTCACCTTGCCGTTCTCGTGATAGGTGATGAAGTGGATACGGTCACCCTCGCTGTAGCGGGTCGCTTTCAAGGTGCCATTGGGCCAGTGCTCCTGGGCCAGCAGTTCCTGCGCTGAGACAGTGCCCAGCGACAACAAGGATAGAATGACCAAGAGGAGGCGCATGTGTTCGTGTTTCGACCTTGAGTACGCCCAAAGGTACACGAATGTTCACTTCATGTTAACATAGGCTTAACATGAACTCTTCAACGGCTCACGGTTCATTCCTCCTCCGCCCCTTCTGTGACCGGCGGGGAACGGCGAAGCAGGAGGAAGCCGATGGTGCCTGCCAGCACCGAAGCCACGAGAATACCCAACTTGGCCTGTTGCCGCAGCAGGGGGGATACAAAGGCCAGTTCATTGACGAACAGCGACATGGTGAAGCCCACCCCTGCAAGAAAGGCGGCACCCACAAGATGGGCCCAGGTGAGCACCGGTCCGATGCGTGCCCAGCCCAGGCGGACGAAGATCCAGCAGGTGAGCAGGATCCCCAGCGGTTTGCCCACCAACAGGCCCAGACCAACGCCCAGGGTGACCGAACTGGCAAGCGCCGCACCCATGTCGTCCGGAAGTTCGACGCCCGCATTGGCCAGGGCGAAGAGCGGCATGACCCCGAACATCACCAGGGGCTGAAGTCTGTGCTCCAGTCGCTGGAGCGGGGTCTCGGCGCTCTCGCTGGCCTCATCGATCTTCTCGATCACGTGCAATTGCTCTTCGGTGAGCGTGGGAAGCTGGTTGGGTTTCAGCGCAGCGAACTCACGCACATACTTGGTGATGCGCCTGATGTAGGTCACTTCGTCCATCCGCGTCACGGCGGGGATTGCGAAGGCCGCCAGCACCCCGGCCACCGTGGCGTGGATGCCGCTGAGCAGGAAGGCCGTCCACATCCCGCCGATACCGAACAGGGCGTAGTACCACGGACTACGAACGCCCAACACATTACCTGCGACGAGCATCAGCAGGAAGCCCGCCCCGATCGCGAGGTTGATGAGGCTGATATCCGACGTGTAGAAAATGGCGATGACCAGCACCGCGCCCAGGTCATCGGCGATGGCCAGCGTGGTGATGAAGACCTTGAGCGCGATGGGTGCACGGCTGCCCAACAGGGCCAACAGCCCGATGGCGAAGGCTATGTCCGTGGCCATGGGAATACCCCATCCGGCGTGCGCCTCACCGCTGGGGTTGAACAGCAGAAAGACCAGCGCGGGCACGATCATCCCGCCAAGTCCGGCCGCTACGGGAAGCACCGCATCACGAGGACGCGACAATTCGCCCCCGACCACTTCGCGCTTCAGTTCCAGTCCGACCAGGAAGAAGAACATGGCCATGAGGCCATCGTTGATCCAATGGTGCAGCGTGCGTTCCAGCTTCCATTCGTCGAAGCTGATGGCCATGGTATGTTCCCACAGGTGATGGTAGCTCTCTTTCCAGGGCGAATTGGCCCAGACCATGGCGATCACGGCCACCACGAAGAGGAGGATCCCGCCGGTGGATTGATCGCGCAGGAAATCGTGGAAGGGCCTACGCAAACGATCGATCGGATACTGACGCATGGGGTGCAAGATAGCCCCGCCCCCTGCCGGGCTCAGAACGACAGCCTCCCCTGCTGCTCCATGGCCAGGCGCAACTGCCCCACCTCCTTGCGCAGCTCCACCACGCTTCGGGCGAGCTCATCCCGGCTCATGTTGGGCTCGGGCAGCTGAAGAGCTGGCCGTCTGTGTGAGCTTCAGCGTTACGGTGATCATCCTGGTCCAAGTGCTTGGAACGTTCGTGGCCGGTTGTGTGCCGGCCTACGTTTCAATTCCTGATGCAGCGCACGCTCAGCCCATGTCCGGCATCCTCACTAACACGTACAACGGACGTACCGTTCGCCTCCACCCGTCTTGCCCATCCTACAAAGACCGATGGACCACTATCAGGGAACATGGAGGATGTCCACCAGTTGCCATCTGTTCCAGTGGTTGGAAATATCCAACCCATTGAGGTCCATAATAGCATGGCACCCGGAAGGGCGGAGAACCCACTTTCGTTCGTGGCCTCCACGTTGGGCGCATCCCACAGTGGTGAAACGGCCATGAACTTGCCCCCCACGTTCTCCGCCTCCCCGCGGTACCCTTCCAATTGCAATTGTGCGGCGGGCATACCCAACATGGACTCCAGCATCCTCCACTCCAAGTCGTTAGGCACATGCCAACCTGAGGGGCATAATCCACGTGGATCGGTCACCGTATAGCAGCTATACAACTTGCCATAGATGGCACCAATGGCTGGATCGGCATCATGGTCGCTACAATAGTCGCCGGTCGAGGAGATGGGACCAATGGAAATAGGTATCGGTTCGCCATTGGCATAGTTGATCGTCCTAAGATTCTCCGCCATCCATTCCTGCCCGTTCCCGAAGATGATAGTTGGGTAATTGTTGCCATTGATGTCCGCTACACCCGGCCCGGGAACGGAGTACGCATAGGTCCCTGCTGGCAGCTGCTGGTCCAAGGTCGCTGTCGGGACCGCACCACCGATGGTCTGTAGGACCACATCCCTGTCGTTATTGAGGCCGACATACTTCACCAGGCCATCCATGTTCACATCCTCGGACTGGTACACGTTGGTCAATACGGTGGTAGGAATCACTCCTCCGATCACTGCCAGGATCGCATCGCGGTCGTTTCCGTTCCCGACATACTTCACCTCGCCGTCCATGTTTGCATCACCCGGCCAAAGGACCATGGTGCCGGCCACATTCTTGCGCGCATTCGTACCGAACACCGCAGTACCGGGAAGTGTCAGGTCCACCAGCGAGGGTGTGGCACTGAGCGCAACGGTGTTGGCGGTGATCACACCCAAGTGGTTGCGATGCCGCACCGCCACGTAATAGTCGCCCGCAGGCAGCCCGAAGGAGACCGGCATACTTCCGTTCGTAGCGACCACATCACCATCGCGTTGCACCAAGGCGCATCGGGATGCGACCACCCAGGACTGGTCCGTTGCATGACGCAGCTCCACCAGCACCCAATCCACAATGGCGTTGTTGCCTGTAGCGGACAATACTGGAGCGCTCGTACTGGCACCACCACCACCCAGCATGGAGAAACCGAGCGCGCTGTACGGCTCCAGGAGCGGCACGAGACCCTGGCTGCGCAGCGCATCGCTCATGAGCACGGTACCGGTGTCATACGGACCTCCCAGGAACACGCGCGGCGATACCGTGATGCCCGGCTGAGCGATCAGGCCTGTGAGGGCGAGCATGCAGGAGCAGGCAAGGACGTGTTTCATTCCGAAGTCGTTCCAATGTGTCATAACCGTCAGTTCAAAGACGCTACACCAGCCGACAGGTTGCCATTGACCTGGACCGATACCGGTAACCGCCGGGCTCAGAACGACAGCCTCCCCTGCTGCTCCATCGCCAAGCGCAGCTGGCCCACCTCCTTGCGAAGCTCCACCACGCTTCGGGCGAGCTCGTCGCGGCTCATATTGGGCTCGGGCAGCTCGGCACTGATGAAGTGCACGAACTTCCAGATCTCCAGCACATTGGTGACCTGCACCTCGTAGGGCGCGTACAGCGGGTTGGTGCTGCACAGCAGCAGGGTGCCCTTCTCCTTCAGCTGGTTGTAGGCCACCTTGAAGACGATGCCATCATCCTTGGTGACCACGATGTAGGGCTGGCCATCACGGATGGTCTGCCAGTTCTGCACGTATTCACCGGTGACCCAGGAACCGTCCGCCACGGGCGGCATGCTGTCGCCGCTGATCTGGAAGGTGCGGTACTTGCGGTCGCGCGCCAGGAACGGCATCTGGAAGGTGGGCAGGATGCTGATGTACTCCGGATCGGCGTAGCCCAGCGCGTAGCCGGCCTTGGCCTTCTCGGGCACCAGTTCCACGTTCTCGCGGTCCTCGCGATCGACCGTGGTGGCCAGCACACGCAGGCGCCGACCGCTGAGGTCGATGTCACCACCGCGCTCCAGCACGCCCATCTGGCTGTCGCTGAGGGCACCCAGATCATCGCGCAGCAGTTTGTCGATGCTGACCTTGAAATACTCGCTCATGCGTACGAGCAGCTCGAACGAGGGCTCGGCGGTGCCGTTCTCGTAACCGCTGTAGCTGGAACGTTTCACCTCGAGGGCGATGGCGGTCTCTTCCTGCGAGCGGCCACGGCGGGTGCGCAGGAGCTTGATGTTGGAGCCGAAGACGGGGTTTGCCATGGTGCGTGTCTTATGACGGTTGAAGGGCTGTTCTATGCTGTGGGGCGGTGATCATGCTTCGCCGGGTTTGAAGCCGATAGGCTTACGCGCTTGCTCCGCTGGGGAGACCAGTTCCGTGAGGTGATCGAAGATGGCCTGGATCTCCTCGTCGTGGCCGGTGAGGCGACCTTCCAGTTGTTCCAGTTTCTGGAGGATCTCGCGGTGCGAAAGGAGCACTTCGCGCATACGTGAGAAGACACGAATGATATGGATGTTGACCAGGATGGCCTGCTCGCTGTTCAAGACGCTGGATAGCATGGCAACGCCTTGCTCGGTGAAGGCCATGGGTAGGTACTTGATGTTCTCGCCTTGTTTCAAGGTGCCAGATCGGCTCCTTGAATTTTCGGCTTCTTCCATGGTGAGTTCGAACATGAAGTCCTCCGGAAAGCGGCCCACATTCCTTCTCACTTGGCGCTTGAGCTGCTTGGTCTCCGCGCCGTAGAGCTCGGCGAGATCGCGGTCCAACATCACCTTCTGCCCACGGATGATGTGGATGCGACCGGTGATGGCGGCATCGGGCGGCGCCACGGGCGTGTAGGTAGGCGTCGGTTCCGCAGCCACGTGGTACTCCAAGGGCAGCAGGTCCATGTGCGGGGACTTGCGGGGGAGGTTACTTGCCAGGGTTCCCATCATTTCGTTGACCAGTTATCCGACGGACAAATGTAATGACTAATTTACCGACTGCAACATGACAGGTATTTTGTCAACACGAAACTGTTGGTGGGACAGGATCTTCCGCCAGGGATGGGAGCGGCAGCCCGGCGAGCCGGCTACAGCGTACAGCCCGTTAAGGCGGCCAAAGCACCCACATCGATCGAAGCACCCGTAGCGTCGACCCTCCCGGCTCAAGGCCGGGATGACAGGGTCGACCTGCATGCGTTGGATGATGGCAGTGGGTTGAATGAAAAATGATGAATGAAAAATGTAGAATGGAAAACGGCCAACGCACGATCCTGCATCTGGACCTCAACACCTTCTTCGTGAGCGTGGAACGGCTGGAGAACCCGAAGCTGAACGGCAGGCCCGTGCTGATCGGCAGCGACAGCGACCGCGGCGTGGTGGCCAGTTGCAGCTACGAGGCGCGGGCCTTCGGGGTGCGCAGCGCGATGCCGATGAAGATGGCCAAGCAGCTGTGCCCGGAGGCGATCATCCTGCGCGGCGATAGCGGTCTGTACCTCAAGAAGAGCGATGAGGTGACGGAGATCATCCGCGCGAACGTGCCGCTGTTCGAGAAGAGCAGCGTGGACGAATTCTACGTGGACCTGAGCGGCACCGATAGGTTCCACGGCAGCCGCAAGCTGGCGGTGGAGCTGCGGCAGAAGATCATCAAGGAGAGCGGGCTGCCGAATTCGTTCGGACTGAGCATCAACAAGACGGTGAGCAAGGTGGCCACCGGCGAGGCGAAGAACGGCGCGGGCGAATGGTACGTGGAGCGCGGCACGGAGAAACCCTTTCTGGCGCCGATGCCCATCGAGCGGATCCCCGGTGTGGGCGACAAGACCGCGCACCTGTTGCGCAGCATGGGCGTGGCCAAGATCCACACCTTGCAGGAACTGCAGGTGGACCTGATGCACCGGTTGTTGGGCGAGCACGGGCCTGTGCTGTGGCGCAAGGCCAACGGCATCGATGACAGTCCGGTGATCGCCTGGCATGAGCGCAAGAGCATCAGCACGGAGCGCACCTTCGAGCGCGACACGATCGATGTGGTGAAACTGAAAGGGATGCTCACCGCCATGGCCGAGAGCCTCGCCTTCCAACTGCGCAAGGGCGACAAGCTCACCAGCTGCATCGCGGTGAAGATCCGCTACGCCGACTTCAACACGCACACCAAACAGATCCGCATCGGCTACACGGCCTGCGACCACATCATCCTACCGGCGGTACACGAGCTGTTCCGCGCGCTGTACGACCGCCGCCAACGGATCCGTTTGATCGGTGTACGCTTCAGTCACCTGGTGGGCGGCGGGCACCAGATGGACGCGTTCACCGATACGCAGGAGGCCATGGACCTGTACCAGGCGATGGACAAGATCCGCAAGCGTTTCGGCGACCGCACCGTGATGCGCGCGGCCGGCATGGATGCGAAGAGCATCGGGCGGATGGACAACCCCTTCGATGGGCAGGCGCCGGTGTTGTTGGCGAACAGGAGAAACTAGGGGAATGGACAAAATGCAATGGACTTTAATGGACGGAAATGGACCTGGGATGTTGGTAGCGAGCGGATCGTCCATTTCCGTCCATTGGAGTCCATTCTGAGGAATGTTGAACTACTTTGGAACAATGGAGAAGCCCCATGAACGCCCTTTGATATTGCCACCCAGCGGCGGCTACGAGAAGCTGGTGAGCTACCAAGTGGCCAAACTGCTCTACGCCGTGACCGTGCGTTTTGTGGACCGCTACATACCTGCGGGCAGCCGCACCGCCGACCAGATGGAACAGGCCGCGCGCAGCGGCGAGCGCAACATTGGCGAAGGAAGCAAGATCAGCGCCACCACCAAAAAATTGGAACTCAACCTGACCAGTGTGGCGCGGGCCAGTATCGACGAACTGCGAAAGGATTACGAGGCGTACTTGGAGCACCGCAAACTGCCATTGTGGGCGCCCATGGACCCGCGCCGAAAAGAGCTGAGCAACGCGCGTTGCAAAGATCCCGATGAGGTGGCCCGTTGGATACAAATGGTGTGGCTGCGCGAAAAAGAAGAACGCTTACAGGCGGTCGAAGGACCACGCACCGCACGCACGCCACGCACCGTGAAGGACCGTGCATACGCCGAACTCAGCGCCAATGTGGGCCAGACGCTGTGCAAGATCGCCTTACACCTACTGGACAAACAGGTGGACAGCCAGGCCAAGGCGTTCGAAAAGGAAGGCGGCTTCAGCGAACGGTTGTACAAGGTGCGCAAAGAGATA
>JBGTAJ010000163.1:0-10063 GCA_041749915.1 Flavobacteriales bacterium
ATCCCTGGGGACCTGTGTGCCAGCTGACGATCGGCAGTATCAATGTGAACGCGAATACCCTGATGGACGACGTCCATCAGGGAGCGACCATCGCCGACGAACTCCTCCTGTTCCCCAACCCCAACCGTGGTGATGTGCTGAACTTCAGCCTCAGCGCCATCGAGGAAGGTGTGACCACCGTGAGCGTGGATATCTACGATGTGACCGGCAAGCGCCTCATCACCCGCACCATCGCCGTTTCCGGAAGCAATGTGAACACCACCCTTGACCTCAACGGCGAATTGTCCGCAGGCGTGTACCTGGTGAACATCACCGCCGGATCCACTGTGCACACCGAGCGACTCGTTCTGCGCCCATAGTTCCAGCGATCTTTCGGAGCGCCTCGCGCCTACCGTCCCGTCTCTGGGACTTGGTGGGCGCGGGGCGTTCTGTTGTCGTGAACTCGATGGCTTTTTATCAGAGCACTTGAGATGGACGCCATCGGACCTGGCACCCGGGGGAGAGGCGCTGGTCGTCACTGGAATGGTCATGGACAGCCCACCACGGCGCGTCGTTGGCCACCGCCTTTGCGAGAAGAGCAAGATCACGCTAACCAAAGTTCTATTGCGCGGGGCATGGAGCGGCAGTAGTTTCGACGCCTTCTTATCACACTATGGAACGACCTCGTCCACTGACCTTCATCGCTTTCGCCGCACTGTGCACCGCTCAAGTTGTGGGACAGGTCACCTACGATGCCCGCATACTGGAATACACGGGGCTGCGCTATTCCTGTGAGGATGAGGTGGTGCCCCTGCTGAAGATCGTGAACAACGGCACGGCGACCATGATCACCTGTGTGGTGGAGACCTGGAAGAACGGTTCGCCGGTGGGTTCCTTCGATTGGCAGTTGGCGGTACCGGCGCTTCAGGGCGATGTGCGGCAACCCGCCCTGCCCGTGGTGGGGGGAGTATCGGCGGGAGATATCCTCGAGTTCCGCATCATCAGTGTGAATGAGCAGGATGACCAGAACAGCGAGGGCAACGTGCTCGAAGTGGAGATGGACCAGGTGCCCGCAATGGCCGATGGTTACCTGGTGATGCTGGAAGTGCTCACCGATGAGGCTCCGGAGGAAACGACCTGGGCCGTGCATGATCAGGCGGGCCAGGTGGTAGCGCAGGGTGGGCCCTACACCACGGCCGTGACCACCGAGCAGGTCTGGCTCACCTTGCAGCCCGCCGCTTGTTACGAGCTACGCGTGACCGATGCCCAGGGTGATGGCATGGCCGGTGGTCATGTCAAGGTCTTCAGCAATGGGGTCGAGGTCGTTTCCATGGAAGGGACGGCGCTTACCGACCGGTACTCGGTCGGGCTGGTGACCGGAACGGAAGTGGGAGTGGGAGAACTTCACCTGCGGACCGTTCAGGTCTACCCGAATCCGACGACGGGCACCGTTCGAGCTCGTAGGGAGGGGTGGTCAACGTCACTGATCGACGTTCGGGTGGTGGATGCCATGGGGCGGATGGTACAGCAGGATGCGATCAATGCGCCCGTGGTGGAGATCGACCTGGGCCGTCTGGAGCCCGGCTCGTACACCATCCTGTTGACGGATGCCTCGGGTGCGCGTTACCGGAGCACTGTGGTGCGTGAATGATCCTCTTCTCCGGGGGAGGGCTTCAGTTAGGCTGCGGGCCGCGGTGAACGAAGTACATCTCCAGTTCACCTTTACCCTTGGCCTGAACCTTTCCGCGCGGCTCAAGATCGAACAGGCGTCCGGCATCTTCCCGTATCAGCGCGTACGTGCTTTCGCTGATGTTCACCTGTCCCACCTCGCCGCTGCTCTCCATGCGGCTGGCGGTGTTCACGGTGTCGCCCCAGATGTCATAGGCGAACTTGCGCAGCCCCACGATGCCGGCCACCACGTGACCGGTGTGCAGTCCCACACGCATCTGGAAGCTGGGTAGTCCTGCCCGCTGGCGTTCCGCATGGCGCTGCTGGATGAAGGCCTGCATGTCCAGTGCGGCCAGCACGGCGTTCCGCGCGGCATCCGGACGTGGTTCGGGGACCCCGCTCGCTGCCATGTAGGCATCGCCGATGGTCTTGATCTTCTCCACCCCGTGCCGGTCAACAATAGTGTCAAAGGCCTTGAAGCAGGTGTTCAGTTCTTCCACCAGTGCATCCGGTGACAACTGCTCGCTGACCTGCGTGAAGCCCTTGAAGTCCGTGAAGAGGATGGTGACCTCGTCGAACGAACGGGTATCCGCATGGCCCTTGGCCTTCAATTCAGCCGCCACCTGTTCCGGCAGGATGTTGTGCAGCAGTTCATCGCTGCGGTCGCGTTCCTTCTGGATGGCGGCACGTGAACGACGGGTGTACCGCAGCCGGCTCCACAGGGCACCTGCGATCAACAGCACCCCGATCCCGGAGAAGAGGATGATGTTCCGTTGCTCCCGTTCCTCGCCGAGTTCCTGTTGATGGGCCAGATCGCGTTCAAAACGCTGCCGTACATTGTTGAGGCTGTCCGCGATCTGGCGTTCCTGGAATTGGCGCTGCATGTCCAGCCGCAGGACCTCCTTGCCGTTGTTCAGCGTCTCCAGCGAATCGCTCACCTGCATGAATTCCTTCTGAGCATAGAACGCGCTGCGGAGATCGCCCAATGCTTCAAAGGCGTTCATGAGGCACTCGCTGCACTCCTTCCGCTGTTGGGGAAGTCCGATGGAGCGCGCCAGCTGCAATCCCTTGGTGCAGGCCTCCTTCGCGGCCATCGCCTTGCCTTGGTCCAGGAACAGGAGCCCCCGGTAGT
Organism: Flavobacteriales bacterium; assembly: GCA_041749915.1. Taxonomy (GTDB): domain Bacteria; phylum Bacteroidota; class Bacteroidia; order Flavobacteriales_F; family PHOS-HE28; genus PHOS-HE28. The sequence continues at coordinate 2,780 of JBGTAJ010000163.1, forward strand.
AGTGGTTGCGCGCCAGCTGGCGGTTGATGCCCAGGGCCTCGAAGAGGATGTACGCAGAGTCGAGGGCTGCGGATGCCTCCGTGGCGCGGTCCAGTTCGCTGTACGTGCGGCCAAGGTTATTGAAGGCCATGCCCATTTCCAGCTTGCGGCCGATGGTCCGGTACAGTGCCAGGCTTCCCAGGAATTCCTCCAGGGCCATGGTCCTGTCACCCATGGCCAGGTGGGTGGCACCGAGGTTCATCAAGGCCTGCGCACGGCCCTTGTCATTGTCAAGGTCCTCTGCCAGCTGGGCGCTGCGCTGGTACTGCTCCAGCGCCTTGGGCAGGTCGCCCAGCTCCGTATGGATGTTGCCGATGTTGTTGTAGGTGCCGGCAAGGCCCTCCGCGTTGCCCAGTTCAGTGTCGATCCGAAGGCTCTTTTGGAGGTGTTCAAGCGCCAGGGGCAGGTCGCCGAGGTTCTTGTACACGTTGCTCATGTTGCTGAACGTGTTGGCCTCCCGCTTGCGGTCCTTCATCGCCTGGGCGGTGAGCAGGCATTGTTGGAAGTAGCTCAGCGAGGCCGCGTAGTCGCTTTTCATGCTGCTGCCCACGGCCATGGTGGTATACGCCTCGTACCGCGCCTTGTCGTCACCGGCCTCCACGGCCAGTGCCAGTTGCCGGTGTGCCAATGCCAACCCACTGTCCGGCTGCTCGAACACCGTCTTCCAGGCCAGGACCTGCATGGCCTTCAAGCGGGCACTGTCAGCCTGGGCCAGGTCGTTCCACACGCTCCATAGCGAGTCGTTCTGGGCCCGGGCAGGGATCAGCAGGAGCAGCCAGATGAGCAGGTGTAGTGTTCGGAGCATTGCAGACCGCGTGAAGATAGGCGGGAGCGTGGCACAGGGCTGGACATCATGGCATGCACATCGATCCATCGCTCTGCGCATTCCGAACTCCGTTTCCGGAAGGGGATGCACTGCCCTCTGGGAGAGACCAGCAGATCGCTTACTGACCGTGCACCGCTTCGCTCATGGCGAAGATGAGCTCGGGGTCCTGCTCGAAGGCTGTGCCTACCACCAGCACATCCGCCCCCGCCTCGCACATCGCGCGGGCCGTGGCCGCATCCCGCACCCCACCACCCACGATCAAGGGGATGTTCACCGCCCCCCGGACCGCTGCGATCATGGCGGGACTCACGGTGCGCAGGGCACCGCTGCCCGTGTCGAGGTAGATGGTCCGCAGTCCAAGCAGTTCGCCGGCAAGCGCCGTGGCCGCAGCGATCCCCGGTTTGTCATGGGGTATGGGTAGCGTCTGGCTCACATAGCTTACGGTCGTCGGCCTGCCGCCATCGACCAGCATGTAACCGGTGGGGATGGCCTCCAGTCCCATGGCCTTGATGGTGGGCGCGGCCGTGACATGGTGCCCGATCAGCAGTTCCGCATTGCGCCCACTGATCAACGACAGGAACAGCACGGCATCGGCATGGCGACTGAGCTGGGAGGGGCTTCCGGGGAAGAGCACCACCGGGCGGTCCGAAAGCTCCCGCACGCGTTGGACACATTCGTCGAAGCCGGCGGAGGTGAGCAGGCTACCCCCCACGAAGACCAGGTCGGCCTTGGCCATGCAGGCGTTCTGGACCGTCCGTTCAAGGAGCTTTCCGTCTTCGCCAAGGTCCGGATCGATGAGCACGGCCAGGAGCTTTTGCCCTGAACTCTTTGCCTTCTTCAACTGTTCCAACACGCCGCCCATGCCTGCGAACTTAGAAAACCCACTGCGATCCAGCGCCAAAGCTTAAATTTGCCGACCTATGAACACGACCATGTCACAGACGAAGGAACAGCTCAAGTACAAGGTGAAGGATATGTCCCTCGCCAGCTGGGGCCGCAAGGAGATCGAACTCGCGGAAGCGGAAATGCCCGGCCTGATGGCCTTGCGCGAGCGCCACGGGAAGGATAAGCCCCTGAAAGGTGCCCGCATCGCTGGTTGCCTTCACATGACCATTCAGACCGCGGTGCTCATCGAGACCCTGAAGGAGCTCGGTGCCGAGGTGAGCTGGAGCAGCTGCAACATCTTCAGCACGCAGGACCACGCCGCTGCGGCCATCGCCGAGGCAGGCATTCCTGTGTACGCTTGGAAAGGCATGAACAATGAGGAGTTCGACTGGTGCATCGAGCAGACCATCTTCGCCTTCCCCGACGGCAAGCCCCTGAACATGATCCTCGACGACGGTGGTGACCTCACGAACATGGTGTTCGACAAGTACCCCGAGCTCGTGGCCGGCATCAAGGGCCTCAGCGAGGAGACCACCACCGGCGTGCTGCGCCTGCTGGAGCGTGAGCGCAACGGCACTCTGGTGATGCCCGCGATCAACGTGAACGACAGCGTCACCAAGAGCAAGTTCGACAACAAGTACGGCTGCAAGGAAAGCGCCGTGGACGCCATCCGCCGCGCCACCGACATCATGATGGCCGGCAAGGTCGCCATCGTATGCGGCTACGGCGACGTGGGCAAAGGCACTGCGGCATCACTTCGTGGAGCCGGTGCGCGCGTCATCGTCACCGAGATCGATCCCATCTGTGCGCTGCAGGCGGCGATGGACGGTTTCGAGGTGAAGAAGCTGGTGCCCAATGTGCACCGTGCGGACATCATCATCACCACCACGGGCAACTTCAACATCGTTACGGAGGCCGCCTTCCGCAACATGAAGGACAAGGCCATCGTGTGCAACATCGGCCACTTCGACAACGAGATCGACATGGCCTGGTTGAACAATACCTACGGTAATACCAAGGTGGAGATCAAGCCGCAGGTGGACAAGTATACGATCGATGGCAAGGACGTGATCATCCTGGCGGAAGGCCGTCTGGTGAATCTGGGCTGCGCCACCGGCCACCCCAGCTTCGTGATGAGCAACAGCTTCACGAACCAGACGCTGGCCCAGCTGGAGCTCTGGCAGAACCACGGCAACTACGAGAACAAGGTGTATGTGCTGCCCAAGCACCTGGATGAGATGGTGGCCAGCCTGCACCTCGCCAAGATCGGCGTGGAACTGGAGGAGCTCACCGAGGCACAGGCCAAGTACATCGGCGTGCCCAAGAACGGTCCGTTCAAGAGCGACGCCTACCGTTATTGAGCTGCAACGAAACAACAGAAGCCCCGGTTCCGCGAAGGAGGCCGGGGCTTCTTCTTTCCGGGTGTGCTCATTTGCCCGCTCCTACTGCGGGTGGCAAGTGACGCACTGACGGCCCTGTGCATTCACTCGCCGTTCACCCCTTCAAACTCCTCACGCCCTCAGTTGAAGATCCGGAGCGTGGTGCCGTTGAACGTGGTATTGTAGCGTTGCAGGTTCAAGGCGGCAGGTCCCTGCACCACGCTGCCATCAGTGATCAGGAATGCCGATCCGCAGCACAACGTGTCACGGGCGATGAGCTCACTGTCATCCACGAACACCCGGCACAGGTCGGCAGGCTGGTAGGGGCAGTGCCGGTCGAGGGCCACAAAGGTCTCCGGTGAACTGCGATAGACCAGTATCCCGAGCGAGCCACCGCTCAGGTAAAGCCAACCACCAGGTACTGCCAGGTCGGCGTAGGACGGATTGTTCACGTTGATGCTGATATCCACCAAGGACAAGGGTACTCCGCCGCGCTCATCCTTTCGGCAGCCCGGACCCGATAGCAGGATCAATGCAAGGAGTAAGGCAGGGTACTTGGGCATCTGGAGACCTGGTCGCACTGTAACAACGCCCAAAAGTAGTCATCCGTATGCCGGACTTCGTGCTGTATCCTTGCAGGTATGAAGATCGTGGTGCTCCGCCTCCTCCTGTTGTGCATCGTGCTCCTGGGCATGTCCGGTGTGTCCGCGGCACAGGATGGCATCAGCAAGAAGCAGCAGGAGAAGAACATGGCCAGGAAGGGCAAGGAGGACAAGAAGGCGAGGGTGAAGAAGGAGAAGGATGATCGGAAGCGACACCTGTCCATCCAGGACAAGGAGACACGGAAGCGGATCAAGCGGAACGCCAAGCGTGCGGACCGCGGCGGGCCTGGCCAGCACAGGGACGGGTTCTTCCAGCGCACATTCAGCCGTCGTCGTTGATCGGTCAGAGCTGTATAGGATGAACGGAAGTTGGATGCACCATCCGCACCTGCCTGCCGATGTTACCGCTACCTTTCGTCCACATCAACAGCCGATGGCACCATTCGTCACAGACCTCCCGATCGCTTCCGGACCTCGGCACCACGGAAATGGGCGTCCACACTGGGAAAAGGAAAATTTTGCCGATCCGAGATCTTCCTATATTTACGCCCCCTCGTTGCGCAGTAAAGCTGAACGTAAAACCTACCGTTGATGGTGAGAAGGCTATTCTCCTCAGTTGTCCTTGCTTTGATCAGTGTGATGACGATCCATGCCCAGGTGGGTTCGGGTAGTCTCAAAGGCAAGATCTCCGACAAGAAGTCCGGCGAGCCGCTTCCGTTCGTGAACGTGGTCATCGAGAACCGTGGCACCCAGGTATCCGGGGGAGCCACTGATTTTGATGGCAACTACTTCATCAAACCGATCGACCCCGGAACGTACGACGTCATCGTCAGCTACGTGGGCTACCAGCCCTACAAGCAGACGGGTGTCATCGTCAGCAGCAATAAGATCACCTTCCTTGACATTGGTCTGACAGCCGGTGTGGAGCTGAAGGAGTTCGAAGTGGTACAATACAGTGTGCCACTGATCGATCGTGATGGTGGAGCTTCGGGTGGGACCGTGACCCGGGAGGACATCGCCAAGATGCCCGGACGTTCGGCGGCATCCATCGCCACCACCGTGGCCGGTGCCAGCGATGCTGGTACGGGTGGTGGGATCAGCATCCGGGGTTCGCGTACGGAAAGCACCTACTACTATATTGATGGGGTGAAGGTGCCGGCCGGTGCGGGTACCGGCCTTCCCAAGAGCGCCATTGAAGAGGTGCAGGTGATCACCGGTGGTGTGCCTGCCAACTATGGTGACGTGACCGGTGGTCTGATCAACATCACCACCCGTGGCCCAAGCCGTGAGTTCTTCGGTGGCGTGGAATACCTGACCTCCGGATACAAGGTGGGCAACGACATCACCGACATCGTGGGCCTCGACAAGTATGCGTTCAACCAGGTGGAGGCCAGTCTTTCAGGCCCCATCCTGTTCAAGAAGGACAGTCTGGGCAACAAGACCAAGCCCCTCATCGGCTTCTTCTTCTCGGGTCAGTACACCAACGTGGTGGATGCCTCGCCCTTGTACATCGGCGATATCCGGGTGAACCCCGATGTGCGGAACGGTCTTCTGAACGACCCTGCACGCCTGATCCCCAGCGGCAACAACGATTTCGCCCTGGCCTACAACGCCGAATTTCTCCGCGCGGACGATATCCAGTCCATCAAGACCCGCCAGAACGCCGGCGAAGTGAGCTACCTGGCCTCTGGTAAGGTCGATATCACCACCACACCGACGATCAACCTCACCGTGGGTGGGTCGCTGGACTACAGCAATCGTCAGTCCTTCAACAGGAACAACTCCCTACTGAACGCGGAGAACAACATCCGCATCAAGGAGAGCACCTGGCGTGCTTTCGTGAAGTTCACGCAGCGCTTCACCAACCGTTCTGAGCAGGAGGAGGAAAAGGCGACCATCAAGAACGCCTTCTACACGCTGCAGCTGGATTACAGCCAGTATCAGAACAACATCGCCGATTTCACGCACGGTGACCGTCTCTTCGATTACGGCTATGTGGGCAAGTTCACCACCTACCGCGCTCCCCAGTTCCAGTTGAGCGATGATGCCCGTTGGGAGCAGGTCGGAGAGTCCGACACCTTGGTCACGTTCACGCCCGGTTCGCAGAACCCGGACCTGGCTTCGGTGAACAACTACTACTTCAACGCTCTGCCACGGGAGCAGTTCCCCATCCAACAGCTGTTCGGGGCACCCCAAGGTTCGGACCCTAGCTACATAGGATACTATGAGAACTTCGATGAGACCCAGGCACGTGGTGTGCTGTGGAACGGTCTGCGTCCTCGTTCCGTCTACGGTCTTTGGAACAACATCGGGTTCATTGATAATCCGAACGGTGCCGAGTTCAGTAAGCGCCAGAACGATCAGATCCGCTTCTCGGCTTCCGGAAGTGCGGACATCAGCTCACACGCGATCTCCGTTGGTTTCGAATATGAGCAATTGACGCAGCGCCGCTACGACCTCGCACCGGTCGGTCTGTGGACACGCGCCCGCCAGTTGGCGAACTTCCATATCCGCGAGTGGCAGGACACGGCGGTGACCAACATCGTGCAACTGCCCGGCAGCACCTTTGATCTGTACTACTACTCGCGCAACAACGGTGGTGACCAGCAGTTCTTCGACCGCAACTTGAGGACCGCTCTGGGCCTCGATCCGAACGGTCTGGACTTCATCGATGTGGATGCCTTGGACCCGGGTGTGTTCTCACTGGATATGTTCTCTCCGGAGGAGTTGATCAACAATGGCAACAACTCGGTGACCTACGTCGGTTACGACCACTTGGGCAATCGCCAGAGCGGCCGGGCGAGCTTTGAGTCCTTCTTCGATGAGCGTGATGCCAACGGCAATTACACCCGCGCCCAGGCTCCCTTCCAGCCGATCTACATGGCCGGTTACGTGATGGACAAATTCGCCTTCGACGACATCATCTTCAACGTGGGTGTGCGTGTGGATCGCTATGATGCGAACCAGAACGTGCTGAAGGACAAGTACCTCTGGCAGGACGCTTACACTGCGGGCAGCAACGTTCCAAGTGGTGATATCCAGAACGCACTGGCCAATCGCCCATCGAACATCGGAGATGATTTTGTGGTCTACGTGAACGACCTCGAGGACCCCAGTGTGATCAAGGGCTATCGTGATGGCGATACCTGGTACACCGCTGAAGGTGTGGAACTGGCAGATGGCAATTCCCTCCAAGAGGCCGGACAGATCAGGCCTTACCTGGTGAGCGGAGGCTCGCGCACCGACCTTCAGGGTACCTCACCCCTGAGCAAGAACGCCTTCAAGGACTACACGCCAGCGGTGAACATAATGCCTCGTGTGGCCTTCTCCTTCCCGATCAGTGATGAGGCCGTGTTCTTCGCCCACTACGATGTGTTGACCCAGCGGCCGAATGCCGGCCAGTCCCGCATCAACATGGTTGACTACGCCTACTTGGAGAACTCCGGGAACATCATCAACAACCCTGACCTGAAGCCCACCAAGACCATCGACTATGAACTGGGCTTCCAACAGGTGTTGAGCAAGGCCTCGTCCATCAAGATCGCTGCATTCT
>JBGTAJ010000164.1:0-3311 GCA_041749915.1 Flavobacteriales bacterium
GTAGGTGGAGGCTACCGCGTTGCAGCCGCCTTCCAGCGCCAGCTTCACGATGTTCTCGGGGTCGAAGTAGACGGGGTTGGGGGCGAAGCTGGCACCGGCGCTGTGCTCGATGCCCTGGTCCACCGGCAGGATGCTCATGTAGCCGGAGTTCGCCAGGCGACCGTTGCCGTAAAGCGCCTGGAGGCTGCGCAGCACCTGGGGGCTGCGGTTGCTCTGCAGGAAGCTGCGGTCCACGAAATCGCCGCCGGGCAGGTGCAGCATGGACTTGTCGATGGTCTTGCACTGGTGCTCCAACAGGTTGGTGGCGTCGTTGCCCAGGAGCTCTTCGATATTGCCGGTCTTCAAGGTCTGCATGCGGGGTGGTCCGTTTTTGACAGGCGGCAAAGCTACGGAAAGGGTCCTGCCTTGGCCAGTGCGGATCCCTGATCGCTATGAACGGACGGGTGTGGGCTGCAGCCCGATACGCCATCAGAAGGGATAGCCGATACCCAGGTTCAGGTTAACGCGGGGTTTGTATTCGGCGGAGATCCCGGTGCTCTCCGAGGGGGCCTCGAAGGTGTCCTTGGGCTGGAACAACCACCGTTCGCCCTTGGGCATGGAGGGGTCCTTGGTCTGCAGCCCCAGGTCGAAACGCACCACGAAGAAGTCGAAGTTCAGGCGTGCGCCCACGCCGGTGCCCACGGCCAGTTCGCTCAGGAAGTCCGAGCTGAACTCGGCGCCGGGCCTGCGTGGGTCGGGGTTGCGGTTCCAGATGTTGCCCACGTCGGCGAAGAGGGCGCCCTCCAGGAAGCCGATCAGTTTGAAGCGGTACTCGGCGTTGGCCTCTATCCTGATCTCGCCGATGCGGTCGAAGGTGGTGAGCGGGGCGGCGTAGGAACCGGGGCCCAGGGAGCGCGCCAGCCAGGCGCGCACGCCGTTGGCACCGCCCACGAAGAAGCTCGATTCGAAGGGCAGCACACCCAGGTTGCCGTAGGGTACGCCGATGCCCGCCGCCACCCGGTAGGCCATGCTGCTTTTCTCGTGCAGCGTGAACAGCCAGCGCAGGTCGCTGTCCAGCTTCACGAATTCGGCGTATCGGATGCCTGCCACGGCATTGAAAGTATTGCCCGCAGTGTCCGTTACAGAGGAACTGATGGCGCTTAACGGGATCCCCAGCGGATGGCCTGCCCATTCCACGGTGAAACGCGAAAAGAAGGTGTTGCGCTGGCGGGGGGAGAGCTGGGTGTTGATGACGAAGTTGCCGCGCATGCCGGCGATCAGGTGGTCGGTGTAGCTGTCGGTCAGCACCGGGTCATTGGCCTCTTCCAGATACTCCTGGAAGCCCTCGGACTTTACCGGTATCTTGATCACATTGACCTCCAGGGGGAAGAGGCCGAAAGCACGCGTGGGCGATTCCTGCCATTCGTAGCCGAAGGACACCTTTGCCAGGGTGCGGATGAAGTCCGGTCGGCGTTGGTAGTTGTAAAGTGTGCTGACCAAGGTGCGCGGTGCCGCGGAACGGGCAAAGCGTTCCCGCTTGATGGGCAGCAGGAAGTGCGGGAAGCGCAGGGTCAGCTCCGGACCGATGTCCAGGGTGTTGAACAGGCGGGCATTGTCGCCGCGGCCAAGGGTCTGGTCGGTGGAGCTGACGTCCTGGCCGGTGATGCTTTTCTGGGCCTCGAAACCCAAGGTCATCTGCACCTGCATGCTGGTCATGTTGTGGAACAGGTTCCGGTGCCGGTACCCAACACTGATCGACGTGCCCAGCGATCCTCCACGGTTCGTCCCGAAACCCTCCAGTGCCAGGCTCTGTTCCTTCCCCGGATACAGCGCAATGCGGGCGTTCGCCAGATCCTTCCGCTCAGCTCCGGTGGTATCGTAGGTGATCTCCACCCGGTCGAAGACCCGGAGCCCGCTGAGCCGCCGGTAGGTGCGGTCCGAGTTGCTCTGCTGGAAACCCTCGCCGGGATGGATGAAGATGGATTGCAGCAGGGCCTGCGGCTTGTGCGTCACCTTTTCCCCGTAGAGCAGCTCGTAGCCCTCCAGGGAAATGGTGTCGGTGGACAGCGCCTGGCCGCGCTCACTGGTGCGCTGGGTGACGATGGTGACCTGGTCGATGGCGTAGACCGTGGCCTCCGGACTTCCGCGCAAGCCCTTGTCCTTGCTGTTGCTGCGCTCCATGCGCAGGGTGAGGTCGACCACTTCACCTGCCAGCGTTGTATCCGCATCGAAACGGATCAGTTCCTTGTTGAAATAGAGGTAGCCCTGGTCGCGCAACGAGCTGGTGATGCGCTCGCGTTCCTTGTCCAGCACGTCGGCATCGAACCGGTCCCCGGGGTTGATGAGTCGGCGGTCAGCCTCGCGGGCCACGATGGCCGCTATCGCCGGGTCGTCCACCACCGTGCGGATGTTGCGCACCAGGTAGGGTTTGCCCGGGGTGATGTGATAGACCACCTCCGCCTTCGCCTGCTTGAACGCGTGTTTCCGCTCACCGCCGAACAGCGGGAGGCGTTTGTAGTGCACCGTATCGCTCACCACGGCATCGAACCAACCTTCCTTCTGCATGTACAGACCGATCTGCTGGGTGGAACGTTCGGTCTGCGCTGCGTCGATGATCACCGGCGGCTCGCCCACCACCTCGCGCAGCCATTCGCCCGTCGTGCGCTTGTAGGCCTTGGGCTCCTTGCCCCGCGCCGCGCGTTCCTCGTTGCGCTCGGCGGTGCGGGCATCCTTGCGGGCCTTGTTCCGGGCCATGCGCTCGGGGTCCGGCAGGTTGAACATGTTCAGGTAGAAGCGCATGCCCAACACCTTCTTGTTGGGTTTCTGCTTCACGATGGTCTCCAGCTCGTCCGTGTTCACGCTCTTTTCCGTGACCACGATCCGGTTCTGTTTCAGCAGGTGTTCGCCCGCCGGCACTCGTTTCGCGGGATCGCAGCCCGCCAGGAGCAGGGCGGCGATCAGGAGGGTGTTATGGAACGAGCGGGATCTCAAGGAGAGCGTTGGGCTGCCTAATTTGCGCTCCTGCCGAGCTGCCGCTGGAAGGGCAGCGCCAAATATACCCGCCCCTTGACCACCAAAGCCGACCTGAAACGCGTTCGCGACCTTCATCAAAAGAAGTACCGCGAACAGGAGGGACGTTTCCTGGTGCAGGGCCCGAAGCTGGTGCGCGAACTCCTGGGCAGTGGCTGGCCGGTGGAGGCCCTCTACGCCACCGAAGCGGCTGCGCGCGAGCTCGGCCCTGTGGATGCCGAGGTGCTGCCCGGCCACGAGATGGAGCGCCTCGGTACCCTGGAGAGCGGCAACGTGCTGGTGGCCGTGGTGCCCATGCCGCC
>JBGTAJ010000165.1:0-24381 GCA_041749915.1 Flavobacteriales bacterium
GGGGCTGCGGCTTTCTCTCCGGCGGGGCGACGGCTGCGACGGGTCTTCTTCACTTCCGTGCCTGCTGTCTTCTCCTTGGTGTAAGTCGTATTGAAGTCCACCAGTTCGATCATGGCCATCTCAGCGGCATCGCCCAAGCGGTTGCCCAGCTTGATGATGCGTGTGTAGCCTCCGGGACGGGCGGCCACCTTGGGCGCCACGTCGCGGAACAGGGCGGCGGTGGCCTCCTTGCTCTGCAGGTTGCTGAACACCGTACGGCGGCTGTGCGTAGTGTCGTCCTTGCTCTTGGTGATCAAGGGCTCCACATAGATCCGCAGCGCACGGGCCTTGGCCAGCGTGGTCTCAATGCGCTTGTGCTCGATCAGCGAGATCGCCAGGTTGCTCAGCAGCGCGTCGCGGTGGGCTTTCTTGCGGCCCAGTGCGTTGTTCTTGTTTCCGTGTCTCATGACTATTCGGTTGTCAGTTGTCGGTTGTCAGTGGGCTGGCTCTGCGGGCATCCGCTCGCCAACTGCCAACTGCCAACTGGCTTACTCCTTGTCCAGTTTGTACTTACTTACGTTCATCCCGAAGCTCAAGCCCTTGTTCTCCACCAGGTCCTCCAGCTCGGTCAGGCTCTTCTTGCCGAAGTTGCGGAACTTCAGGAGATCGTTCTTGTTGAACGACACCAGGTCGCCCAGGGTCTCGATGTCCGCTGCCTTCAGGCAGTTCAGGGCACGCACGCTCAGGTCCATGTCCACCAGCTTGGTCTTCAAGAGCTGACGCATATGCAGGCTCGTCTCATCGAACTCCTCGGGCTCGGAGCTCGACACGCCGCGCTCCTCCACTTCCAGGCTGATGCGCTCGTCGCTGAACAGCATGAAGTGGTGGATCAGGATCTTGGCCGCCTCCTGCAGCGCGTTCTTGGGGGAGATGCTACCGTCGGACATCACCTCCATGGTGAGCTTCTCGTAGTCGGTCTTCTCCTCCACACGGGTGTTCTCCACCGTGTACTTCACGTTCTTGATGGGCGTGAAGATCGAATCGATGAAGATCGTGCCGAATGGCGCGCCCTCCACCTTGTTCTCGTCGGCAGGCACATAACCACGGCCTTTGCCAATGGTCACCTCCACATGCAGTTTCACGCTCGACTCCAGGTGAGCGATCACCAGTTCGGGGTTCAGCACCTGGAAACCGGTGGTGTGCTTGCCGATATCGCCGGCCGTGAAGGTGTCCTTGCCCGTGATGGTGAAGGATACTTTTTCGCTGGTCACGTCGTCCAACTGACGACGGAACCGGACCTGCTTCAGGTTGAGCACGATCTCGGTCATGTCCTCGATCACACCCTTGATGGTGCTGAACTCGTGGTCCACTCCATCGATACGGACCTGGGTGATCGCGTGGCCCTCCAGGGAGGACAGCAGGATGCGACGCAGGGCGTTGCCGATGGTGATGCCGTAGCCGGGCTCAAGCGGACGGAACTCAAAGGTGCCGCGCTTGTCGTCGGATTCGATCATCGTGACCTTGTCAGGCCGCTGGAATTCAAGGATTGGCATGGGTCGTCGGCTGATGTTAGGTTCTTACTTGGAGTACAATTCCACGATCAGTTGCTCGCGGATGTTCTCCGGGATCTGGGCGCGCTCCGGCATTGTGATGAACTTGCCGCTCATGGTCGAGGGATTCCACTCCAACCAGTCGAAACGCTTGCTGTTCACCGAAACACTGTTGGTGATGGCCTCCAGGGAACGGCTCTTCTCACGCACGGCCACGGACTGGCCGGGACGCAGGGAGTAGCTCGCCACGTTCACCATGGAACCGTCCACCGTGATGTGACCGTGGCTCACCAACTGGCGGGCTGCACGACGGGTCGGGGCGATGCCCAGGCGGAACACCGTATTGTCCAAGCGGGCCTCGCACAACTGCAGCAACACCTCACCGGTGATCCCGCGCTTGCTTGATGCCGAGTGGTACATCTTCTCGAACTGGCGCTCGAGCACACCATAGGTGTATTTCGCCTTCTGCTTCTCGCGCAGCTGGACGGCATATTCGCTGTCCTTCTTGCGACGCTTGCCGAGGCCGTGCTGACCGGGGGAATGGGGCTTGCGCTCCATCCATTTGTCCGGTCCATAGATCGCCTCACCGAACTTGCGGGCGATCCGGGTCTTTGGTCCTGTGTAACGTGCCATTCTTCTTTTCTTTTGGGTGCGTTCTCCGCACCAACAACGGAACGCGCGTCCACGCGTTCCTACGGGTTATTAGACGCGGCGCTTTTTGGGTGGACGGCAGCCGTTATGCGGCATGGGAGTGATGTCTATGATCTCGGTGACCTCCACACCGCTATTGTGCAGGGCACGGATGGCGCTCTCGCGACCTGAACCGGGGCCCTTCACGAACACCTTGACCTTGCGCAGGCCCAGTTCGTGTGCCTCGCGTGCGGCCTCCTCAGCGCTCACCTGACCGGCGTATGGGGTGTTCTTCTTGCTGCCCCGGAAGCCTTGCTTGCCGGAGGAGGACCAGGAGATCACCTCGCCTTTGTTGTTCGTCAGCGAAACGATGAGGTTGTTGAACGTCGCACGGATGTGGGCCTGTCCATAGGCCTCCACCACGACGTTCTTCTTCTTCTTCTTGCCGCCTTTTTGCTCTTGCTTTGCCATCTTGCTCGGGGCTTACTTGGTCGCTTTCTTCTTGTTGGCCACCGTCTTCCGTTTGCCCTTGCGGGTACGGCTGTTGGTGCGGGTGCGCTGGCCACGGACCGGCAGGCCGGCGCGGTGACGGAGTCCCCGGTAGCTGCCAATGTCCATCAGACGCTTGATGCTCGTCTGCACTTCGCTGCGCAGGGCACCTTCGGTCTTCACCTGCTCGTTGATGAACTGGCGGATGCGTGCCTGTTCATCATCGGTCCAGTCCTCCACCTTGGTGTCAGGGTCCACTTCAGCGGACTGGAGGATGTCCAGTGCCGTGCTGCGGCCGATGCCATAGATGTACGTGAGGCCAATGCAGCCCCGTTTGCTTTTGGGTAGGTCGATGCCTGCGATACGTGCCATGCTCGTTCGTTTATCAGCCTTGACGCTGCTTGAACTTCGGGTTCTTCTTGTTGATGATGTACAGACGCCCTTTACGACGGACGATCTTGCAGTCCGCGGAGCGCGGTTTGAGGGAGGCCCTGACCTTCATGGTTTCCTGGGTTCTTAGCTTTTGTATCGGAAGGTGATGCGTCCTTTGCTCAGGTCGTACGGGCTCATCTCCACCTTCACCTTGTCACCGGGCAGGATGCGGATGTAGTGCATCCGCATTTTACCCGAGATGTGCGCGACGATCACGTGACCATTCTCCAGCTCAACACGGAACATGGCATTGCTGAGCGCCTCCTTGATGACGCCGTCCTGCTCTATCGTTCCCGTCTTGCTCATTCCTTCCGTTGACTGTTCTGTTCGTTCTACTTTCCTATCCGATCACGGAGCGACCTGCACTCCCCTTTTCCAACAACATTCCCATTGCCTTCAGCACATCCTCGATGTAGCTGAACGTTGAAAGGACCTCCACCCTGCCCGGGCGTACTGCGACATTGTGCTCGAAATGGGCGCTGGGCTTGCCGTCGCGTGTCACGATCGTCCACCCATCCCCCATCTGCTTCACCTCCTTCACCCCCATGTTGATCATGGGTTCGATGGCCAGCACCATGCCGGTATGAAGCTTCGCCCCCTGCCCGCGCCGACCATAGTTCGGCACCTCAGGAGGTTCGTGCAGTTTGCGCCCAACGCCGTGCCCCACCAGTTCGCGCACCACTCCGTAGCCATTGCTCTCGGCGTGATGCTGGATGGCGTATCCGATGTCGCCCGTGCGGTTGTTCTCCACCGCCTGGGCAATGCCCAATTCCAAGCACTCCATCGTCACCCGCAGCAGCTGTTTCACCGGCTCGGCCACCTCGCCCACCATAAAGGTGTATGCGCTGTCGCCATAGAGCCCGTTCATCAGCACACCGCAATCCACACTGGCCACATCCCCCTCCTTCAGCACACGTTTACCGGGCAGTCCGTGGACCACCTCCTCGTTCACGCTGATCAGCAGGGTGCTGGGACATCCGTACAGGCCTTTGAAGCCGGGCACTCCGCCGCTGTCCCGGATGAACGTCTCCGCCATCCGATCCAGCTCACCCGTGGTCACCCCCGGTGCGATGTGCCTGGCCACTTCGGCCAAGGTCCTTCCAACAAGCAAAGAACTTTCCTTCAACAGAGCGATATCGTCATCGCTGAGATGGTCCACGGCGCGACCCATGTCCTATCCCGCCATGCCGTATGCCGCTCCTCCACTACGTCCCTTGATCCGTCCCGACTTCATCAGACCGTCATAGTGACGCATCAAGAGATGACTTTCGATCTGCTGCAGCGTGTCCAACAACACGCCCACCATGATCAACAACGAGGTACCGCCGAAGAACTGTGCAAAGCCCTGCTTGATCCCCATCATGCCAGCGAACGCGGGCAGGATGGCCACCAGTCCGAGGAAGATGGCACCCGGCAGGGTGATGCGTGACAACAGGTCATCGATGTGTCCGGCGGTCTGCTTCCCGGGCTTCACACCAGGAATGAAGCCGCCATTGCGCTTCATGTCGTCCGCCAACTGGTTCGGGTTCACGGTGATGGCCGTGTAGAAGTACGTGAACAGAACCACCATCAGGAACAACGTGAAGTTGTAGAAGAAGCCCTGGCTGTTCGCGATGCTCACCAACCAGGTGGGTGGTTCATCAAAGGCCTGGGCCAGGTACATGGGTACCAGCACGATCGCCTGGGCGAAGATGATGGGCATGACACCGGCAGCGTTAACCTTCAGGGGGATGTAGTTCCGTACACCACCGTACTGCTTGTTGCCCTGCACACGCTTGGCGAACTGAACTGGGATACGTCGTGTACCCTGAACAAGCAGGATGCAACCGGCGATGATGAGCACCCAGAGCACCACTTCGACCAGCAGCAACACCAGACCGCCACCGCCGGGACCCATGCGGCCCACCACCTCCTGTGCGAAGGCCTGTGGCAACTGGGCCAGGATGCCGATCATGATGATCAGGGAGATCCCGTTGCCGAGACCGCGTTCGGTGATCCGCTCACCCAGCCACATCACGAACAGCGTGGATGCGGAGAGGATCACGATGCTGGTGAACAACCAGAACTGGCTGTCCGGACGTGCTTCGGGCTCTATGGTCGCATAGATGTAACCGGGGGCCTGGAACACACAGATCAGGATGGTGAGGTAGCGCGTATACTGGTTGATCTTGCGGCGACCGCTCTCCTCCTTCTGCATCTTCTGCACGGCAGGCACCGCGATGCCCATCAGCTGCATGATGATGGAGGCCGAGATGTAGGGCATGATGCCCAACGCGAAGATCGATGCACGGGTGAAGGCGCCACCGGTGAAGATCGAGAGGATCTCCACGATACCACCACCGCCGGTCGAACTGGCGGCCATCCGCGCACTGTCCACTCCGGGCAGTACGATGAAGCTGCCGATGCGATACACCAGCAACAGACCCAGCGTGATGAGGATGCGGTTCCGCAGCTCATCGATGCGCCAGATGTTCTTGATCGTGTCGATCAGGTTCTTCATGCCTTCTCTGCTACGCTGGCGATGGTCGTTGCCGATCCGCCCTTGGCCTCAATGGCTGCCTTGGCGGTGGCACTGAACGCATGCGCGGTGACGGTGATGGCACCTTTCAGTTCCCCACGGCCCAGCACCTTGAACTTGTCGTTCTTGGCGATCAGGCCGTTCTCGTACAACGAGGTGGGGTCGATGGTCTTCAGTCCCTTGTTATCGGCCAGGTACTGAAGGGTGTCCAGATTGATGCTCTTGAACTCCACGCGGGTGGGGTTCGTGAAGCCGAACTTGGGCAGGCGACGCACCAAAGGCATCTGACCGCCTTCGAAACCGCGCTTGCGGTTGTAGCCGGCCTGCGCCTTCTGGCCCTTGTGGCCCTTGGTGGAAGTACCGCCACGTCCGCTGCCTTGGCCGCGTCCGATGCGTTTCTCCTTCTTGGTGGCCCCTTCGGCCGGTTTGAGTTTACTCAGGTCCATTTCTTTTCGCCGTTCGCACGGCGCGGTCTTAGGATCGTTGTCGTTCGCTTGGATCAGGCTTCCTTCACGGTCACCAGATGGTGTACCTTCTCAACCATGCCGCGCACCTGCGGGGTTCCCTCGACCTCGGCGAACTTGCCGATACGGCCCAGCCCGAGGGCCTTGAGGGTGTCCTTCTGCCGCTTGGGGCACTTGATCTGACTGCGGGTCTGGGTGATGATCAGCTTGCTCATGTTCGTTTCGTCCGCAGTGCGGTACGTCGATGTCTTATCCGTTGAACACTTTTTTCATATCCACGCCACGCTGGCGGGAGATCTGGTGGGCATCGCGCAGGTTCACGAGTGCCTCGATCGTGGCCTTCACCACGTTGTGCGGGTTACTGCTGCCCTTGCTCTTGGCAAGAACGTCCGTCACCCCCACGCTCTCCAGCACCGCGCGCATCGCACCACCGGCGATCACACCCGTACCGTGTGCCGCAGGCTTCAGGAAGACCTGTGCGCCGGCGTACTTGCCTTCCTGCGAATGCGGAATGGTCCCTTTCAGCACGGGCACCTTCACCAGGTTCTTCTTGGCATCGTCGATGCCCTTGGCGATGGCTTCCTGCACCTCCTTGGCTTTGCCCAGGCCGTGGCCCACCACACCGTTCTCGTTCCCCACCACCACGATGGCGGCGAAGGTGAAGGTGCGACCACCCTTGGTCACCTTGGTCACGCGGTTCAACGCCACGAGCTTATCCTTCAGCTCGAGATCGCTGCTCTTGACCTTCTTTGTGTTCGTCTCTGACATGTGTGTCGGTGTGATCAGAAGTTGAGACCACCTTCGCGGGCGGCGTCGGCCAGGGCTTTCACCCGGCCATGGTAGAGGTAACCGTTGCGGTCGAACACGACCAGCTCGATGCCGGCAGCCTTCGCCTTCTCGGCGATGGCAAGCCCTACGAGCTTGGCCTGTTCCAGCTTGGGAACACCGTTGGCCTTTTTGTCCTTCAATGAGGAGGCGCTCACCAGCGTGCGGCCGGCCTCATCATCAATGATCTGGGCGTACATGCCCACGTTGCTGCGGTAGATCGAAAGGCGGGGACGCGCGGGCGTGCCATGCACGTTCCTACGAACCCGTTGCTTGATCTTCAGTCGGCGTGCGATCCTATCGAATGCCATGGTCGTTCTTATTTGCCTGCTGCTTTACCGGCCTTGCGACGCACCAGTTCACCCACGAAGCGTACACCCTTGCCCTTGTAAGGCTCCGGCTTGCGCAACGAACGGATCTTGGCGGCCACTTGACCGATCAGTTGTTTGTCCGCCGACTCCAGGCGAACGATGGGGTTCTTTCCTTTTTCCTGTGCGGCCGATACCTTGATCTCCGAGGGGAGGTCGATGGTGACCGTGTGCGAGAAGCCCAGTGCCAGCTGAAGCAGCTGACCCTTGGTGGTGGCGCGGTAACCCACACCCACCAGCTCCTGCTGGATGATGTAGCCCTCGCTCACGCCCTTCACCATGTTGGCGATGAGCGAACGGTAAAGGCCATGTTTGGCGCGGTGCGGCTTGGCGTCGCTGGGACGCTCAACCGTGATGATACCGGCATCCTGCTTCACCGTGAGATCGGGGTCCACGGCCTGGTACAAGGTGCCCTTCGGACCTTTCACGGTCACCAGGTTCTTGTCGCTGATGGTGATCTCCACCCCTTTGGGCAGACTGATCGGTGCTTTTCCTATGCGTGACATCGGTCCAGGGTCTTAGCTCACGTAGCACAACACTTCACCACCCACGTTCAGGACACGGGCCTCCTTGTCGGTGACCACACCCTTGCTGGTGGAGATGATGGCCACGCCAAGGCCGTTCAGCACGCGAGGAAGATCCTCGGCGTGGGCGTATTTGCGCAGGCCTGGCGAGCTCACCCGGGTGAGCTCCTTGATGGCGCTCTGGCGGGTCTGCGCATTGTACTTCAAAGCGATCTTGATGATGCCTTGTTTGCCGTCGTCCTCGGACTTCCAGGACAGGATGTAGCCCTTGTCGTACAGGATCCGCGTGATGTCCTTCTTCAGGTTGCTAGCGGGTACCTCCACGACCTTTTTGCGCGCCAGGATGGCGTTGCGCAAACGGGTCAGGTAATCGGCGATGGGATCGGTGGTCATGGTCGTGTCGTCGTTGCTTACCAGCTGCTCTTGGTCACACCAGGGATCTTGCCCTCGAGCGCCATGAGGCGGAATACGTTGCGTGAGATGCCGAAGATGCGCATGTAGCCGCGTGGACGGCCCGTGAGCTGGCAGCGGTTGTGCTTGCGCACGTAGCTGCTGTTGGCGGGCAGCTTCTGCAGCCCGTCCCAATCGCCAGCGGCTTTCAACGAAGCGCGCTTTGCAGCGTACTTCTCCACCATCTTGGCACGTTTGCGCTCACGCGCTTTCATGGATTCCTTGGCCATGGTATCTCTGTCTGGTCGTTATTTCTTGTCGGAGAACGGGAAACCGAAGGCGGTCAGCAGGGCTTTCGCCTCTGCGTCGGTCTTGGCATTGGTCACAAAAGTGATGTCCATCCCTTGCAGTTTGGTCACCTTGTCGATGTCGATCTCCGGGAAGATGATCTGCTCCTTCACTCCGAAGGTGAAGTTGCCGCGGCCGTCGAACCCGCTGGCCTTCACACCGCGGAAGTCGCGGGTACGGGGCAGGGAGACGGAGATCAAACGGTCCAGGAATTCGTACATGCGCTCGCTGCGCAGGGTCACTCGGGCACCGATGGGCATGCCCTTGCGCAGCTTGAAGTTGCTGATGTCCTTCTTGGAGACGGTGGGGACCGCTTTCTGGCCTGCGATGGAGCTCATCTCCACCACCGCGTTCTCCACGATCTTCTTGTCGCCCACAGCACTGCCCAAGCCCTGGTTCAGGCTGATCTTGAGCAGACGGGGGACCTCCATGGGACTGCTGTAGCCGAACTCCTTCTGGAGCTGGGGGACCACTTCTTCGTGGTATTTGGCGCGTAGCCTTGGTACGTAGCTCATCACTTGGCAGCCGTTTTCTTGGTCTTCACAACTCGCTCCAGGCGGCCATCCTTACCTGCCTTGCGGCCCACACGACCCGGCTCGCCGGTCTTCGCGTCGATCAGCATCAGGTTGCTGATATGGATGGGTCCCTCCTTCTCCACGATACCACCCTGAGGGTTGGCCGTGGTGGGCTTGCTGTGCTTCTTGTTGATCTTGAGGCCTTCCACGAATGCGACCATCCGGTCGCGGTCCACCTCGAGCACTCGCCCCTGCTTGGAGCGGTCCTCGCCGGCGAGCACCTTGACCATGTCGCCCTTCTTGATGTGCGTCTTCTTCTGCATGATCGTCGACATTAGAGCACCTCGGGTGCCAGGGAGATGATCTTCATGAACTTCTTCTCGCGCAGCTCCTTGGCCACGGGTCCGAAGATGCGGGTACCCTTCATTTCTCCGGCAGCGTCGAGGATCACCACGGCGTTGTCATCGAAACGAATGTAGCTTCCATCCTTGCGGCGCATCTCCTTCTTCGTACGCACCACCACCGCCTTGTGCACGGTGCCCTTCTTGGCACTGCCGTTGGGCATGGCGGCCTTCACCGTCACCACGATCGTATCACCGATACGCGCATAGCGCCGGGCCGTACCACCAAGGACTCGGATGCAAAGCACCTCCTTGGCTCCACTGTTGTCGGCCACGTTGAGCCGGGATTCCTGTTGGATCATCGCTCTGTTCGGTTTACTTGGCTCGTTCCACCACCTCCACTACACGCCAGCGCTTCTGCTTGCTCAACGGACGCACCTCGCTGATGCGGACGGTGTCGCCGATGTGAGCCTCCTCCTTCTCGTCGTGCGCCATGAACTTGCTGGACAGCTTCACGAACTTGCCGTACTTGGGGTGCATGACGCGGCGCTCCACCAGCACCACCACGCTCTTGTTCATCTTGTCGCTGGTCACGATGCCCACGCGCTCTTTGCGCAGGTTGCGTTCCACGGGGGTCGCGTTGGTGCTCATTTCGTTTGCGTATTGGCGAGCGTGCGCTGGCGCAGCTCAGTGAGGATGCGCGCCACGCTCTTGCGCTTGGCTCGCAGTTGCATCGGGCTTTCAATGGGGCTCACCGTGTGGTTGAAGCGCAACTTGGTCAATGCCGAGCGCTCCTCCTGCAGCTTATCCTGAAGCTCCTGGACCGATAGGTCCTTCAGTTCCAATCCTTTCTTCTTCATGGCTCGCTATTATTGGCCGTCGTAGTCCTCGCGGGTCACGAACTTGGTCCTGATCGGAAGTTTCTGGGCCGCCAGGCGCAGGGCCTCCTGGGCGGTCGCCGTGGGAACACCATCCACCTCGAAGATGATGCGGCCGGCGTGGCAAACGGCCACCCAATGGTCCAACGATCCCTTACCCTTACCCATCCGGACCTCGGCGGGCTTGCTCGTCACCGGCTTATCGGGGAACACCTTGATCCACACCTGACCTTCACGCTTCATGAAGCGGGTGAGGGCGATACGGGCCGCCTCGATCTGGCGGCCGGTGAGCCACACGCTCTCCATGGCCTTCAGGCCGAAGGATCCAAGGGCTACACGGTGTCCGCGCTGGGCCTGCCCTTTCATGCGGCCCTTGTGCATATTGCGGCGCTTGCTACGCTTCGGTTGCAGCATGGCTCTTAGTTGTTGCTACGGTTTCCACCGCGGTTAGGTCCTCCTCCACGACGATCTCCTCCAGGGCCTCCGGGGCCGCGACGATCACCACCGGGGCCGCCTGGGCCACGACGATCACCACCAGGTCCTCCAGGGCCACGACGGTCCCCGCCGCGACGCTCCGGACGGTCCCCTGGCCCACGGCCTGCAGGTCCGCCCTGTCCTTTCACCTGACCCTGGTTGGGGCTCAGATCCTTCTTTCCGTACACCTCACCGCGCATGATCCAGCACTTGATGCCGATGCGGCCCATCTTGGTGTGCGCCTCGGTGATGGCGAAGTCGATGTCGGCGCGCAGGGTGTGCAGGGGCACACGGCCTTCGCGGTAGCTCTCGGTACGGGCGATCTCGGCACCGTTCAAACGACCGCTCACGGTCAGCTTGATGCCTTCGGCACCCATGCGCATGCTGCTGGCAACGGCCATCTTCATGGCGCGGCGGAAGCTGATGCGGCCTTCCAGCTGGCGGGCGATGCTGTCGGCCACCAGGCGGGCGTCCAGCTCGGGTCGCTTGATCTCGAAGATGTTGATCTGGACCTCCTTGCCCGTGAGCTTCTTGAGCTCCTCGCGCAACTTGTCCACTTCGGCTCCACCCTTCCCGATGATCACGCCGGGGCGTGCGGTGTTGATGGTCACGGTCACCAGCTTCAGTGTGCGCTCGATGATGATGCGGCTCACGCTCGCCTTTTTCAGGCGTGCCATCAGGTACTGACGGATCTGCTCGTCCTCCACCAGTTTGTCGGCGTAATGCTTGCCGCCGAACCAGTTGCTATCCCAACCCTTGACGAAGCCAAGGCGGTAGCCGATCGGATGTACTTTCTGTCCCATGGTAGTGTCTCTCGGCTCTTAGTTGGCAGTGTCAACGATCAGGGTGACGTGGTTGCTGCGCTTCTTCATGCGGTAAGCGCGGCCTTGGGGTGCGGGAAGCATGCGCTTCAGGCCGCGGGCCTCGTTCACCTGGATGCTCTTCACCACCAATCCGGCCTCGTCGGCCTTCGCGCCTTCGTTCTTCGCCTGCCAGTTGGACATGGCGCTGAGCAACAGCTTCTCCAGGTCGCGGCTGCTGTGGCGGGTGCTGAAGCGGAGGATGCCCAAGGCTTTCTCCACCTCCTGACCACGGATGATGTCGGCCACCTGCCGCATGCGGCGGGGCGAGGTCGGCAAATTGCGCAGGTGCGCGATCGCCACCGTCTTCATGGCCTCCTTGCGCGCATCGGCTGCTAGTTTCTTACGAGCTCCCATGGTCGTGCTTAGTTCTTCTTGTTACCGGAATGACCGCGGTAGGTGCGGGTGGGTGCGAATTCACCCAACTTGTGGCCCACCATGTTCTCCGTCACGTAGACCGGGATGAACTTGTTGCCGTTGTGCACAGCGATGGTCAGACCAACGAACTCCGGGCTGATGGTGGAGGCACGTGACCAGGTCTTGATCACGTTCTTCTTGCCCGACGTTTGGGCATCATCCACACGCTTCGAGAGCTTGTAGTGGATGAACGGTGGTTTCTTGAGTGAACGGCTCATGAGCTATGCGTGGTTCAGGCGCCCTTCTTGGCGTTGATGCGTTCGATGATGAACTTGTTCGAAGGATTCTTCGGACGACGGGTCTTCTTACCCTTCGCCAACAGACCCTTGCGGCTCCGTGGGTGTCCGCCGGATGCACGGCCCTCGCCACCACCCATCGGGTGATCGACCGGGTTCATGGCCACCGCACGGGTGCGGGGACGACGACCCTGCCAGCGGCTGCGGCCGGCCTTGCCGCTCTTCTGCAGCATGTGCTCGCTGTTGCCCACCGTGCCCACCGTGGCCAGGCAGGTCACCAGGATCATGCGCACCTCGCCGCTCGGCATCTTCAGCGTGGCGTAGCGACCCTCACGGGCGCTCAGCTGGGCGAAGGTGCCTGCACTGCGGGCGATGCTTCCGCCCTGGCCGGGCTGCAGCTCGATGTTGTGGATGATGGTACCCACAGGGATCTCGCTCAGCGGAAGCGTGTTGCCCACTTCGGGGGCCACACCGCTCTTGCCGCTCACCAGCGTCTGGCCCACTTGCAGGCCGTTCGGGGCGAGGATGTAGCGCTTCTCACCATCGGCATACGACAGCAGGGCGATGCGCGCACTGCGGTTCGGATCGTACTCGATGGTCTTCACCACCGCGGGGATGCCGAACTTGTCGCGCTTGGTATCGATGATGCGATAGCGCTGTTTGTGACCACCGCCGAGATAGCGCATGGTCATCTTTCCTTGGTTGTTACGACCACCACTCTTGTTGGTGCCGCTGGTCAGGGATTTCTCGGGTACACGTGTGGTGATACCTTCGAAATCGGTGATCACCTTGTGACGGGTGCCGGGAGTGACCGGATTGAGTTTGCGAATGCCCATGGCTCAGGTTGATACCGGGATCAAATGCTGCTGTAAAGGTCGATCACCTCGCCGCTCTTCAAGGACACCACCGCTTTCTTGAAGCTCGATGTGCGGCCCTTGAGGATCTGGCTCTTGGTGTAACGGGTGCGGTTCTTGCCGCGGCAGATCATGGTGCGAACGCCGGTGACGGTGACGTTGTACTCCTTCTCTACTGCCTGCTTGATCTGCACTTTGTTGCTGGTCTTGGCGACAACGAAGCCGTAGCGGCCTTCCTTCTCGCCCTGCGCCGTCATCTTCTCGGTGACGATCGGTCGGATGATGATCTGGCTCATGGCTTACTTGGTGAGGGTGTTCTCCAAGGGTGCGATCGCTTCTTTCACGATCAGCATCCCGTTGGCGTTCATGATATCGTGCGTGCTCAGTTCGCTGGCCACCACCACGCGGGCGCGCTGCAGGTTGCGGGAGCTGAGGATCAGGTTGTCGTCCTTGCTGGGCACCACTACCAGGCTCTTGCGCGTGGTGAGGTCGAAGGCCTTCAGGAAGGAGGCGAATTCGCTGGTCTTGGGGGCGGTGAGTGACAGTGCGTCGATCACCTTCAGCGTGCCGTCCTTCGCCTTGTAGGTCAGGGCGCTGCGACGGGCCAGGTCCTTCACCTTCTTGTTCAGCTTGAAGTGGTAGTCGCGGGGACGGGGACCGAACACGCGCGCACCTCCCTTGAACAGCGGGCTCTTGATGGAACCCTTACGGCTTCCACCCGTGCCCTTCTGGCGGTGCAATTTCTTGGTGGAGCCGGAGACCTCGCTCTTTTCGAGGGTCTTCGAGGTACCCTGGCGACGATTGGCCAGGTGCTGCTTCACATCAAGCCAGATCGCATGGTCGTTCGGTTCGATACCGAAGACCGCATCGCTCAGCTTGGCTTTTTTGCCGGTGGACTTGCCGTCCTTGCCGAAGATCTCGAGTTCCATCTTACTTCCAGATGATCACGTGGCTGCCTTTGGCACCGGGAATGGTACCGCGCAACAGCAACAGGTTCTTACCAGCATCCACCTTCACCACCTTCAGGTTCTCGGTGGTCACTTTGTTGCCACCCGTGCGACCGGCCATACGCAGGCCTTTGAACACACGAGCAGGATAGCTGCTGCCGCCCAGCGAACCGGGGGCGCGGCTGCGGTCATGCTGACCGTGGGTGGCCTCACCCACACCGCTGAATCCGTGGCGCTTCACAACGCCCTGGAAACCCTTGCCCTTGCTATGTCCGGTCACGGTCACGAAACTGCCCTCCTCGAAGAGCTCAACGCTCACCGTCTGGCCCAGCTTCATGTCCTCCTCGAATTCCTTGAACTCGTGGGCCATCACCTTGGGGGTGGTACCGGCCTTCTTGTAGTGGCCCAGCTCGGCGGCCGGGGTGTTCTTCTCGCGACGCTCTCCGTGGGCCAGCTGCACCGCAGTGTAGCCGTCCTTCTCAAGGGTCTTGATGTGCGTGACCACATTGGGGCTTGCTTCGATCACCGTGCAGGCCACCAAGGACCCGTCCGTATCGAACAGGCTGGTCATTCCGATCTTCTTTCCGATCAATCCGCTCATGGCTGTCTCGTGTTATCGGTCAGACTTTGATCTCCACATCCACGCCGCTGGGGAGCTCCAGCTTCATCAGGGCATCGATCGTCTTGGAGGACGAGCTGTAGATGTCCATCATGCGTTTGTAGCTGCAGAGCTGGAATTGCTCGCGGGCTTTCTTGTTCACGTGCGGGGAGCGGAGCACGGTGAAAATGCGCTTGTGAGTGGGCAGGGGTATCGGCCCGCTCACCACGGCGCCCGTGCTCTTCACCGTCTTTACGATCTTCTCGGCGCTCTTGTCGACGAGGTTGTGATCGTAGGACCGCAGCTTAATGCGGATCTTCTGGGTCATCGCTGTTGGCGTTAGGCTGAAACTTTACCGCGCACCTTGGCCAATACGGCTTCGGTCACGTTGTTGGGTGCTGGATCGTAATGGCTGAACTCCATGGTGCTGCTTGCGCGGCCCGAGCTCATGGTACGCAGGGAGGTCACGTAGCCGAACATCTCGCTCAATGGCACGGTGCCCTTGATCGCTTTTGCTCCGGCACGGTCCTCCATGCCCTGGATGGTACCGCGGCGACGGTTCAGGTCACCGACGATGTCACCCATGTTCTCTTCGGGCGTGATCACCTCGATCTTCATGATGGGCTCCAGCAGCACCGGCTTGCACTTGGGCACGGCGGTACGGAAGGCGCTCTTCGCGCAGATCTCGAAGCTCAGGGCATCGGAGTCCACGTTGTGGAAGCTTCCGTCGTACAGTGTCACCTTCAGGGTCTCCATCGGGAAGCCGGCGAGCACGCCGTTCTTCAGGGAAGCCTCGAAGCCCTTCTGCACGGGGGCGATGAATTCCTTCGGGATGGAGCCACCCTTGATCTCGTCGATGAACTCCAGACCGGTCTTCTCAGGGTCCGTCTGTGGCTCGATGCGAACGTGGATGTCAGCGAACTTACCACGACCACCCGTCTGCTTCTTGTACAGCTCGCGGTGTTCCACCATGCCGCTGATGGCCTCCTTGTACTTCACCTGGGGAGCACCCTGGTTGCATTCCACCTTGAACTCGCGCTTCATGCGGTCCACGAGGATCTCCAAGTGCAGTTCGCCCATGCCGCTGATCACGGTCTGGCCGGTCTCCTCGTCGGTGTGCACCTTGAAGGTGGGGTCCTCCTCGGCCAGCTTGGCCAGGGCGGCACCCATCTTGTCCAGATCGGCCTGGGTCTTGGGCTCCACGGCGATGCCGATCACCGGCTCGGGGAAGCTCATGCTCTCTAGGATGATCGGATGATCTTCGGCGCATAGCGTGTCGCCGGTGCGGATGTCCTTGAAGCCCACGGCTGCACCGATATCACCGGCGGCGATGCGCTCAACAGGGTTCTGCTTGTTGCTGTGCATCTGGAAGATGCGGCTGATGCGCTCCTTCTTGTCGCTGCGGGTGTTCAGCACGTAGCTGCCGGCTTCCAACACGCCGCTGTAGGCGCGGAAGAAGGCCAGACGACCCACGAACGGATCGGTCGCGATCTTGAAGGCGAGGCCTGCGAAAGGCTCATCGGGATCGGGGTGACGGAGCACCTCGGCGTCCGTGCGGGGGTCGATACCGGTCACCGACTCGATGTCCATCGGGCTGGGCAGGTAGGCCATCACGGCGTCGAGCATGGTCTGCACGCCCTTGTTCTTGAAAGCGCTGCCGCACAGGATCGGCGTGATGCTCATGTTGATCGCGCTCTTGCGGATCGCGTTCATGATCTCCGCCTCGGTCAGGCTGTCCGGATCGGCGAAGTACTTCTCCATCAACTTGTCGTCGCTCTCGGCAACGGCTTCGATGAGCTTGTCGCGCCACTCCTTCACGGTCTCCACCAGGTCGGCCGGGATGGGGACCTCGTTCCAGGTCATGCCCTGGTCGGTCTCGTTCCACACCATGCCGCGGTTGTTCACCAGGTCCACCACACCCTTGAAGTCCGCTTCAGCGCCAATGGGCACTTGCAGGGGAACAGGGTTGGCGCCCAGGCGCTCGCGGATCTGCTTCACCACGTTGAAGAAGTCGGCACCGCTGCGGTCCATCTTGTTGACGAAGCCGATGCGGGGCACCTTGTACTTATTGGCCTGGCGCCATACGGTCTCGCTCTGGGGCTCAACACCACCCACCGCGCAGAACAGGGCCACGGCACCGTCCAACACGCGCAGGCTGCGCTCCACCTCCACGGTGAAGTCCACGTGGCCCGGCGTATCGATCAGGTTGATCTTGTACTTGTCGCCACGGTAGTTCCAGCTGGTGGTGGTGGCGGCACTGGTGATGGTGATGCCACGCTCCTGCTCCTGGGCCATCCAGTCCATGGTGGCCGCACCATCGTGCACCTCACC
Source organism: Flavobacteriales bacterium (assembly GCA_041749915.1). GTDB lineage: Bacteria > Bacteroidota > Bacteroidia > Flavobacteriales_F > PHOS-HE28 > PHOS-HE28. The sequence continues at coordinate 16,969 of JBGTAJ010000165.1, forward strand.
GATCTTGTGGACAAGACCCGTGTAGTACAGGATGCGCTCGGAAGTCGTCGTCTTCCCGGCATCGATGTGCGCCATGATGCCGATGTTGCGCGTGAATGTTAGGTCCCTCTTGGCCATGATCGTGCTCGCTCTACCGTCGTTATCAGAAACGGAAGTGGCTGAAGGCCTTGTTGGCCTCGGCCATCTTGTGGATCTCCTCCTTCTTCTTGAAAGCCCCACCCTCTTCCTTGGAAGCGGCAAGGATCTCGTTCGCCAATTTCATGGCCATGCTTCGCTCGTTGCGCTTACGGGCATAACCGATGAGCCATTTCATGGCCAGGCTCTTCTTGCGGTCCTCACGGACCGACTGTGGGATCTGGAAGTTCGCTCCACCCACGCGGCGGCTGCGCACCTCCACCTGGGGGGTCACGTTGTTCAGTGCTTTGCGGAAGGTCTCCAGACCTTCCTCACCGCTCTTCTCAGCAACGATGTCCATGGCGTCGTAGAAGATGTCGAACGACTTGCTCTTCTTTCCGTCATACATCAGATTGTTCACGAACTTGGTCACCTGCACGTCGCCGAACTTCGGGTCGGGCAGGGTCGTGTGCTTAACTGTCTTCTTGCGCATGGCTGCTGTTCAATGACAGGTTACTTCTTCTTCTTGACAGGCGCTGCTCCGGGCTTCGGACGCTTGGTACCGTACTTGCTGCGACGCTGGTTGCGGCCCTCCACACCCGAGGTGTCGAGTACGCCGCGAACGATGTGGTACTTCACACCGGGCAGGTCCTTTACACGACCGCCGCGGACCAGCACGATGCTGTGCTCCTGGAGGTTGTGTCCTTCCCCACCGATGTATGCTATCACTTCGTACCCGTTCACCAAGCGCACCTTGGCCACCTTGCGAAGCGCCGAGTTCGGCTTCTTCGGGGTGGTGGTGTACACCTTGGTGCACACGCCACGGCGCTGCGGGCAGCGGGTCAGTGCGACCGACTTGCTCTTGTACTCAGGGTTCTCGCGACCCTTGCGGATGAGCTGCTGAATGGTTGGCATGAGGTCCTTTCGTTCTGTCTATCAGGCGTTTCCACACACTCCTTGGTGAAAACGGGCTGCGAAGGTAGGTGTTCCCGGTTTATGAACGATCCCCCGGTGATGAAAAATCACCTCACCTCCCCCACACAGCACCCTGGGATCCGATCATCCGTAGGTCCATCAAAGAAGGCAATCGACTGAAATACTGAGAATTAGAGCACCATCACCCACCCCTCGTGGCACGCCCTTTCCTCCTCCCCAACGGAACTTCCCACATACCCGATCATCGGATGACCCTATCTTTGAACAGATCAAATGATCCGAAATGGACCTTGGGACCGTCACGTACTACTCCATCGATCCGCGCATGCTGAACCTGGTGGCCAACATCCACCACCGGCTGGGTGAGATCCATGCCCGGCACCTGCAGCACAGCCCGCCCGACCTGGCCCGCGCCTACCGCGTGAGCGCCGTGCATGCCAACGTGGCCATAGAAGGAGGTATGCTGGACCACCTGCCCGTGGCCGAGCTGGTGAACCGTCCCTCCGGCGCCATCGGCCCCGCCGACCTGGAGGTGGTGAACACCCACCGCACGCTGGAGCACCTGCCTGAACTGGACCCCTTCCTGGCCCACGACCTGCGCCAGGCCCACGCCCTGCTGATGCACGGCCTGGCCACCGATGCCGGCCACTTCCGCACCGGGCCCATGGATGTGTTGTACGGCGACCCCGAACCCCTGCGCAGCGCCAGTGCCCACGACCTGCCCGCCGTGGTCCAGGACCTGCTGCGTTATGCCGAGGAGGACGACTTCCCGCCCCTCATCACCAGCTGCGTGGTGCACTTCGGCCTTATCTACCTCCGTCCATTCACGGCCGGCAACGGCCGCCTGGCCCGCCTGTGGCAGCGCCGCATCCTCATGCGCCACTGGTCCGTGTTCGGCTACCTTCCTTATGAGGCCTTCATCCACCGCGCGGAACCTGCCTACCATGCCGCCCTGGAATATGCCGACCGCCGGGGAGACTGCGGCGGTTTCATCGTGTACCTCCTGGAACGTCTGGATGAGGCCCTGGCCGAAGTGCTGGACGCGCCCGACCCCGTGCGCAAGCCGCAGGACCGCCTCCACCTCTTCCTGCAGCAATGGGGCGAGCGTCCCTTCCGCCGCAAGGACTACCTCACCTTCTTCCCCGAACTGAGCACCGCCACCGCCACGCGTGACCTGATGGAGGCCAGCGCCGATGGACGGGTGATAAAAAGCGGGGAGGTGAGGACGGCAGTGTACCGCACGGGGTGAACGGCTACTGACCCGACACGCTTCAGTTCAATGAAACGCAAGGCAACGACTGTCGGAAGGACCGTGGTTTACGGGAACTGGAGGGCGCCGTTGTACCGACCGAACTGTTTGTGGTATACCCGCCATTACACTGGCCTACCCTCCCGCCAACCAGTGCCCAAAGAACACATCGGTAACCCGGTAGCCTTGCGAGCTTTGATGCACCACTTCCTTTTCCAACAGCACGCCGAGGCTTTGGCGAACGGTGCTCAGCGCTGACAGTTCGTGGCGGACCACGAACTCCATGGACGTGGGGGCTTCCACCATACCCTCTTTCGCGATGGCCGTGAGCAAGGCCGCCTGATTGGGGCTGAGCAGGCGTTGCAGGGTCATGTACTCAGGTGCGCGCTCCTTGAGGATGCTGGCCTGAGTGCGGAGCAGGTCGGCCTGCTCCACCACCTTGCCCATGGAGAACAAGCGGTTGAAGAGGTACTGCACATAGTAGGTATGTGTGCGGCACCAGGCCAGGCCCTCGGCGATGACGGCTGGATCGATGCGTTTGCGTGCAGCCTTGAAGTGTTGCTGGATGAAGGTGACGTAGGCTTCATCGGGAATGGGCTCCAAGTACAGCGGCTCGGTGGCTTGAAAGAAGGGGCGCTTACCGTCGGCGAAAATGGCCTGCATCATTCGGCGGTCACTACCGCTGAAGATGAACTGCACGTTGCGCAACTTCTGTACCTGTTCACGCAACAAGGCCTCGGTATTGCGCTCGGGATATTCCACGATCTGCTGGAACTCGTCCAAGGCGATGACCACTGGCTTCCGCTGCTTCTCCAGGTAAGTGAAGAGTTCGTCCAGAGCCATGGCCTCCTTCAGACCGGCCCGCGCGGAAACACCCAGCTCCGGGAGCCCGGTGAGCGGGTCGAAGTTGAGGCTGAACTCCAGCGAACGCATGACCTGGGCCACCTCCTTCAGCATAGCACTGGTGGGTTTTCCCACCTGCTTCAGAGCCTCCTGCACGATGCGCAGCACCATGCCCGCCTGGTCCGTGGTGCGGTACAGGTCCACGAATACCGGGATGAACTTCCGCTGGCTGGCAAAGAAGTGTCGGATAAGGGCCGTCTTACCCAAGCGCCGGAGTGATATGATGGTGACATTGCGCTGGTTGGCCATGGCCTCGCGCAGGAAGGCCAGCTCCTGCACCCGGTCGCAGAAAGTGTCCGCCCCGGCATAGCCTTGCAGCAGGAAGGGGTTGAACTCCTCAGGCATGAGGCAAACGTACATAATTTGTGACACATATTTTATGACACATAATTTATGTGCGCCATAGCCACCTCCAGCGCAGATGGGTCCGATGGACAAGCTCACCCCCTACTTTCACCGTCCGTCCCCGTCCGGGAACAGAAGCGTCCCTTTCGGTGTCTTACGAACATGACCCGCCTTTCCCTGCTCATCAACCTGTTGCTCAGCGTGCTGGGCGTGCAGGCCCAACGGGAGGCGCATCAGTGGTACTTCGGGGCGGAGGGCGTGGGGCTTAACTTCAATACCTGCCCACCCACCGTGGTGGAGGACGGGCTGGGCGCGGGAACCTTTGAGGGGGCCAGCACCATCAGCGACCCCAACACCGGGGAGCTGCTGTTCTACACCACGGGCAATGTGATCATCAACGCGGATCACGAGGTGATGGTGAACGGCGAACCGTCCGGCTTGACCAACACCATGTCTCAGAACATGATCATCCCCAAGCCGGGGTCCAGCACCATCTACTACGTGTTCACCCCGGATGTGCAGGGCGGGCTGGTGCTCAACACCCTCTACCCGGACGCCTACGGGTTGAACATGGCCATCGTGGATATGTCGCTCGACTTCGGCCGGGGTGCGGTGGTGGACAAGTTCATCCCGGTGCGACCGCCGCCCAACTGCGAACTGCTCACAGCGGTGCGCCACAGCAACGGCACGGACTTCTGGCTGATCGGCCATGTGTACGGCACGGACGAGTTCTTCGTGTACGCCATCACCGAGGACGGGCTGGCGGATGAACCCCTGCTGCAGGCCATCGGACCCGTGATCGACACCCCGCAGCCGGGAACTCCGGACGGATCGAACTTCGACGCGATCGGCAACCTGAAGGCCTCCCCACAGGGTGACCGGCTGGCCTTCACCACCTTCTACAACGGAAGGACCGCCCTGTTCGACTTCGACGCGAGCACCGGGCTGATCAGTAACCCCATCCCGCTCCTGATCGGCAAGGGCGGCTACGGCGTGTGCTTCTCTCCGGGCGGGAGCAAGCTGTATGTCTCGGCGCGCGACACGGCATTCTATAGCGGTTTCATCGATGCCGACCTGTTCCAGTTCGACCTGAGCGCCGGTGATGGGGCCGCCATCCAGGCCTCCCGCTTCCCGGTCTTCTCCCCTGCCGTGGGCGGTTTCGCCACCATGCGTCTGGGCCCCGATCAACGGATCTATGTGGCGCGGGCCAGCCAGGACCTTAGCCCGCTGGGCGACAGTTACCTGGGCGTCATCATCCGACCGGAGCTGCCCGGCGCAGCCTGCAACTATGTGCATGACGGGGTGTTCCTCAACGGACAGCGCGGCAGTTGGAGCCTGAACAGCCTGTACGAGACCGGGGGCACCTGCGGTCCGGTCATTTCCACGGGCCTCAGCGAACGCACGGCGCCCGATGCGCTCACCCTGCGCCCAAGCGTTACCGGGTTTGATGTTTCCTGGCCCCAGGACCTCCGCGTGGAATTCCTGGACCTGCTCACGACGGATGGCCGGGTCCTGCGCTCGGTGGGCGTGGCCTCAGATAGCGGTGCGTACAGCCTTGCCACGCAGGGCATGCCATCAGGCTGCTACATCCTGCGCCTGCGCGGAGCAAATACCCAACTGGCGGAGCGCTTCGTCCTGACGGGGCAATAGGCGGCGCGGTCCTGCGACCTGAGCAGTGCAACGTTCATCACGTCCATCCGCTCTTGCGATGGACCCGACGGTGACATGCGTGTCATCATCACTGCCAAGTCATGCGCTGTTGATATCAAGCGGATAAGCTCCTCCCCGCGCCCGGTTACCTTTGCACCCTTCCCATGGATTATCTGCAAGGCCTGAACCCCGCACAACGTGCGGCAGTGGAGCATACCGATGGGCCCACGATGGTGATCGCCGGGGCGGGCAGCGGCAAGACCAAGGTGCTCACCGTGCGCATTGCGCACCTGATGGCCAGCAAGCAGGTGGACCCCTTCCGGATCCTGGCCCTGACCTTCACCAACAAGGCGGCCAAGGAGATGAAGGCGCGCATCGCCACGATGGTGGGCCGCAGCGAGGCCGCCAACCTGTGGATGGGCACCTTCCACAGCGTGTTCAGCCGCATCCTGCGCTCGGAGGCCGACAAGCTGGGATACCCCAAGGACTTCACGATCTACGATTCCGACGACAGCCGCAGCGTGATCAAGGGCATCGTGAAGGAGTGGCAGCTGGACGACAAGCTGTACAAGCCCAACCAGGTGCACGGCCGCATCAGCATCGCGAAGAACAACCTCATCGGTCCGCTGGAATACCTGGCCAATGTGGAGCTGATGGCGGGCGACGCCAGCGTGGGCCGCGAGCGCATCGGCGACCTGTACAAGGCCTATGCGGAGAAGTGCTTCCGCGCGGGTGCCATGGACTTCGATGACCTGCTGTACAACACCGCCCTGCTCTTCCGCGACCACCCGGAGGCCATGCTGAAGTACCAGCAGCGCTTCCAGTACCTGCTGGTGGACGAGTACCAGGACACGAACGCCGTGCAGTACAGCATCGTGAAGACCCTGGCGGCGCGACATGAGAACATCACCGTGGTGGGCGATGACAGCCAGAGCATCTACGCCTTCCGTGGGGCGAACATCCAGAACATCCTCAACTTCCGCAGCGACTACCCGGACCACAAGCTCTTCAAACTGGAGCAAAACTACCGCAGCACCAAGGTGATCGTGGGGGCCGCCAATTCGCTGATCGAGAAGAACAAGGACCAGATCAAGAAGACCATCTGGACGGACAACGTGGAGGGCGATCGCATCCGCGTGCACCGCGCCCTGAGCGACAACGAGGAAGGCGCCTTCGTGGCCCACAGCATCTTCGAGACCAAGATGCAGGAGCAGGTGCCCAACAAGGGTTTCGCCATCCTGTACCGCACCAACGCGCAAAGCCGAAGCATGGAGGAGGCGCTGCGCAAATTGAACGTGCCCTACCGCATCTATGGTGGCATGAGCTTCTACCAACGCAAGGAGATCAAGGACCTGATCAGCTACTTCCGCCTGGTGTGCAACCCGCGCGATGAGGAAGCCTTCAAGCGCGTGATCAACTACCCCACCCGCGGCATCGGGCAGACCACCGTGGACAAGCTGATGGTGGCCGCTACGGAGAAGCAGATGTCCATCTGGGACATGCTGCTGGAGCACCTCGGCGACCTGGGCTTCCATAGCGGAACACGCAAGGCCATCGCCGACTTCGTGCTGATGATCCAGGGCTTCCAGACCATGTTGCCCACACATGCCGCTGCCGTTCTGGGCGAAGAGGTGGCGCGGCGGACGGGGATCCTGAAGGACCTCTTCTCCGACAAGACGCCCGAGGGCGTGAGCCGCTACGAGAACATCCAGGAACTGCTGGCGGGCATGAAGGAGTTCAGCGAGCGCGATGCCGAGGGCAGCGACGTGCCGAAGACGCTGAGCGACTTCCTGATCGATGTGGCCCTGCTGACCGATGCCGACAATGACGACCCGAACGACAACGACCGGGTGAGCCTGATGACCATCCACAGCGCCAAGGGACTGGAGTTCCCACACGTGCATGTGGTGGGCCTGGAGGAGGACCTCTTCCCCAACCTGATGGCCGTGCAGAGCCGTGCCGACCTGGAGGAGGAGCGCCGCTTGTTCTATGTGGCGCTGACGCGCGCCGAGAAGCGCTGCACACTGAGCTACGCCATGAGCCGCTACAAGTGGGGTAACCTCACCAGCAGCGAACCGAGCCGCTTCATCGAGGAGATCGATGCGAAATACCTGGAGCTGCCCCGACAGAGCGAACGTGCGGCCTTCGGAGGCTTCACGCCCGAGCGCGGCACTCCCCCCTGGGCGCGGCAACCCCGCGTGGTGGACCGGCCGGCG
>JBGTAJ010000166.1:0-15754 GCA_041749915.1 Flavobacteriales bacterium
CACCTTCACCTGGATGGTGCGGATGGCCTCCATGTCGGCGATGAGGCCCTCGGTACGGATGAAGAGCATCGACGGTCCCGTTTCGATGTACGCCCCGCCGGTGTTGGCGTTGTTGCGGGCCACGGCATCGAAGACATCCGCGATGGTGATGCCCATGGCGCCCAGTCGTTCGGGGTCAACGGCGATCTCATATTGCTTCAGTTTGCCGCCGAAGCTGCTCACGTCGGCCACGCCTTCGGTGCCGATGAGTTGGCGCCGCACGATCCAATCCTGGATGGTGCGCAACTCAGAGGCATCGTACTTGCCCTCGTAGCCGGGCTTGGGCTTCACCACGTATTGGAAGATCTCGCCGAGGCCACTGGAAACGGGCCCCAGTTCAGGCTTACCCAAGCTCTCCGGAATGGTGATCTGTGCAAGTCGCTCCGTCACTTGTTGGCGCGCCCAGTACACGTCGGTCGCATCGTCGAATACGATGGTGACGAGCGACAACCCGAAGCGGCTGAAGCTGCGTTGTTCGATGATCCCCGGCACGTTGCGCGTGGCCTGCTCGATGGGGAAGGTGATCAGGCGCTCGATGTCGCCGGCCCCCAGTGCGGGGCTCACGGTGATCACCTGCACCTGGTTGTTGGTGATGTCGGGCACGGCGTCGATCGGCAGTTGGGTGACGTTATAGGCGCCATAGCCGATGAGGCCCAGGATGAAAAGCCCTACGATGAGCTTCTGCTTGATGGAGAATGCGATGATGCGGTCCAGCATGGAAATATTCCGTTAGAGGTTGAAAGCGCCGCGCTCCGCACCAAGCGGATCAACGGGTCGACCGGAACAGAATGGAAAAGCTGTGACCGGCCTGGGTTCAGGCCTGGGTTCGGGGCGGACGCAGGAGTTCTGCCTGGTGCCCCGTCAATTCAGTGTCCTCGGGGAGGAACGGCTCCTCCCGAGCCGCGAAGAGTTCAGGGAAGCTCACAGGGTCCGGCGCAGCGCTGGAAAGGACTTTGCAACCAGCATGGTCGACGGCACCCGAATGGTGATGATGGAAGGGAAGGTTTCCGTGTTCCTGATGATCGGAGTCCTGATGTTCCCCGTCCGCGTAGTGCAGTTCAAGAAAGTCCGAGAGGTCGAGTGCGCTGTTGGATCCTGTATGCTCCAGATAATGCTCAACAAGCATTGGCAACTTCGTCATTTCCGGAGCCAGCAAATAGAGCTGAACCCAGAGAACGACCGCCAATCGCAGGACTTGGACCACCATCGACGGCAAATGTAGTTCGTTGAACTCCGAAGGCGGGTGACGATGGTCATGAAAGACCAACGCCCCCAGCCTGGGCCAGGGGCGTTGATCCTTCCTAATGACAGGCTGCAGGACTAGAGCAGCGTCGATGGGCAGACGTAATCGGTCCGCTTCACATCGGTTTCCTTGATGGCACTGAAACCGCCCACCACATCCACGAAATTCTCCCAACCGCGCTGCTTCAGGATGGAAGCGGCGATCATGCTGCGATAGCCTCCGGCACAATGCAGGATGAAAGGCTTGTCCTTGGGGAACTGCGCAAGGTGCTGGCTGATCTGGTTCAACGGTACGTTGATGGCATCCACGACATGCTCGCTGTCGAATTCGCTCTTCTTGCGCACATCGATGATCAAAGGCTTTTGCGGATAACGCTTGGCGAACTCCTCGGAACTGATGCGGTCCACGGTATCAACCTCCTTCCCGGCAGCCTTCCACGCATCGAACCCGCCTTGCAGGAAACCGATGGTATTGTCGTAGCCCACACGGCTCAGGCGAATGATGCTCTCCTCCTCCTTTCCGGGTTCGGTCACCAACAAGATGGTCTGTTTGATGTCGGGGATCATCTCTCCCACCCACATGGCGAAGTTGCTGTCCAGCCCGATGCTCACACTGTTCGGGATGAATCCTTTTGCAAACTCCGTGGCGGGACGCGTGTCCAGAACCAACGGACGTTCCTCGTTCGCCACCACCTCAAAGTCATTCACGTTCAACGCGCGCATGCCACGGTCCATGATCCTGTCGAGGCTCTCATAGCCCTGGATGTTCATCAGCACGTTCTTCGGGAAATAACCCGGAGGCGCGGTGAGGCCGGTGAGCAGTTCCTTCTTGAACTCCTCCTTGCTCATGTCGGGACGCAAGGCATAGTTCGTCCGTTTCTGGTTGCCCAGGGTATCGGTGGTCTCTTTGCTCATGTTCTTGCCACAGGCACTGCCGGCACCGTGGTTCGGGTATACGATCAGGTCGTCGCTCAACGGCATGATCTTGTTCCGCAATGAATCGAAGAGGTACCCGGCGAGCTTGTCCTCGGTCAGGTCGGCGATCACGTGCTGGGCCAGATCGGGACGGCCCACATCACCGATGAACAGCGTATCGCCGGTGATGATGCCGTGCTCCTTGCCGTTCTCATCGATCACCATGTAGGTGGTGCTCTCCATGGTGTGGCCCGGTGTGTGGATCGCCTTCACCTTGGCCTTGCCGACATTGAACACCTCGCCATCCGTGGCCACATGCGCCTCGAAACCAGGCTTGGCCGTAGGACCGTAAACAATGGTGGCGCCGGTCTTGGCAGCGAGGTCCAAGTGACCGCTCACGAAATCGGCATGGAAGTGGGTCTCGAAGACATACTTGATCTTCGCTCCATTGGCGGTCGCTTGATCGATGTACGGTTGCACCTCCCGCAGTGGATCGAAGATGGCCACCTCTCCATTGCTTTCGAGGTAGTAGGCTGCATGTGCGATGCATCCGGTATAGATCTGCTGGATCTTCATGGTCTGTTGGATTTTCGTGATCAATGAGCGATCCGGATGAACACTCGTCCAAGCGGACCAACGGCACAAAGGTCTGCCGGGAGTGGGGGCCGGAACAGTGACTTTGCTCACGAAGCGGACCTGTGCTTTCCAGCGTCACGGGCGCTGACGATCGTCAGCTCACGTGAGCTCCGATCACTCCTTCGCATCACTCCTTCACAAAGCGACCCTGGAAACTGCGCGAGCCACTGGTGGCCGTGTAGGTATAGGCCCCGGGAGCAATGGCCGACAGAAGCAGTGTATGGTTCCGGCCGGTCCCGGCATACTCGTGAACGAGCTTTCCCTGGGCATCATGGACCTGGACCTGCACAGAGGCTGAAAGGGGCACATTGAGGGCGAGCGTGGCGCTCTCCACCACAGGCACCGGAAAGATGCGCTGGTCGGTCGTCACCAATTGATCGAACACCACCTGTTTCACGGAACTAGTACCATCCACACCCATACGGATCCGGTAGTGGACCGTGGAGAACTCAGGCGGTGCCGCATCGATCCAGGAAAAGGAGACCGGGACCGATGGGTCGCCACAGATCCCTGCGATGCGATGCACCACTGAAAAGCTCACCCCGTCCGTACTCCGCTCCACCTCGGTCCCATCGCAGGTGCTTCCCCCCTTCATGGTCCAAGCCACTTGGATCCGGCCATCCAGCACGGTCAGGTCGAAAGCATCGATGAACGGATGCTCCTCCTGTGCAACTACGCTGATCGGAACAGCGCAGAGCATCAAAACAAGGTGTATCAGGCGGATGGGAACCATGGTCCGAAGGTACGTCAGAGCACGTGTAGGCCCCGTCCATGGCAGCCTGGGAAAAGGACCCTCTGGGGACCGATCGGATACCGCTTGAAGCGCGAACTTCGCACCGATGGCACAAAAGACCCTTTTCGATGCCTTTCCACCTGCCACCCGGGCACAGTGGGAAGCCGTGATCACCAAGGAACTGAAGGACAAGGCACTGGACACGCTCAACGTTGCGGTGGAAGGAACGGTGCTACCACCCTTCCACATGGCCTCGGATGGCGCACCGACCGGTTACCGTCGCCGCGGTCTGAAGCGGTCCGGTAACCCTTGGCGGGCGATGGTGGAGATCGGACCGTGGGAACCGAACGCCAACGCCAGGCTTCTGGAAGAGCTCATGGGCGGGGTCGATGGTGTGTGCACTACGGGCGATCTGCCTGACGGGCTACCTGAGATGCTGCAGGATGTCATGCTCGGCGCCATCGACCTCCAACTGTCCTCCAGTTCAAGGGCCGTGCTCCACTGGATACTGGACAAGGCCAGGCTACAGGGTGTGCCGGACAAGGACCTCAGCCTGTTCATCCCGTGGCCCGATGCGGATCTGACCGAGGTGAATGCCTTGATAAAGGGCTATCTCCGTGTACGGTGCAGCGAAGTGGACGACATGCAGCATGGCCATTCCATCCCAGGGCTTGCCATCGAGCGTGGGCGAAAGGCGCTCCAGTTCATGATGGACCATGGATTGAGCATTGACGATGCCTGTGCCCGCCTCCAGTTCAAGTTCAAGCTGGGTGATGACCTTTTCCATGAAGCCGCACTACTTCGTGCATTCCGCGAAGCTTGGGCAGCGGTCGTGGACGAGTTCAAGCCGCAGCACGACTGCTCGCACACCACGTGGATCCAAGCCGTCGTCTCCTACCCCGCAGGAACGAATTCGGCGCACGAGAACGTGATCCGCGCCACGCTCCAGGCCATCAGCGCGATCACCGGTGGCTGCGATGGGCTCACGATCCCCGCTCCGGCCCTGCCCGAAGGCGATGTCCTCGCGCGCCGCGTGGTCCGCAACATCCACAACCTGCTCCGCGACGAAAGCTTCCTGGACCGGGTGGCCGATCCGCTTGGAGGTTCCTACACCGTCGAACAACTCACCACCACGTACGCAAAGGCGCTGACCGACCGGGAAAGCGCCAACCGGCCAGCAGCCAATAGCCAACAGCCAGCAGCCAGCATTCCGAACCGAGAAGAGCTCCCCCTCAAGTCCTTCTACACCCGCGTGGATCTGGAAGGGATGGAGCACCTGCACTTCGCCGCCGGCATCCCCCCCTACCTGCGCGGCCCTTACGGCAGCATGTACGCCATCCGCCCGTGGACCATCCGGCAGTACGCCGGTTTCAGCACAGCGGAAGCGAGCAATGCGTTCTACCGCCGTAACCTCGCCGCAGGGCAGATGGGCTTGAGCGTCGCGTTCGACCTGGCCACGCACCGCGGCTACGACAGTGACCACCCGCGCGTGACCGGCGATGTGGGCAAGGCCGGTGTGGCCATCAGCAGCGTGGAGGACATGAAGATCCTCTTCGACAGCATCCCGCTGGACAAGATGAGCGTGAGCATGACCATGAACGGCGCCGTGCTGCCGATCATGGCCTTCTTCATCGTGGCTGCAGAGGAACAGGGTGTACCACCCGATCAGTTGCAGGGCACCATCCAGAACGACATCCTCAAGGAGTTCATGGTGCGCAACACCTACATCTACCCGCCGGGGCCCAGCATGCGCATCGTGGGCGACATCTTCAGCTATTGCGCAATGAAGATGCCCAAGTTCAACAGCATCAGCATCAGCGGCTACCACATGCACGAGGCGGGTGCGCCTGCGGACCTGGAGCTCGCTTACACGCTGGCGGACGGCATCGAGTACGTGCGCACGGGCATCGCACAAGGCATGCAGGTGGATGAGTTCGCCAACCGCCTGAGCTTCTTCTGGGGGATCGGCATGGACCTCTTCATGGAAGTGGCCAAGCTTCGGGCAGGTCGCCTGCTCTGGGCGAAGATGCTGAAGGAGGTCGGGGCCACCAGCCCGAAGAGCCTGGCGCTGCGCACGCACTGCCAGACCAGTGGCTGGAGCCTCACCGCGCAGGATCCGTTCAACAACATCGCCCGCACCACGGTGGAAGCACTTGCGGCAGTGTTGGGCGGAACGCAATCGCTGCACACCAATTCACTCGACGAGGCCATCGCCCTGCCCACCGACTTCAGCGCCAAGATCGCGCGAGACACGCAGCTCTATCTGCAGAAGAACAGCGGCATCACCAGGTGGATCGACCCGCTCGGCGGCAGCTACTACGTGGAAAGCCTCACGCACGAGCTGGTGCACAAAGCCTGGGCGCGGATCAAGGAAGTGGAAGAGCTCGGCGGCATGAGCAAGGCCATCGAGACCGGTCTGCCGAAGATGCGCATCGAGGAAGCCGCCGCGAAACGCCAGGCCCGCATCGACACGGGCAAGGACAAGATCATCGGCGTGAACGCTTTTGTGACGGAGGAGGAGACGAAGATGGAACTGCTGGAGGTGGACAATACGGCGGTGCGGGAATCGCAGATCGCGAGGTTAAAGGCGATGAAGGCGAAGCGGGATGAGGGAAAGGTGAAAGCGGCGTTGGAGGCGTTAACACAAGCGGCAAGTGGCAAGTTGGCAAGCGGCAAGTCCGAGCCTGCTGGCCAACTGGCCGACTCGCCACTCGCCACTAATCTTCTGGAACTCGCCGTCATCGCCGCCCGCCACCGCGCCACCTTGGGTGAGATCAGCGACGCCCTCGAAAAAGCATTCGGCCGTTACAGCGCCACCATCCGCAGCATCAGCGGTGTTTATTCAGCGGAAAGCATGCAGGATCCCGAGATGAAGGAGGCCATGCGCCTCGCCGATGAATTCGCAAAGGCGGAAGGTCGCCGTCCGCGCATCCTCGTGGCCAAGATGGGACAGGACGGTCACGACCGCGGCGCCAAGGTGATCGCCACCAGCTTTGCCGACATCGGCTTCGACGTGGACATCGGCCCGCTGTTCCAAACGCCACAGGAAGTGGCCCGGCAGGCCATCGAGAACGATGTGCATGTGCTGGGCATCAGCAGCCTCGCCGGTGGGCACAAGACCCTGGTGCCCGAGGTGATCAAGGAATTGCGCGAGACATACAACCGGCCCGACATCCTGGTGGTGGCCGGTGGTGTGATCCCGCCGGACCATTACGATTTCCTGAAGCAGGCCGGGTGTTTTGATGTGTATGGGCCGGGGACAAGGATACCGGTGGCGGCGAAGGGGATCATTGAGGCGTTGGGGAAACGGGCTTGACCGCTCCCCTTTGAGGTTGTTTGGGCGTGCCCCGGCTCAAATGCAGCCGGGTCGGGCCAACCGCACCAAGTCCTCGCCGGATTACCGGCTCCGGGCTTTCCGCTCATGTCCCTCACGCACTTACGATTTAGTCACAATTCGAGATATTTGGCAGGCGCGGTTCAGTAGAACCCATTAACCGAGATTATCCGTGAAGTACGTCAATCCGTTATCCCTCCTCAGTGTACAGCCTGTCGATATCGCAGGCTTGGAGAGCTCGATGCTTAAGAAGCTCCGGCGAAAGTTGTTTGCGGAGATCGAACTCTCGGATGATGGAGCCTTCCATCAAGACGGTCTAGTCTACACAAGGTCTGAATGCGAGAAAGCACTAGACTCCCTTGAAGATCAAACCAATCTCAAACATCACGCATATCTACTGCACAATAAGCCATTGCTTGCCTTCCTCAACAATGGTGACACCTCGATATTCCAAGCTCCACAGCTGGAAAGCGCATATTTGGATAACGCGTTCCAAGAGTTCGTCGGTCCATTCTTCGCACCCCGTTTCGATAAGGCACTCTTGGAGGCATTCAAAATGGATGTCGCCGACTCGACCATAGGTTCATCTCGCACAACACTGGAGAACGTACTCAAGCTAAGTGTACTGATAGCCCCCTCCTACGAGTCTATTGCTTATCGCAGCTTGATGACTGAGCTCCAAGCAAGGATAGACCAACTTGAAGAGCTTTCGGCAGAACTCAAAGAGGAGGAATCCTCATATGATGAAGATAATGTGTATGAATTAGTTGAATTGACCACAGGCCTAATACCTGTTCATTCGCTCAATAAGTTGCCAATCATCTTCCAAAGTTTACGGAACAAATTTGCCTCACAAGCGAACAGCATTCAGCATGCTGCATTCAACTCATTCTATGTACCCCAAGTATCACATGATATATTGGAATATGTACTAAATCTGAATATAGACAGTGCAGGAAAACCTATATTCGTAAAGAACTACAATTTTTTCAAAGCCAAATACAACGAGCAAATCCAACTAGATAAGTACAAAGACGTTATTCATAAATGGGCTTCTTACGTCAAAGAATTGAATGAATTGATAGGCAAGGTCAACAACAAGTTTGTGAAGCCAAATAATGTCATCCTTAACCTACAATTAGATGAACTCAATGGTCTCGACTCTTTTGCGGATGAAATACGAGATACAGTTGCAAAACGCGTCCGTGAGTTATCCGTTGCTGTATGGAATAGTTACAAAGACCACCGCAAATCCATGCAGCTCCTCCAGGTTGCATGCAGCATAAGTACCACCAAGCCAGTGAGAGACCAGTTAGTTGAGGACCAAAACCAACTTGCCAAGCTCAGGTCTCAATCGGTTGAAGTTACAGGCACACCCATTGAATCCGCACCGAACTTACACTTGATCAATGGATGCGGGACCACATTGTATGACTCCACCCTTTATTTCGTCATCTTCGGTATTCCTATTCTCCCCATCGCCCGATACAACTACGAGTCCTTCGGGAATCAATATCGCTTCTACGGCAAACTTAAACTGCGCACCTTTCAGGTAGTGTGGAGATACCTTTTCTTCGCCTTAGTGGCATACCTCGTAATCAACGCCATTTGGTAACTGATAACCCCCATGATCACAGAAGCACCACGAGTTCCAAAGCTCTACATCGATATCCTAGACCAGGTCTTCGAGATCGAGAAGAAGCTCGCCACCATCGAACAGAGCAACTCGATCGGCAGGAACATCAACCGACTCAGAGAGATGATGGCGACCATCGATAAGGACGCCGGATTGGTTTATGAATCACCCCTTGGGGAAGTCTTCAATGAAACCCGCAACGATGTGGAGGCAAGCATCAGTGGAGAATCAGCCGAAAACCTCGTCATCAACGAGGTGATCAAACCGATCATCCGTTACCGCAAGGGAGGAGTCAACATCATAGCGCGGAAAGGCGTGGTCGTCGTTCAGTCCGCACAACCTTAATTGCCCAAAAAGCCATGGAAAACACCATCAATTTCGGCATTGATCTGGGCACGACCAACAGTGCCATCGCCAAGTTCGTCAAAGGCGAGGTCGTGATTTTCAACAATCCGTTGGACTATGGACGGGCCACACTCCCTTCGGTAGTATCGTATCGCAAGGACAAGATACTCGTAGGCACACAGGCCAAACAGTACCTCGAGCGTGACCCTAAAAATGTCTTGGCCGTGTTCAAGAGAAAGATGGGCACTGCAGAGTCCTACAAGATCAAGGCGACCAATGAGTCGATTACCCCGATCCAGCTCTCTGCGGAAGTTCTCAAACAGCTCAAGACATTCGTGAACACCGGTGACAAGCTCAATGCTGTCGTCATCACCATACCGGCATCATTCGACATGATCCAAAGCAATGCCACCAAGGAAGCTGGGCATCTTGCTGGGTTCGACCAGGTCGTACTGCTCCAGGAACCCATCGCCGCCAGTCTCGCCTATGCGAACATGAAGAAGGCGAAGGAGATGGAAGATGGGCAGTGGCTCGTCTACGACCTTGGCGGTGGCACGTTCGATGTGGCTCTGGTCAGGATCAAGGACGGCGAAATGAAGGTCCTTGACCATGAAGGCGATAACTTCCTTGGTGGCGCTGACTTTGACCAACTCATCGTTGAAAAGTTGATCGTTCCTAAGCTAAGCGAGCAATACTCTTTCGATGACCTCTACACGGAACTCACCAGTGCCTCAGGTCGTTTGAACGGAGTCTACCACAAGCTATGTCATCTGGCTGAACAAGCGAAGGTCCGCCTATCGGCAGTTCCATCTGCAGAGATCGAGGTGAACGGCTTCCAGGACGCCACCGGCGAAGATGTCGATATCGAAGTGACAATTACACGGTCTGAGTTCAATAATCTCATCAAGCCTCATATCGACCGGACGCTTGAGATGATCAAGACCATTCTCACACGAAAGTCGATCAGGTCCAACGATGTGCAGTATACGCTCATGGTCGGTGGGTCTACGTACATCCCATTCGTCCGTCAACGCACCGAGGAGGTTCTCCAAATACCTGTTAACTGCGAGATCGACCCAACGACGGCTGTGGCCATAGGGGCTGCATATTATGCAGCGACGAAACCCAAAGAGATCAACAAACCATCCACCGAGGCAAGCAAAGTAAACGCGCTCTCCATAAGGGCTTCGTATAACAAGGCATCCAAGGAAAAGGATGAGCTGTTCGCAGCCAGGGTGACCGGCAATACCGACGGACTGTTCTATCGCATCGTCCGACAGGATGGCGGATTCGACTCCGGCCTGAAAAAACTGAGTGAGCGCATCAGTGAGGACCTACCACTCGTGGACAGCGCCTTCAACTACTTCGTTCTCACTGTATACGATGGTCAGAACAACGTGGTCGATACGGACATGGAGCCTATCACCATCAACAGTGGTTTTGCGATAAGCGGCCAGCCGCTGCCTGAAGATATCTGCCTGGAGGTCGATGACCTCGATCACCCCGGCTCAACACGCCTCGTACCGATCTTCGAAAGGAACGCCATCCTACCGGCACGGAAAACCGCGACGCTCCCTTTGACACGCAACCTGATCAAGGGAAATGAGCACGACCGTATCTGGATCAATGTGTACGAAGGACCTCAAACCTCCCTGCCCTCAGCCAACAAACTTATCGGTGTCATTGAGGTCACGGGGAAGATGATCACTCGCGACGTATCCAAAGGCTCGGATATTGAGATCACCATCAGTATGTCTGAAAGCAGGGATCTGACGGTGGCCGGATATTTGACCATGTCCGACCAAGAGTTCAAGAACGTCTTCAATCCCAAGGTTCGGGATACAAATCTCGATCTGCTGCGCGAGCATGTGGGAGACTTGGCCGATCAGCTTGATGACGAACTGGAGGCCGCAACAGAGAAAGAGGAATATGAGACTGCAAGCCAGCTCACCAAGCTTAAAAAACAGCTTGCCAAGGTGGGTGAAGAGGCAGAAAATCTCAGTGATGACGACGTCACCGACAAGCGTTACCAGCTCGAGGACCAGAAAAGAAAGATCGCCCAGGAGTTGGATGCAGCCACCAAGGATAAGCGCATCAACAAGATCAAGGAGCTCTACACAAAAGTCAAGGAGGAGTGTCAAGAACTACTCGATACCGGTGGCAATGACCACGAACGCAACACGTTCCGGAACATCGTCGCTCAGGAACCGTCATTCCTCGCCAGCAACAATCCTCTAAGGGTCCAGGAAAAGTCAGACGAGCTCCAGAGCATCATGGCCGAGATCAAGTGGAGAACCCCGGATTTTCTGATGGGGATCTTCAAGTGGCTCAGCGAGCAACAGCACCGCATGAACGACCAAAGCCAGGCCAAAAGCCTTGTCGATGCTGGAAGATTCGCTTCCGAATCGGAGAATTGGGCACGCCTCAAGGAGATCAACTATGGCCTACTTGATCTGCTACCGAAGCAAGCACGTGAGCAAGCAACTGGCAAAATCGGTTTCGGGCTATGAAAACAGGCGAATTTCAACAACTCCTGCTACGCTCTGCTGTGACTGCCCTGGCTTGCGATGGAAGCATCGACCAAGCCGAGCTTGATACTGTCAAGCACATGGCCGAGAACGAGGTCTACTTCGATGGCTACGATTACGCGGCACCCTTTGATACTTTCCTCAATCACATCAAAGCTCAGGGGAGGGCTGCAGTCGAAGAGTACCTTATTCAACTAAAGCAGGCACCCTTAAACGAGCGCCAAAAATTACTGCTCGTCGAAGTGCTGCTTCGCGTGATGGATGCTGACAACCAATGGGCCCAGAATGAGAAGGCCTTCCTGCACATGGCAGTTGGCCAGATGCAGCTTCCGCTCGAAGAACTGATTGAGACATTCCCAAAGCATGCGGACGTGCTGAGTGACGATCACTCAACAAGCTTTGATGACTCCTTCCATTCAGTTCTCAGCGCCTGATCACGTCCAATAGCCCTTATGCTAACATCGTGAGCATCAACTCACGGTGCGAAAGGCGCACGATGAGCCATGTGATTTTCCAAGCAGATTCGCCTTGAGCCTACTGGAATGCACTCGGCTCCCGATCTTGACACAAGACCCTTCCCGATTCAGGGTCCATAACAAATTTCACAGGCTTGCCCATTGCTATCATCACCTTGCGAAATGCCAAAAATCCAATGATTCTCTCGACATCATCACCAGTCAGCCGATTGCCATACCTGCGCTCCAAATGACCTTTCACATCATCTGAAATATTGGAGAATATTGCTGCCTTAATGAAAATCTCTCTGCATTCATCAAGTGACATTTTCCGGTCGATGAATTCATGCACGATCATAGCGCCTTCTTCTTGATCCTCTTTCCCATTCGGGAATATGCCAGCATTCACTGAATGTGCCATATCAAAGAGCTGCTTATGCGCCTTTGTTTTCTTTTGGTGGTCAACGTACACGTAGAGTATAAGCAGACCTACCACTATCAATCCGAGTATCCAGAACATGTCATCCATATCTTGGTTGGGCCCTAATGTATGGTACTACCGTTTGTCTACCTCCCTCCCAATTGCGGCAGCTTACAAGGCCAAGCTGGGCTCGGTCAACTGCAAATGGCTTTTCACCCCAAGGTGTCAAGATTGCCAAGATGAATAGAGGTTTGCGCTTTACCTCAATGGGGCAAAGCTGGTGTTACGCGTGAGGGGGCGTAGCGGCAGCCTGCCGAAGGCGAAGCGCCGGTGTTGCCCGAGCGAGGAGGCGACCGGAGGAAGCCACCGCAGCCGGAGCAACACCCGCTGAGGCGAGGCAGCTACAGCGGAGCACCCGACCCGTGCGCTGGCCTTGAGCGATGGGAAGGGGCACGCCCACTCCTCGATCCCTCAGGCGCTTCGCCCCTTGCGGTCCATGCCTTCGGCATTGCTCGGAGTGACACGTGCCGTTCGTACTTGATGTTTGCGCGCCACCCATCTCCACCATCATCCGCTCATCCATTGTAACCGAACTCGCATGTTAGCGCGTCCTACTTTCATGCACATGGAACCACGCTTTACCCGCACGCTGCTGGCCGCGCTGTTGGCCACACCACTCATCGTTAACGCACAGGTACCGGCCGATCTGAAAGCCCAACTGGATGCCGCTGTGGAGGAGCACTTCACGGCCAATGCGCCCGGTGGTGTGGTGCTGGTAGCGAAGGGCGATCAGGTGCTGTACGAACTCGCACTGGGCCTGGACGATGTGGCCGCGAAGAAGCCGATGAGCATGGCGAGCCAGTTGCGCATCGGTAGCGTAACGAAGCAGTTCACAGGTGTGGCGATCCTGCAACTGGCCGAGCAGGGCAAGCTGAAGGTGACGGACGAGATCCAGCAGTATGTGGACTTCCCGAAGAAGGAGCATACGATCACCATCGAGCACCTGGTGTCGCACACGTCGGGCATCCCCAACTTCACGGACCTGCCGCTGTACAATGCGGAGGCCTATGCCAAGGATGCGACGCTGCCGGAGCTGATCGCGCACTTCAAGGACCTGCCGCTGGAGTTCGAGCCGGGCACGAAATGGAGCTACAGCAACAGCGGCTACATCCTGCTGACGGCGATCGTGGAAAAGGTGTCGGGCCTGTCGTGGACGGACTATGCGGAGAAGCACTTGCTGGGACCGGCGGGCATGACACAGAGCAGCGCATCGCTGAGCGGCACTCCCCTGCCCAACGAAGCGAAGGGCTACCAACCCGATGGCGATGGTTGGGCGCCAGCCTTCGCGGTGAGCCTGATGTGGCCGCGTGGTGCTGGTGCCATCCGCAGTACGGTGCACGACCTGTGGAAGTGGAACACGGCGGCGCACAAGGGCAAGCTGCTTTCGCCTGCGATGCGCGAGAAGGCCTTCACGGCCTACCCGCTCGCTGAAGGGCCTTCGCCGAAGTACGGCTATGGCTGGATGTTCATGAACGTGCAGGGCAGCCCCACGCACGAGCATGGCGGCGGCATCAACGGGGCCACGAGCAACTCGCTGTACTTGCCTAAGGAGGACATCTACGTTGCCGTGTTGGTAAACCGCGAATCGTCCGATGCCTCTACGCTGGCACCGAAACTGGCGGCGATCGCAATGGGCAAACCGTATGGTGGTGCGGAACATCCGCTCCCGGCTGAGCTGGCACAGGAGTACACCGGCGTGTATGTGAACAAGGCTGGCGTGGAGCGCTACATCACGGCCGATGAAAAGGGTCTGCATGCGCAGCGCCAAGGCGGTGGTAGTTTCGGTCTACAGCACCTGGGCAATGATCGTTTCCTATACACCCACGACGTGATCACCCTGAGCTTCCAGCGCACGGATGGCAAGGTGAGCGGTGCGTTGTTCCAGGCCCGAGACCGTACCGAGCAGCTCACACGAACCGACAAACCGCTTCCAACGCGCACGGCCATTCCACTGAAGAATGCCGAGTTGCAGCCCTACGTGGGCGAATACGAACTGGCGCCCGGCTTTACGCTCACCTTCCGCGCCGAGGGCGACCGCTTCTTCGTACGCGCCACCGGCCAGCAGGAGATCGAGGTGTTCGGCTCCGCTCCGCATGAGTTCTTCCTGACAGTGGTGGATGCCAGCATGACCTTCCACCACGAAGACGATGGCACGGTGCAACGGCTCACCTTTCGGCAGGGTGCTGAGATGGAGGGGAAGCGGGTGAAGTGAGGGGCATATCTTCATGCCGATGGAGCGGCCCGTTCATTTGCCTTTGCCGGAATTCTTCCAACGACCACGGCCCACGGCCGAACGACCGCTGGTGATGATGCTGAGCGCTTGCCTCGGAGGCATCGGCTGCGGCGTGGACGGAAGCACCAATGGTGATCATGCTTCGCTGCGATCATGGCTGGTCCGCCCAGAGGTGCGCCTGGTGAAGTTCTGTCCGGAGCAGTTCTCTTTCGGCACGCCACGGATGACGCCGGACAGTCACGGTGGCAATGGATTCGATGTGCTGGACGGCAAGGCCCGTTCGCTGGCCGAAGACGGCACCGACTGGACGGAGGGCATGATCAAGGGTGCCGAAACCATGCGCGATATGGCCGTGCGCGAAGGCGTGGAACTGGCGATCCTGATGGACATGAGCGGCGCCTGCGGCAGTACCGTAACTTACTTGGGCTCACGCTTCGCCGAGAACAAGATCTACCAGCAGGGGCCGGGTGTGGCTGCCGCAGCTTTGATCCGCGCGGGCATCCCGGTGATCTCTCAGCGCGACGACCGCTCGCTACTGATGTTGCGCGACCTGTTGGATGGAACGAGCACGCTCACGAACGAACGTGACCACTGGGAGAAGGAGTGGTATCAAGGTTACTTTGATGAACTCCAACAGCCATGATCGAGAAGCGTGACACCTTGGCTGTTCATTCAGTTCGGCCGCTTGGCGAACCACAGATGGTGCTTGGTACCCTTGTCGCGGTGAGCAAAGACCTTCTGCTCTTCCACCTGGAAACCGGCCATGCCCAAGCGCCGTGTGAAGGGGTCGTGCGGGTGCGTGGACCACACGGCCAATATGCCGCCGGGTTTCAATGAAACATAGGCGGAGCGCAGGCCACGGTGCGAGTATAGGCGGTTGTTGCGCGGCTGTGTAAGGCCTTCGGGACCGTTGTCGGTATCCAGTAGAATGGCATCGTAGCTCTCCTTGCCAGCACGGATCAACTCCAGCACATCACCTTGGTGGACAATGGTGCGTGGATCGTTAAGCGGACTGCCGGAGCGCTCGCCCATGGGACCTTGGTTCCACTTGATCACCTCGGGGACCAGTTCGGCCACCACCACCTTGCCTTGGTCGCCGACGAGGCGGAGCACCGTGGCCAGCGTGAAGCCCATCCCCAGCCCGCCGATGAGCACTCGGGCGGTGGCCGGTGACTTG
>JBGTAJ010000167.1:0-10642 GCA_041749915.1 Flavobacteriales bacterium
TCTTCGGTCCGCGCTTCGATCCACAGATTACCAACAACGATCAACAGGTTATGAGTCTCCCCCAAACCCCCTCGTTGAAAACCCAACAACATCAACAACAACAGTGATCAAGATCATGACACACTTAATCTAACAGACCCAATTGTCGGATCGTCCGGTCTTCCGATCCTCTGATCGTGTGTTCTATTTCTTCGCTTCCGCCAGCTTGAAGCGGATCGGCAGGTTGTAGCGCACCCGTACCGTCTTGCCGTTCTGTTTCCCGGGCTTCCAGTTGGGCATGCCCTTCACCACGCGCACCGCCTCCTCACTGCATCCACCACCGATACCGCGGAGCACATTCACATTACTGATCTTCCCGTCCGTTTCCACCACGAAGGTCAAGTAGACCACACCTTCAATGCCGTCCTCAACAGCTTGCTCGGGATATTTCAGGTTCTTGCCGATAAAGGGGTACAACGCCTCCGGTCCGCCGGGGAATTCGGGCATCTCCTCAACTATGGTCATCACCTCATTCGCATCATGCACAGGTTCATCCACCCGCTTCGGTTCAACGGTGATGGTCTCCTCGTCCTGAACGGATTCCTCGATCCTGATCGAGTCCGGGATGGTGGTGCCACCTTGGGCAAATAGGGCAGGGGTGGACAGAACGGCAACGAGCGGGAGTACGAGGCGGAGGTTCATGGGGTAAAGATCGTGGTTGAGCCTGGAGCGTGCCATCACCCCCAGGCGGCAATGCCGTTCAACCCAAGGTCTGCAACGCACCGATCCCCATGATCAGCAGTAACCCCAGTGCGAAGCCGACCACGGTGCCCAGCATGAGCACCACCACCGTACGCGCTGGGCTGGGGTGGCGCCTCGCGAAGAGCCCGGACACCAGGAACAGCCCGCCCGCCAGCCCGATCAGGTACACGCCCATGGCGATGACGTTGCCCAGAGTGAACAGCCCTTGCAGCGAGTAACGCCCCTCATCGATGAAGTAGAGGAAGAGGGTGACGAGCAGTGCTGTGCCGAGCAACAAGGCCCAGTGCAGCGGTCGGCGGGTGGGTAGGGTGGTCTGCATGAAGCGTGTAACGACCGCACGACAGGCGTATTGTCGTGCGATCACGTCAGCGCACCTGGCATGATCTGCGCTATCTGTACGCCACCACCTTCGCGCCGCTCACCAGGTACACCGCCTGGTCGAAGCCGTCCACCTCATACAGCGGGGTCTTGTCCTTGCCGAGCAGGATCGTCTCGCCCAGGGAACCGTCGGTCTTGTTCACGCGCATCAGCACGAACTCGCGCTTGCCGGCATCACTGAGGATGAACTGGGTGGCACTGGTGCTGGCGGTGGCGGTGAAGCGCGCACTGGCCCGGGCCAGGAACTGCTTGGTGTAATCCATCGCCATCACGGAAGCATCGCCGTACAGGTTCGATACCTCACGGGTGATGTCCTTGCCCATGGCCGACCCGGCATCGGTGACCTGGATGCTCTGGCTGGCCGATCCGAATGCGGCGCTCGTGTACCCGTAGGCCGCGGTGTAGTAGGCCGCGCGCACGGCATTCGCATAGAGCAGGGCACGGGTCAGGCCGCTTTCCCGCGCGGCGGGGAAGTATTTGTTGTAGGTCACACTGCCGGAAGAGCTCAACAGGGCGATATTCTGGTCGCTGCTCACCACGATGCCCTCGGGTACCACCTCCACGTGAGTGGCCTCCTCCTTGCCCTGGAACTCGAGCGGCGCGCTGTTGAGGGCCGTGGCCGTACCTCCGCCCAAGGGCAGACGGTAGAGCAGGTGGTCCTTGGTGTTGAAGAGGTACAGTTCCTGCTCCGTGCTGGCCACATTGCCACTGCCGCCCCGGAAAGCCTTGCCCAGCTGGGAGGTGCCGGTGGCCAGGTCCACCACGTCCATCTCCTCGCTGCTGGCGATGAGCACGCCATTGGGCATGCGCATCACCCGCTGGATGGCGCCGTCCAGCTTCACCTTCTTGCTCCAGCGCTCGGTGCCCGTGCCATCCACCAGCATGGCGGCGGCATCCTTGCTGCCCGAGGTGATCAGGGTCTTGTCGTCCATCTCCACCGCACCGCTCAGCGGACCGCTCACGGAGATGCCCTTGCCGTTCTTGCCCCACAGGCCGGTGCCGGTGCGGTAGTCCAGCATCTCCACCTTGTTGTTGTCCGCAGCGCCCACCAACAGGCCCTGCTTCAGCGGCACGATGGTGCCCAGTTGCTGCTGCAGCTGCAGGGGTTTCTCCCAGGCATAGCTGCCATCGGCGATGGAGAACGCATTGAGGAAGGTGGTGTAGCTGATGGTCACCGTCTTCTTGCCTTGGGCATCGGTCTTCTCGGACTGCTTGGTCTGCTGCAGCGCCATGAAACAGAGCTCCGGGGAGTGTGGCGTTGTGATGAACAGGCCCTGCGTCTGACCAGTGGTGCCCAGGTTGGCACCGCCCTTGTCCAGCTGGCCCATCAGTCCGGACATGCTGGCGAACTTCGGGTCGGGGCTCTGCTTCCAGAGTTCAGCGCCGGTGTTGGCGTCCAGCTTGTAGGCGAAGAAGAGGGTGCTGATGAGGATGGCTTCCTTGCCGGCGCTGGTGCAGGAGGTGAGCTTGCTGAAGGAATCATCCTTGGTCCAGCGCACCTTTCCCGTGCCCATGTCCACACAGGCCATGGCCGCGCTTTTGTCGGCCTTTTGGCCCACGAGTACGATGGCGTTGTTGGTGTAGAGGAAGTATTTGCTGGCGATGTGGTCGATGCCGCTGGTCTTGCTGTTGAAGAGCACGGTGCCGCCAAAGGGTTCCAGTATCAGCAGCTGACCCTCGGCCGCTGCCGGCACCACGGCCACGAAGGGCGTGTTAGTGATCTCCTCGTAGCCGCCCTCGGGGGCATTGGCTAATTCCTTCACGGTCCAAAGGATGGAGCCGCTGACCGGGTCGATGCCCTTGAGGCCCTCACTGGAACAGACCAGCAGGTTGCCCGTGCTGGTGGTGCGCATCCAGCTGATGGTGCCGCCGGGGCTGGCCTCCCAGGCGGGCGTGGCCTGGGCCTGTGTGCTGGTCGTGGGTGCAAGGAGCGCAAGGGTTAGCGCGAGCAGCGTGAAGGGTAAGGGTCGGAACATGGTGGGTGGGTCTGGTGCTGCGCACGTTGGCAATGATCGTGCCGAGGTGTTGCTCCAGTGAAAGTAATACAGCAGTGGACGGAGGAGGAGCCGCTTTCGTCCGATCCCGACACTGCGGCGGTCCTTTTCCGGATCTTCAGCGGTCAAGCGATGCCGGAAGCAGAGCATCAGGCGTCCGGTGGCAACGGAATGTCGCTCGCCTGTGCTGGGTGATGTGACCGTAGGACCTCATCAATAGCTATGCTCGTCCATCTTCACCTTGCCGTAGAAGGTGCGGTACACGAAGAAGGTGTAGCCGGCGACCAAGGGCACGCCCACCACTGCGAAGGTGAGCATGATGCCCAGGCTCTTGCTGCTGCTGGATGCGTTGTGCACGGTGAGATCGAAGGCGCGGTCCACGGTGCTCATGAGGATGACGGGGTAGAGCTCGATGGCCACGGTGATGAGCAGCAGGGCCACCATGAGCGCGCTGAAGAAAAAAGCGATCTTGAAACGTTTGCGGGTGATCAATCGCGGTACGTTGGCCAGGCTGAGGAAGGCCAAGGCCGGGATGATGAGGTAGGCCGGTTCGGCGAGGAAGCGATCGCTGAGCTGTGGGATGTAATCGAGGGTCCACACAGTGACAACGCCGAACATCACGGTGAGCGCGAGCATGGCCCACTTCAGCAGCACATAGAGCTTCGCGAAGAGCCGCCCTTCTGTCTTCATGCCGAGGTAAATGCCGCCGTGCACCATGAAAAGGAGCAGGGTGAGGAGGCCCACCGTGAGCGCGTAAGGGTTCAGGAAGTCGAGCCAATGCCCGGTGTGGTCGCCGTTCGTGTCGATGGCGATGCCTTGCAGTACGTTGCCCAGCACCACGCCGAGCAGCACGGCCAGCGCGATGCTCGACACGCTGTAGCTCACATCCCACAGGCGGCGCCACCAGGCCATGGGTTCCTTGCTGCGGAACTCGATGCTGATGGCGCGGAAGATGAGCATCACCAGAAAGAGCATGAAGGGGATGTACATGGCCGAGAGCAGCGAGGCGTACACCTTCGGGAAACCCGCGAATAGCGCCCCGCCGCCGATGACAAGCCACACCTCGTTGCCGTCCCATACCGGCCCCACGGCGTTCAGTGCAATGCGCCGATTCTCCTCCTTGCGAATGAACAGATGCCACGCGCCCGCCCCCAGATCGAAGCCGTCGAGGATGGCGTAGCCGGTGAACACGCCACCCACCACCAGGTACCACCAGGTCGCGTAGTCGATGCCGAGGAAGCTGTCCATGACTTAGCTGGTGACGGCGGTGGTGATGGCTTGCTGGTGCGGACGTTCATCCTCCATCTCCGCATCGTCCGGGCCGTGTACGATCTTCTTGTTCAGCAGGTAGACGAAGAGGGCGAAGAGGATGAGGTAGACCACCGTGAAGAGGATGAGCGAGAAGAGCACGTGCTCGGCGGTGACGGACTTCGAAAGTGCGTCGCTGGTGCGCAATAGGCCGTAGACCACCCACGGCTGGCGACCCATCTCGGCGGTGAACCAGCCCACCTGGTTGGCGATCTGCGGCAACAACGCGGAAAGGACAAGGATGCGCAACAACCAGCGCTGTTGGAAGAGCGTGCGTTTCCACGCGAACCACCCGGCCAGCAGGCTGATGCCGATCAAGGCCATGCCGATGGCGACCATCAGGTGGTAGAACTGGAAGATGGCGTTCACCTGTCGCGGCCGGTCGTTGGGGGCGAAGGCGTTGAGGCCGGTGATCGGCGTGCTGAAGTCCTGGTGCACCATGAAGCTGAGCCCACCCGGCAGTTTCACGCCGTGCACCTGCTGCGTGTCGTGGTCCACCCAGCCGAAGAGGTAGAGGTCAGCCGGTGCGCTGGCCGGGTAGTGGCCTTCCATGGCGGCGAGCTTGGCGGGCTGGTTCTTCGCCACGCCATCGGCGGAGGAATGCCCCGTGACCAACTGCAACAACGAGGACACGACAGCCACACTGAGCGCGATGCGTAGCGCTTTCCGAGAGAGCTCCACGTGCCGACCTTTCAGGATGTACCACGCATGCACGCTGATCACCAGGAAGGCCCCCGCGAGGAATGCCCCGATCCACACATGGGTGAGCCGGTCCACGCTGCTGGGGTTGAAGACCATGGCCCAGAAGTCGGTGATCTCGGCGCGCGCATCCATGCCTTCGCCCACCACGTGGTAACCGGCGGGCGTCTGCTGCCAGCTGTTGGCCACCACGATCCATACCGCGCTGAACATGCTGCCCAGCCACACCCCGAGCGTGGCGATGAAATGCACCAGGGGCGATACGCGGTTCCAGCCGAAGAGCAGGACGCCTAGGAAACCGCTCTCCAGCGCGAAGGCGAAGATGCCCTCGGCCGCCAAGGCACTGCCGAACACATCACCCACATACCTCGAGTACACGGCCCAGTTGGTGCCGAACTCGAACTCCATGACGATGCCCGTGGCCACGCCGATGCCGAAGGTGAGCGCGAAGATCTTCGTCCAGAAGCGTGCGAGCGTGTGGTACTGCTGGTCGCCCGTACGCAGGTACAAGCCTTCCAGCACCACCATCACCAACCCCAGCCCGATGCTCAGCGGT
The DNA here is from genome assembly GCA_041749915.1 of Flavobacteriales bacterium. GTDB lineage: Bacteria > Bacteroidota > Bacteroidia > Flavobacteriales_F > PHOS-HE28 > PHOS-HE28. The sequence goes on from JBGTAJ010000167.1 coordinate 5,677, forward strand.
GGATAGATGTAGTGGAACGCGATGGTGAACGCGAACTGGACGCGGGAAAGGATCTCAACGTCCATGGGAGCAGTTCCGTGTTCCTATGACCAGCACGGAGCAAAGGTACCCGCGGACCAAGGCGCCAGCGTGCCTTTGGTCACCGAAGGATGGAGCGTGCCTCCGGACCGCTGTTCATCACCAGATCGATCACGCTCATGCGCGGCTGGTATCCGTGACGGTCAGCAAAGATCTGGGGATAGGGGGGTGGGGAAGTGATCTCCGCGGGAAGTGATCTCTTGGGATGAAGCGTAGTGCGTAAGTCAAATGGTTGGTCGTTGTCCAATGTCTTATGTCCTAGGCGGCTCACCTCTTTGGTAGGTGCGCCGCCTAGGACATCGGACAACGAACTTTGGACAACATATTCCTCACTCACCACCACCTCCGTCCTCAGCCCCAGCCACTTCATGCCCAAGCGCATCGTCGCCAGATCAAGGTCAACGAGCCGGTCGTATCGCTGTAGCACCACCGCTTCGATCTCATCGATGAAATGGATGAACCATGGCGTATTGCCATAGGCGCTGCGGATGGCATGCACGTGCTGCTGCGGCCAGGTCTCGATGTAGCTGAGGCCCACCGTGCGCATCGGCATCTTCTCCCCGGACCTGCGCGCGATCTGCACCGTAAGGTCCTGCACCCCGTTCGGTCCCACGATGCGGGTGCGCGTGCGGTAGCTCTGGCGTTCGTAGTGCTCGCCGATGTCGACGATGACCTGCTGGTGCTGGGCCAGCAGACGGTAATGCTCGACACTGCCGAAGTAGAAGGCGGAGAGGAGGGGCACCATCGCGGGCAAAGGTCGGCGCTACCTTCGACGCACGAAACGACCGCCATGAAAACGCTGTTGCCCATACTACTCGCTGCCGTGTTGTTGAGCTGCAGCGGGAACGATACCCCGACCGAAGAGCAGAGAACAAAGGTGCCCGTGCAGCCGGTGGCCGAAACCCCGGTCGAGTGGACCGGCTACTACACCGGGATCATGCGTACGCCGAACCTGCCGGAGGTGGAGTTCGCTCTATGGGTGAGGAGCGACAGCAGCTTTGTGCTGCAACAGCGCTATGTAGATAGCGACAGCGTTCCGCGCGGCACTATAGGCCAGTGGCAAGTCGTCAATGGCTTGTTGATGACAGAACATCCTGGGTATCTACCGGCTTACTACCGGTACACGCCTGATGGCCTATTACAGGTGAATGGAGATGGCCAAAGTTTCGACACACCATTCCCCCATTATATGTCAAAGTTGGCCGATGAGATCGGAGACGCCATCCCGCGCATGCGACTTGCTGGCACCTTCACCTACTACGCCGATGCCATGAGCTTCACACCCTGTGGCTCACGCTTCAGCTGGCCCTGTGCCGGTGGCGAGCAGTGGACGGATGAGGGCGAGGTGCTCGGCAGCCTGAACACTGCCGAATTGGAACGCCACTACCTGCGCAGTGTGAAGCAGGGCGGAGATCCGTGGCTGATCGAGGTGGAGTGCAACCTGGCCATGGGACCTGCCATGGAGGGCGATGGTGCGGACGAGTACCTCTTCATCCACCGCGTGCTGGGCCCCATCGAGGCCTGTCCCTGAACGCCACGCGGGCCGCAGCTTTCGCCGCGGCCCGCGCTTTCCCCAGCAGGACAAGAGGCCTACCGGGTACCCACCTTGGTGACGTTCTTCTTCTCGTAGACGTAGACGAAGTTGCCGTCGGTGCTCATGCTGGTGATCGCTCCCGTGCGCGCCTTGAACTGCTTGTAGGTGCAATCGTCCAGATCGAAACAGGCGATGTCCGCACCGGCCGTTTTCAGGATCATGCGGTCGCCTTCCATGTCCTCCAGGTCGCTTTTCTTGTATTTGCCCATGGCCACCGGCTCGCCGGTCCTGGTGTTGAAGGTGCTCACACCCTTGTCGCCGATCACCACCACCATGTCCTTGTAGGTCATCATCTGGTCCGCATTGCCCACCCCGCCCTTGGCCACAGGTACCACGTACTTCTCCGCACCGGTGGCGATGTCCATGCTGTAGAGCTCCTTGCCACTGCACACGATGAACTTGTCCTCCACCACCACGGCATTGGTGATGCCTTTGCGGAACCGTTCGCTGTCCCACACCATGCTGCCGTCGCCGGTGTTGAAGGCCTGGATGCCGTTGGGCTTCACGTTGGGATGCCATACCCGCCACTCCTCGGTGATGGTCCATCCGCCCTGGCCGTCGCTTTCGCGCTTGTAGATGTAGGCCTGTGCCTCCACGTTGCCACCGATCTGCAGCAGCACCCGGTCGCCCACCACGTACATGTTCGGGATGGCCCGCGCCTCCTTGATCTCCGGGCTGGTCCACAGCAGCTTGCCGCTGTTCTTGTCGTACTTCTTCACGTACTGGCTCTTCTTGCTGCTCATGTCCAGCACGTACAGGTCGTCGCCCACCATCACGGGGTCGGCCACGGCATGGTACACCCCGAACTTCTTGGCACCTGCGGGTTTGCCAACCAGATTATCCGGCGTGAAGTCGAAGGCGGCCGTGTAGATGTTGGCGCCCGTGTTCAGGTCATACACCTGCATCCCGTTCATGCGCAGGATCACCTTGTCGCCCTCCACGTCCAGGTCGTACAGGAAGTCCTTGCTGATGACCTTGCGCTCAGCGCGGCCCACGTAGGTGTTGTCCCACAGGATGTTGCCGTTGGTGAGGTCGATCTTGACGATCTGGTTCTTGAAGCCACTGAACAGCGCGGCCAGGTTCCCCGGAACGAAGTTGACCATGACGAGCTTGCTGTCGCCGGTGATGACGTACTCGCCCACCACGCCCTTGAACTTGTCGGTGCTCCACTTCTCCTCGCCGGTGCGTGACAGGATCCAGACCAGGCGGTCCTTCAGCGAAATGGCGAAGCCGTCCAGCTCGGGGATGTACACCACGTTCTCGTCGGTCACGTTCTGGTACTTGTCCGTGGTCCACAGCAAACGGCCGTCGGAGAGGTCCAGGCAGGCGATCTGGTCCTTGCCGGTCTTGCGGTCGAAGAGGAAGAGCACGTTGCTTTCCCAGAACGGTGAGAGCTCGTCCACCTTGCTCAGGTTCGGGGTCAGGTCCTTGAACCTGCCGGTCCAGCGCACGCCGCCGGTCTTGTTATTGAAGACGGTGATCTCCTTGTCGCTCGCAGCATAGCTGTAGCCCCGGTCCTCGGTACCGGTGCCCGTGTGTTCGATCTTGTGCTCAAGCCTGGTCTCGAAGATGGTGGGCATCTCTTCCTGCGCGAACAGCCCGGTGGCAGCGAGCAGGCAGGCGGTGGTCAACAGTGGTTTCATGGGGTGTGGGTTGGGTTCTTTATCGTGCTATGGCGTTCAGGTCGAACGTGTGCTCCAAACGGTAGTGCCGGCCCTTGGGCATCTTGAAGGGCAGCTCGGTGAAATGGACCAGGTCCTTGAAACGGTTCTGCGAGCGCGTGTCGTGGCCTTCGGCGCTCACCACGAACACGCTGCTGATGTCGCCCTTGTCGCGGATGCTCACCTGCAGCACGTAGCGGCCGATGAGCTTCTCCTTCACCACGGCCGCATGCAACGAGCCACCGGCCCGCATCTCGGCATCCAGCAACTGGGCGGCACGGGCCAGGATGGTCTCTTTGTCCTGAAGCAGTTCCTTCTTCTGGGCCGAAGTGTTGGAACAGAGAAGCAGTACGGTGAGCAGGGTCAGAACGGTTTTCATGGCGCGTAGGTCCATTCGATCAGGCGGTTTCCGCTGGTGAGCAACAGGCGTTTGTCGTCGGGGAGGAAGGAGAAGCTCAAGCGCCCGTCACCACTGGCGAATTCGCCTTTGTCCAGGTTCTCCCAAAGGCGCCAGCTCACCACGAAGCGGTGTACCATGCTGCCGGTGTTGCGGTCGTAGAGATGGATCTCCTGGAACTTGCCGCCGGTGCTGCCGATGGCGAACAACCGGCCATCGGGGCTGATGCGGAAGTCGGGCTCGAACGTGGCGAGGGACGGGAAGGAGGTGCGGCGCATCTCTCCGCTCACGGCATCGGCCACTTCCACATAACTCTGGTACGGGTTCGGGTTGCCGCCTTTGCGTGTGTGCGGCTTCGCATGGATCCACAGGTCCTTGCCGTCGGCACTGTACTCCAACCGGAACACCTTGTCGAAGAGTTCGGGTAGTGTATGCAGCGGCTTCTGTGTGGCCATGTCGTACACCACCACGATCTGCCCCTGTTTCACGCCCTGTTTGATCGCGTCCTTGTCGTTGCGTACGGCGGGCAGCGCTTCCACCTCGCTTTTGGTGGGGCGGTGTGCGACCGCGAACCGCATCCCGTCGCTGCTCACCGCGATGGCGTTCCCGGTGCGCGCAAGTCCTTTGGCATCATTCCGCTGGCCGGTGTGCAGGTCCACGAAGTGAACGCCTTCCTTGTCCAGGGTGAGCACGGTGGTCTCGTCGGATGTCAGCGCTGCCGCGAAGAGGTCCTCGAACGATCGTACGGCCTTACCGCCGGCCACATCGATCACTTCGTACTTGATGGGCTTGTCCTTGTTCGGCGCGAAGTCGAGGTAGAACAGCTGCTGCAGTACCATGTATTTGCCGCTGGTGCTGTAGCGCGCGCGGCTGCCGGCGTACCAGTTGCCCACGTCGATCTCCGTGGTCTGCTCAGGTGCGTCCACCGGGAACGACCGGAACGGGAAGCCTTGTGTGGCCGATACCGAAACGGTGCTGCCGTCCGGTGACACATCGAGCCATGAGACCAGGTATCCGGAAAGCGTCTGCTGGCCACCAACACGGATGGTGCGGTACACAAGACCGTCATCCTGTCCGAAGGCGCCGAGCGTGATCAAACCCGCGACCGCCGTGGCGATCAGCGCTGGAAAGGGGAGGCGCTCGAGGCCTTTGTGGACGGTATTGGACGACACTGCGGTGGGTTTCGGCAAAGCTTCCCCGTGCAACGAGGTCACTTCCTCCGTTACCTACCGTGTT
>JBGTAJ010000168.1:0-9850 GCA_041749915.1 Flavobacteriales bacterium
GCAGCACGGCGATGGCCGTATCGTAGCGCTGCTGTTCGGTGAGCAGCACCGCCAGACCGTTGAGGCTGCTCGCCAGCGTGAGGCTGTCGCTCGTCCGCTTGAGCGTGATGCTCCGTTGCATGGTGGAGATGGACTCCGGCAGCCGGTCCATGTGCCAATAGAGCATGCTGATGTTGTTCAGCACCCGGCTCTCGCCCCGTTGGTCACCCAAAGCCTCCTTGATGGCCAGTGCGGATAAGGCGGCGTTCAGGGCCTCCAGGTATCGGCCGGACTGTTCAAGTGCGGTACCCATGTTCAACCACATGGTGCCGAGCAGGGCCGTGTCGCCCTTCGACTCCGCCAGCGCCTTGCCTTTGTTGAAATAGCCCAGCGCACTGTCAGGTTCAGAGCGCCGAAGGTGGATCACACCGATCTGCGCCAGCGCGCTGGCATGTTGTTTCCATTGGGACGGCACATCGTTCGTGCGGGCCAGCACCGTTCTGGCAAGCACGGTGGCCTCGTCCATCGCCCCGCGGTCCGCCAAGCGTTTGGCGCTGTCCAGCTCGGGCCTGAAGGTGAGCGTATCAAGCGACAGGCCCTCGTGCGCAGGCTCCGCAACTGTCCCGGGGCCACAGGCGACCAGCACGATGGTGATGGTCAGCAGGAACAAGGTGGACCGACGCATGCGACAAAGATGGGCCAGGGGTTGAATGCCGAACATCAGGCGAACGCAACAAGGACCAGAAGACAACACAGGGCCAGCACCAGCATGGTGGTGAGCATGATGGAACGTCTGCTGTGATGGATGGACCTTTGCATGGGAAGGGGATCATAGGCCTTGGTCCCCTTGGTAAAGGACCCGCTCTTCATGGGAACTTCCTCCGGCCAATGATCTCCTGTCGCACGCGGATGAGCCGGGGGCACAGGCCAGCGATCCCGCGCAAGCTCCGGCCGTGTGGTCAAGCGCACTCACGAACGGTCGGGGCCTATGAACGCGGAACTGCCGGAGCCAAGGCCCTGTGTGCCGGATGGACGCACCTTGCATGGGCCCGTCCGTGAAGATGATCGAAGGGAATGGTGCGGGACCGGGTATTTTTGTCCCCGACATGCTCAAACAAGGCCTTTTCCAGAAGCTTCAGCAGAAGCTGTCCCCGCAACAGATCCAGTTGATGAAGCTGTTGCAGGTGCCCACCGTGGAGCTGGAGCAACGCATCAAGCAGGAGATCGAGGAGAACCCCGCCCTGGAGGAGGGTGAGGACCACAACGAGGAGGACATGCCCACCGAGGACCAGGCCATCGCCGAAAGCTCGGAGATGGAGGGCAACGAGGAAAACGAACGCGATGATTTCGACCTGAGCGATTACTTCCAGGACGACGATACGCCGGACTACAAGCTGAGCGTGAAGAACAGCGGGCCGGACGAGGAGGAACGCGAGATGCCCCTGGCCGGTGGCACCACCTTCCAGGATTCCATGAAGGCACAGCTCTCCCTGCGCGATGTGGATGAGCGCACCGAACTGCTGGCCGAGAACCTGATCGGCAACCTGGACGAGGACGGGTACCTGCGCCGCGATCTCGACGCCATCGTGAACGACCTGGCCTTCACGCAGAACGTGCAGTGCACCCGGGAGGAACTGGAGACCTCGCTGAAGGAACTGCAATCCCTGGACCCTGCCGGCGTGGGTGCCCGTGACCTGCGCGAGTGCCTCCTGCTGCAGGTGCGCCGCATCCCCCACAGCCTGGACCAGCGCATCGCCGAGGCCATCCTGGACAAGCACTTCGAGGCCTTCAGCAAGAAGCACTACGACCGCATCCTGGACCGACTGGAGATCGATGAGGATGCGCTGAAGGGTGCCATCGAGCTCATCGTGCGCATGAACCCGCGACCGGGCAACACAATGCGCGACACGGACAAGCCCTCGCAGGAGATCATCCCGGACTTTACGGTGATGGCCATCGATGGGCTGCTGGAGCTTTCGCTGAACAGCCGCAACGCACCGGAACTGCGCGTGAGCCGCACCTACCGCGACATGATGCAGGAGTATGCGCGGAACAAGAAGGACAAGGATGCCAAGGAGGCGCTCCAGTTCATCCGCCAGAAACTGGACAATGCGAAGTGGTTCATCGATGCCATCAAACAACGCCAGCATACCCTGCTGGTGACCATGGAGGCGATCATGGAGCACCAGCGCGAGTTCTTCCTGACCGGCGATGAAACGAAGCTGAAACCGATGATCCTGAAGGACATCGCGGAACGCGTGGGGCTGGACATCAGCACCATCAGCCGGGTGGCCAACAGCAAGTACGTGCAGACCAACTACGGCACCTTCCTGCTGAAGTTCTTCTTCAGCGAAAGCCTGAGCACGGACAGTGGCGAGGAAGTGAGCACGCGTGAAGTGAAGAAGATCCTGAAAGACGCCATCGAGGCGGAGGAGAAGCGCAAACCGCTCACCGACGACGAGCTCACCGCGATGCTCAAGGAGAAGGGCTACAACATCGCACGCCGCACCGTGGCCAAGTACCGCGAACAATTGAACGTGCCCGTGGCGCGTTTACGTAAGGAGCTCTGAACAAGCTGCAAGACACACGGTCCAAGCTTCAACCATCAAGCATTCAGAGCGGTTTCCTTTGAGTCTTGAGGCTTGTGACCTGTGACTTGAGGCTTGAGACTTGAAGCTTATTTCCGCATGCGCGCCTTCTCCCGCTTCCTCGCCATCGCCCTGCATCCGGTGTTCATGCCCACCCTGTCGGTGTGGCTGCTCTTCCAGCTGGACCCGCACATCACGTATTTCCTGAGGCCCGAGCAGCGCTGGGTGGCACTGGCCATGGTGGCCGTGATGACAGCGGCCTTCCCCATCACCAGCATGCTGATGCTCCTGCGGGCACGGGTGATCGGATCGCTGGAGATGGAGCGGCGCGAGGAACGGATCGCGCCCTACGGCCTCACGTTGATCTACTACGGCATGGCGTGGTACCTGCTGCAGCGCACGCCCCTGCACCCGGCCGTTCCCGCCATGATGGCCGGGGCCTTTCTGGCGCTCTTCCTCACCGCCCTCATCACCCTGCGCTGGAAGATCAGCGCGCACATGGTGGGCATCGGCGGCCTCATCGGGGCCGTGGGAGGGGTGTACTACCTGCACGGCACGGAGGTGCTCGTCCCGCTGTCCATCGCGATCGTGGCTGCCGGAGCGCTGGGCACCGCAAGACTCATCGGTAGTGACCATACGCTGGGGCAGGTGCTGTCCGGCGCACTGCTCGGCTTCGCCTGTGTGCACGCCACCGTGATCCTGTCGGTCTGGTGAGGATAGGCTTCTATGAGCCTGTTCAAGATCTCTTCACACGCGTCCCTCGGCCTCCTTTGAGCCCATGCTTCGCCGAAAAAATTCCCCGTAGGCACCGCTACGCAGAATTTTTTCGGCCTCGCCTGACCTCAAAGTAGTCTCGAGGTCCATCGCGCAAGAGATCTTGAACAGGCTCTTACGTTCGGCGATGCGCTGCTGCCAGTTCCAGGCATCGCGCACTGCGCTGAACCAGATACCTTGTGGCATGCTTCGTCGCACGCTCGCCTCCCTGTTCGCCGCACCGCTCCTGGCGCTGCACCTGCTGGCCCAAGCCCCCTACGTCCCACCCTCCGACACCGCCGTGGCCGCCAAGCTGGAGCAATGGAAGGACCTGAAGTTCGGCCTGCTGATGCACTGGGGACCCTACAGCCAGTGGGGCGTGGTGGAGAGCTGGAGCATCTGCCCCGAGGATGAGGACTGGTGCCGCCGGAGGCCCGAGCACGGCGCCACCTACAACGAGTACGTGAAGAACTACGAGGCCCTCCAGACCACCTTCGATCCGGTGAAGTTCGACCCGGACAAGTGGGCGAAGGCCGCGAAGGACGCCGGCATGAAGTACGTGGTCTTCACCACCAAGCACCACGACGGCTTCTGCATGTTCGACACCAAGCTCACGGACTACCGCGTCACCGACCCCAAGTGCCCCTTCCACGACGACCCTCGTGCGAACCTCGCCAAAGGCGTCTTCGATGCGTTCCGCGCAGAGGGCCTGTGGACCGGCGCCTACTTCAGCAAGCCCGATTGGCACAGCCCCTACTACTGGTGGCCCTACTTCCCGCCGAAGGACCGCAACGTGAACTACCTGCCTACGCGCTACCCGGAGCGCTGGCAACAGTTCAAGGACTTCACCTCCGGCCAGATCGAGGAGCTGATGACCGGCTACGGGCCCATGGACATCCTCTGGCTGGATGGCGGCCAGGTGCGGCCCCTGAACACCATCGACACGAACGTGAGCTGGCAGAAGGCCATCCTCATCGACCAGGACATCGACATGGCCAGCATCGCCGCCATGGCGCGGAAGCACCAACCCGGCCTGCTGGTGGTGGACCGCACCGTGGGCGGCGAGTACGAGAACTACGTGACACCCGAAGGCCACGTGCCCGATGCGGACCTTGGCGTGCCCTGGGAGACCTGTATGCCCATGGGCACGAGCTGGAGCTGGGTGCCGAACGAGCAATACAAGAGCACCGACGAGATCATCCGCACCCTGGTGAGCGTGGTGTCGCGAGGGGGAAGCCTGCTGCTGAATGTGGCACCCGGGCCTGATGGCCAATTAGACTCAACGGCGTACGTGCGCTTGAAGGAGGTGGGCGAATGGCTGAAGGTGAACGGGGAGGCGGTGTATGGGACGAGGGCGAGTTCCCTGAATGAAGAGGGTCGTGAAGCCCAGGTGATTGGCGCCACTTCGAAGGAAGCCCGGTCGAAAGGCGCCGAACACTCCATCTACACCTACTACTTCATTGATGGCACGGACAAGGTTCGCATACGTTCGAATCGGCTCGACACTGATATCAAGGGTGGCGCAAGGCTCTTAGGCCGTAAGGACAACGTTCGCCTAGTAGAGGAGGGTGATGCCGTGATCATCGAGGTTCCTCCGTCTTCGACCTCGACTGTTCGTGTGGTCCGTGTAGAGAGTAAAATGATGCGCAGACGGGTGGGCCGTATCAGGTGGTAGTCATGAAGATCCCGCGATCCAGGGTCAAGCCCGGAATGACAATGGCATCCCTTCCGCGTGCTCGGCGTCTCGGCGTGAGCCTCGCATTCCTCTTCCACTCCCTCCTCTCCAGCGCGCAGGATACCCCCGCCTTCTCCTTCCGCATGGCCTACTATGGCCCTGCCACGGACAGTGCCTACGCCGCCGAGCACCGCATCCGCCAGGTGATCAAGACCCGCGACAGCGAGGATCCCGATTGGGGCCTCTGGGTCCACACCATGCACCGCTACGTGCCGCCCGCGCAGTTCGCAAAGCATCCCGAGTACTTCGCGGAACGCAACGGCACACGCGTTCCTGATCAACTCTGCCTGAGCAACCCGCAGGTGCTCCGCATCACCGTGGACAGCCTGCGGGCGATGATGGTCCGCAAGCCCGCCGCCAAGTATTGGAGCGTGAGCCAGATGGACAACTTCAACCATTGCCAGTGCGCGTTATGCCACCGCACCGACAGCATCGAGGGAGCGCCCAGCGGCAGCATCCTCCGTTTCGCCAATGCCGTGGCCGACAGCTTCCCGGACAAGGTGATCAGCACACTGGCCTACCAGTACAGCCGTACTGCTCCTAAGGTGACCAAGCCGCGGCCGAACGTGAACATCATGCTCTGCAGCATCGAGGAGGACCGCAGCAGGCCCATCGCCACACGCGATCAACCCGGATCGTTCACCGCGGACCTGCGCGAATGGTCGGGGCTCACTAAGAACATCATCGTGTGGGACTACGTGATCAACTTCTCGCACTTGGTGATGCCCTTCCCCAACTGGAAGGTGCTGCAACCCAACTTGCAACTCTTCCGCGATGCCGGCGTGCCGATGATGTTCGAGCAAGGGCTGTCGTCACCCGGCGGGGAGATGCCCGAGTTCCGCACCTACCTGCTCGCCAAGCTGCTCTGGGATCCCGACCTCAACGTGGACTCGCTCCGCTGGCGGTTCATGGATACGTTCTACGGCGAGGCAGGCGTGTACATCGACAAATACACGCGCTTGCTGGAAGAGGAACTGGACAAGAGCGGCAGGGCCCTCACGCTGTATGAACATCCAAGCGCCCACAAGGACGGCTATCTCAGTCCGGAGAACCTGGGCAAGTACAAGATGCTGTTCAATAGCGCTGAGGCCAGCACCTGGGACGAGGACACCATCTATCAGTGGCGTGTGGAGGATGCACGGCTGGGGATCATGTACGCCGAACTGGAGATCGCTCGGGCCATGCCGCATGCGCCGAACGGATTGTTCGAGAAGGACAGCCTGGGCAACTGGCGTGCGAAGCCGTACTACGTGGAGCTGCTGGACACCTTCATGGCCCGCGCGAAGAAGCATGGGCACCTGCTGTTGCACGAGACGCGGAACACGCCGGATGAGTACTACGCCGAGTTCAGCGCACACCTGAAGAACGGCGCGCGATCACATCTGGCCGTCGGCAAGACCATCACCTTCGCGACGCCGCCGGATGAGCGCTATCCAGGTGGTGGACCCGATGCGCTGATCGACGGCTTCAAAGCAAGTACCAACTACCAGTTCGGCTGGCAGGGCTGGTACGGCACCGACATGGTGGCGACGATCGATCTCGGTGAGCAATATGCCGTCGACTCCATCATACTTGGCTTCCTGCGCGACCCACAGAGCTGGATCTTCCTGCCCGAACAGGTCTTGATCGACATCTCCCTGGATGGAAGGACATGGAGCGCATATGACCGGACCGTTCTGCCACAGCGCCAGCAGCGCGGCATTCCCAACACCTTACGCCTATCGGCCGCCCTGGTGCCAGCGCAACCCGCCCGCTACATCCGCATCACCGCAAAGAACCTCGGCGACCTGCCCGCGTGGCACGGCAGCAAGGGGCAGTGCTGGTTGTTCTGTGATGAGATCGTGGTGAAATAGGTGTGAGGTGTGAGTGCGGAGATGTGAAGTGTGAGGTTCATCCTACTTCACACTTCACAACTAACATTTCACACCACATACTTCGATAAACTTGTGCCATGCCCCGCGTCTTCGTCTCCGGTTGCTTCGACCTGCTGCACAGCGGCCATGTGGCCTTCCTGCGCAGTGCAGCCGAACACGGTGAGCTGCATGTGTGCATCGGCAGCGACCGCACCATCCACGGCATCAAGGGGCGCTGGACGGTGAACGATGAACAGGAACGGCGCTACATGCTGGAAGCGCTGTCGTGCGTGCATGCCGTTCACATCGGCTCCGGAACCGGCCTGCTCGACTTCCTGCCCGAGCTCGAACAGGTGAAGCCCGATGTGTTCGTGGTGAACAGCGATGGACACTCCGCCGACAAGGCCGCGCTCTGCGCCGCGAAGGGCATACGCTACCTGGTCTTGGAGCGCAACCCGCACGCCGGCCTGAAGCCCCGCAGCACCACGGCCCTGCGCGAGGCTTGCATCATCCCCTACCGCCTCGACCTCGCCGGTGGCTGGCTCGATCAGCCCTTCGTCTCGAAGCACCATCCCGGCAGTGTCATCACCATCAGCCTGGAACCCACGCACGATTTCAACGCGCGCAGCGGGATGAGCAGCAGCACCCGCGAGAAGGCCATCGCCCTGTGGCGCACCCGCCTGCCGCTCGGTGATCGCGAACAACAGGCGCGCATCCTCTTCAGCTTCGAGAACCCGCCCGGCACCACCGAGATCAGCGGCTCGCAGGACAGCATCGGTATCGTGTACCCCGGCGCCAACCGCCTCCACTACGCCGGCGGCTACTGGCCCACTCACATCGAGGAGGAACACCGCGACGAAGTGCTGTCCTTCATCGAGGACCATCTGTACCTGGTACCGCTCGGTCCGCGCAGCGATGGCTACAGCGTGTTGCAGAACACCCGTGTGGATGCCGCCGGAGCCCAGGCCCTCGCCGATGCCGCGGATGCCTGCTGGAACGCCCTTCAACACCGGGACGCCGAAGCCTTCGGAACCGCCATGCGCGCATCCTTCGAGGCCCAGGTGGCCATGTTCCCGCACATGGTGGATGACGCCATCCGACAGCGCATCGCGGAATACCGGTCGCAAGCCCTCGGCTGGAAGCTCAGCGGTGCGGGCGGTGGCGGCTACCTCGTGCTGGTATCAACGACCGCCATTCCCGACGCGCTTCGGCTGACCATACGCCGCAACGATCTGTGAGCATGGAGCCCCGCAGCACCCGCCTCGCCATCGTACTCGTTACCGGGCTGTTCTTCCTGTGGGCCCTTGCGCACAACCTCAACCCCATCCTCATCCCGCATCTGCGCCGGGCCCTGCAGCTGAACGACCTGCGTTCCGCGCTGGTGGACTCCGCGTTCTTCATCGCCTACTTCGTGATGGCCCTGCCCGCTGGTGCGTTGATGGCGCGCTTCGGCTACCGCAGCGGCATCGTGGGCGGACTGCTGCTCTTCGCCACCGGTGCCCTGCTGTTCTGGCCCGCGGCCACCCTGCGTTCCTACCCCTTCTTCCTCAGCGCGCTCTTCATCATCGCCAGCGGTCTCACCTTCCTGGAAACAGCGGCCAATCCCTACATCACCGCGCTAGGCGATCCCGCGACAGCGCACCGACGGCTCAACTTCGCACAGGCCTTCAACGGGCTGGGGGCTGCGCTGGCCGCGTTCTTTGGCGGTCGTTTCATCCTCAGTGGCGAAGCACCCAGCGAGGAGGCGCTGCAGGCCATGGCACCTCCCGCGCTCGATGCCTTTCTGGCACAAGAGGCGCTGGCCGTGCGTGTACCCTACCTCCTCATCGCACTGGTGGTGCTGCTCGCTGCCGCGCTCTTCATGCGCGTGCCCCTACCCGAGATCCATGCGCATGAAAGCACCGATGATGGTGCGAAGCCCCGCTCCATGCGTCGGCTCTGGGCCGCAGTGGGCGCTCAGTTCTGCTACGTGGGCGCACAGGTGGGCGTGGCCAGCTTCTTCATCCGCTTCGCGGGAAGGACCGCGGACATCGGTGAACAGCAGGCGGCATATCTCTTGAGCATCGGACTGCTGCTCTTCATGGCGGGTCGTTTCATCGGCACCGCGCTGCTGCGCAGCATGCACGCCACCACCCTGCTTGGCGCAAGTGCAGGTATCGCAGCGGTGCTTGCCGCTGTGGCGGTGATGGGAAGTGGCATGGCGGCCGTGGGCATGCTCATTGCGCTGCAGCTCTTCATGAGCATCATGTTCCCCACCATCTTCTCGCTCGGCATCGAAGGGCTCGGCAGCCGCACCAAGCTGGGCAGTTCGCTGCTGGTGATGAGCATCGCCGGTGGTGCCGTCATCCCTCCGATCATGGGCGCCATCAGCGACCGGCATGGCATCCAGGTAGCTTACCTCGTGCCGCTCGCCTGCTTCATCATGGTGCTGCTGTTCGCTCGCACCGCCAAGCGCCTATCCGAATGATCCGCCACTACGCCCTCGATCTGAAGGAAGACCCCGCACTGATCGCGGAATACGAGGCCTGGCACACGCTGGTGTGGCCCGAAGTGCTGGAGCACCTGCGCCGGAGCGGGATCACGCGCTGCACCATCCACCGCGCCGGCAACCGCTTGTTCATGACCGTGGAGAGCAGCACCGGTGCTGCGACCGATGGCGGTGGCGCGGCACTTCCACCGCGGGTGCAGGAATGGGAGGAATTGATGGACCGGTTCCAACAACGACTTCCCTTCGCGCAGCCGGGAGAGAAGTGGGTGCTGCTGCACACCATCTTCGATTGGCAGGCACCTTGAGCGTTGCGCTCAGTAGCCGCCCTCGCCGCGGTACAACTTCACCGGACCATCCAGCTTCACCTTCAGCACGGTCATCCACGGATCATCGAAGCCCTCGCGCAAGTCGATGAAGACCAAGCCCGGCACCTTGCTCCAGCTGATCTTGCCCA
>JBGTAJ010000169.1:0-24859 GCA_041749915.1 Flavobacteriales bacterium
ACTGAGTGGCTTGCCCAGTAGCAGTTGTCTCATTGCCTCCTTCTCGAAGGCTTCGTAATCGAACTTTTCAGTCTTGGTTTCCATTGGTCAGGGTTTGAAGTTCGTAATCCGACCTGACACACTTTACTGAACAGTCTCCGGCCCCTCGCCCTCTTGCACTCTTGAGCTCTTGCACACTCGCACCCTCGCCCTCTCGCCCTCTTGCACTCTGGCACTCTGGCACTCTTACACCTTGCATAGCGTTGCTCATTGTCAGAAGTTCAATCCGTAGGTGATACGTGTCGTTGTCTCATCGAAGGAGCTGAAGACCGTTTCGTCGGCGGCCTCGTTGCGCATATACACACCCTGCAGCGAGAGTCGTCCCTTCTTGTGCACCGCGATGCCCAGGTCGACCAGCCCGCTCAAGGTGTAGCCGTTCTCAGCGCCGTTGAAGTGGTTGCGGTTGTACATGGCGTTGAAGCCCAGTTGCAGCTTGCGTTTCATCACGGGAAATCCGATGCCTGCACCTGCGCCCAACGAACCCACATCGCCCTGCGGCAGCAACGTGTTGTTGTAGTTGAGGCTCATGGTGGTGGTGATGGCTCGCGCGATCCAGGTGTGGCTGTACACGAAGGCGCCCACCAGCGTGTGTTGGTCCACCGGCGCGTTGATGCTGCTCACCGGACTGTTCAGCATCTGGTAAACAAGAACCAGCTGCGTGGTGCGCACATACTTCTCGCTGATGCGGTTCATGTAGGGCACCAACGTGAAGTTGTTGCTCACCTGCTTGAAGAGCTCGGCATCCGGAGAGAGACGTGTGGGGTTCTGGGTGACACCGAAGTTGGCCCAGCTGGCGTTCAGTCCGAAGCGCTGCGAGGGGTTCCAGTTCAGGTTCACGTTGCCGATAAGGCGCTCGCTGCTCACCAGGCGCAGGCCCGCGATGTTGTCGCGCTGCATCCCGAAACTGGTATTGATGTTCACGCGGCCACTGTCCAGGCGAAGGCTTGGGGTGATGGTGTATTGCTCGATGTCGTTCTGGAAGAAGTAGGCGCCCATGCTGCGGTACTCGGGGTCCACACGTTTGTAGGCGATGCCCACGCCCCCACCCTTGGCCTGGTAGTTCAGGCTGGTCTCACCGGCACTGAGGAACTGGGTGCTGATCTTCGCGTCCAGCCAGCCGCCCACCACGTTCTGCACGATGTTGGGTTCTCCGGTCACATCCCTTCCGGGCTGGCGATCATCCAAGGTGTAAGCGCTCATGCCCAGATCGGCCTTCCAGAATAAGCGTCGCTTGTCCTTCCGGTACAGGTCCTTTCGCCAGGAGAAACCCACGGCCGTGTTGCGCTGTGGTGCCACACTATCGCGCTGGGCGCTGGTAAGCGAGCTCTCCACATCCCAGCCATAGAGGTAACTGATATCGAAATAGCCATCGTTATTGCCCACACCCACCTTGGCAGCATAGGCCATGCGCGTGTAGCTGGGCAGCGGGCGGAAGGCGAGCGGGTTGGCGAACTGAGCACTATCCAGCGCAGTGCTCCGGTTCAGCCTGCCATACATGAAACCGAAGCGCAGGCCGGTCTTCGGACCATCGGGTTTGTAAGCCGTGTTGATCTCCACGCCGCCTCCCAGTATGCGGAAACCCGCCAGGGTGTAAGGTTGGAAGTTGATGTTGCGGTACCCCGCGTGCACCGTGAGCCACTTGTAGCGCGGGCTGATGCCGTACTGGTTGAAGGGCTGGTAGAAGCGGTTCTCGAAGTTGCCCAACAGAAGCTGGAAGGGCATGGTGACGCCGAGCACGTTGAGCGTGGGCGCACCGCTCAAGGTCCAGGTGAAGGGCTGGCGGCGCGCGGGAATGCCATTCACCGAGTAGCTCTCCATGGAGAAGCTCAGGTTGCCGCTGAGGGTGACCGGCCTCTTGAGGTCGATCTGCTCGATATCCTGGGCAAAGCCCGTCCGGGCAAGCAGTACGATCGTCAGTACCAGAAGGCTGCGTTGCAGGTGGATCATCGTAGTGTCCCGGACCTTGGGACCGGGGCAAGACTACCCTTCAGCGTGGGGGAGCACCAGCCGGATCGATCCAGTGGTGGGGAGGCTTATCGGATGGTGCAGCATCGACAGGTCGCCACGCATCTTCGCTACCGATGGATCGATCATCGACCGTGGGATCATGAACCAGTGGTGATCACACGTCGCCGTTGCACCTTGTGAGCCCATAGACCGGCATCGCAGGTACCACCCCTGACCTCCACACTGTAACACAGACCGACCCACCATGCATCCAGCGATCAGCTCCGTCATCCTCATTCCGTTCTTCATCTGTGAAAGTGCTGCTCAATCCGTGGTGCATCTGCCCGCCGCACTTCCGGTCATGGGTGCCTATTACACCAATGTCCACGAACTCGCCGAGCCCTACTTCCTGACGGATACAATAGGCGCTGATATCATTTGGGACCTGGCGGACATCCAACTGAAGGACCTCTTCCCGGTGACCGACAGCGTGATCCCGTGGGACCAGGCCATGGATGACAGCATCCCCGAGGGTACTTCCGTGGTGCTCCACCGTGCCTACAGCTATCGGCGCCATTACCTCAACTTCGTGGATGGTGCACTGCAGGAACTCGGCACCTACGCCCCCTACTACAACGAACGTGAACGCTACTCCAGGCCCGTTATGCTCTGGCGCGACGGCAGCGGCTACGGGTCCTACTCGGAGCACTACTCGCCTACCATCGAGGATGTCATGATGCGCCGTGAAGTGGTCGGCACCGGCACGCTTGTGGCGCCCTTCGGCACCTTCCCCGACCTGCTCCTGCTGAAGGTGTGGCCCGATCGTGAACTTCCCGCCGAACGTTATGAGCTTGTGGACCCGACGAACGTGCTACGGACCCTCGCCATCTTCTGGAGCAACGGGGATGCCCAGTTGTACGAGCCGGCCGGGTATGCAGGAACGGGTCAATAGCCGTCGACCAAGGTCCCTGCGAACATTCAAGAACTGCCCCCACCCTGAATTTGGTGGAGAAGCAGCGTGATGACACTTGCACTTTCGTCGTGCTGGACCATCTTCAGCCTGACCTGACGAAGCGCATTTCTCCTGGAACTGGATCGCTCTAAATTCAGGCCATGGAGCCCAACATCCGATGGTTGCGTGACGTGCGCAACACCGACGTGCCCGCCGTAGGCGGCAAGAACGCTTCGCTGGGTGAGTTGATCGCGACGCTCGGTTCCGCAGGCATCTCCGTGCCCGACGGCTTCGCGATCACCGCCCGGGCCTATTGGCGTTTCCTGGAGGCGAACCGCATCAAGGAGCCCTTGACCGCCTGCATGACGCGGCTCGACCGAACGGGGCTCTCCAACTTGGCGGTCCTCGCGAACGAGGCCCGCGCCTTGATCCTGAACGCCTCCTGGCCCGAGGACCTCGCACAGGAGATCCGCCACGCTTACCGCGAACTCTCCGCTGAAGGCACTTCCGTCGCCGTGCGCAGCAGCGCCACCGCCGAGGACCTGCCCACCGCCAGTTTCGCCGGGCGCCACGAGAGCTTCCTGAACATCCAGGGAGAGGATGCCATGCTCGATGCCGCGCGGCGGTGCTACGCCTCCCTCTTCATGGAGCGCGCCATCAAGTACCGGCACGACATGGGCTTCCCCGACATGAAGGTGGCGCTGTCCATCGGCGTGCAGCACATGGTGCGCTC
The DNA here is from genome assembly GCA_041749915.1 of Flavobacteriales bacterium. Taxonomy (GTDB): domain Bacteria; phylum Bacteroidota; class Bacteroidia; order Flavobacteriales_F; family PHOS-HE28; genus PHOS-HE28. The sequence goes on from JBGTAJ010000169.1 coordinate 3,672, forward strand.
GGACGTCGGCGGGGCCGGTGTGCTGTTCACGTTGGAACCCGAGAGCGGTTTCCGCAACGTGGTGCACGTGGCCGCGAACTGGGGCCTCGGCGAGAACGTGGTGCAGGGCGCTGTTGAAACGGACGAATACCAGGTCTTCAAGCCGACCCTGCGCGCACGGAAGCACGCCATCCTGCAGCACAAGCTCGGCGCGAAGCAGAAGACGATGGTCCTGGAACCTGCCGGCGATGGTCGCCCGGGTTCCAGCACCGTCAACCTGGATACGCCGTTGGAGCAACAGGAACGGTACGTGCTCAGCGACGTCGAGGTGCAACAGCTTGCCCGCTGGGCGGTGACCATCGAGGATCACTATGGCATGCCCATGGACATCGAATGGGCCAAGGACGGCATCACCGGCAAGCTCTACATCGTGCAGGCCAGGCCGGAGACGGTGCACTCCGCCAAGGACCCGTTCCAACTGAAGGAATACACGCTGAAAGGCAAGGGCACCGTGCTCGTTACCGGCAGCGCAGTGGGCAGCAAGATCGCGGCAGGCCGGGTGCGAAAGCTCGATTCACCCGCACAGGCCGACCAACTCAAGGACGGCGAAGTGCTCGTCACCGACATCACCAACCCGGACTGGGACCCGGTGCTGAAGCGCGCGTCGGCGATCATCACCAACAAGGGCGGTCGCACCAGTCACGCCGCGATCGTGGGGCGTGAGATGGGCACCGTGGCGATCGTAGGCGCGCTCAACGCCACGGAGGCACTGAAGGACGGTCAGCTCATCACCGTGTCCTGCGCCGAAGGGCGAACGGGCAAGGTGTACGACGGGCAACTGGACTGGACCGAGACCCGCATCGACCTCAAGAGCGTGCAGTTGCCGCGCACCGATGCCATGCTGATCCTGGCCGATCCGGAGAAGGCCTTCCGCTATTCCTTCTATCCGAACCGCGGCGTGGGCCTGATGCGCCTGGAGTTCGTGATCAACAACACCATCCGTGTGCACCCCATGGCCTTGGTGAAGTTCGACGAGCTCACCGACGCGAAGGCGAAGGCCGAGATCGAGCAGTTGACGCGGCATCACCCGGACAAGTGCCGCTACTTCATCGAGCACCTGGCCGAAGCGGTGGCCACCATCGCGGCCGCCTTCCATCCGCACGACGTGATCGTGCGCATGAGCGACTTCAAGACCAACGAGTACGCGAGCCTGCTGGGCGGCAGGCAGTTCGAACCCGAGGAGGAGAACCCGATGATCGGTTTCCGCGGGGCCTCGCGCTATTACAACGAACGTTACCGCGAAGGCTTCCGGCTGGAGTGCGCCGCCATGAAGCGTGTGCGCGAGGAGATGGGCCTCACCAACGTGAAGCTGATGATCCCGTTCTGTCGCACCGTGGGTGAAGCGCAGCGTGTGGTGGAGCTGATGGCGGAGTTCGGCCTGAAGCGCGGCGAGAACGGGTTGCAGCTTTACATGATGACGGAGATCCCCAGCAACGTGATCCGTGCGAAGGACTTCGCGCAGCACTTCGACGGCTTCAGCATCGGCAGCAACGACCTCACGCAGCTCACACTGGGCATCGACCGCGACTCGGCGATCATCAGCGATCTCTTCAAAGAGAGTGACGATGCGGTGATCGACATGATCACCTCCGTGATCGCCTCCGCCCACGCCACGGGCACCCGCATCGGCCTCTGTGGCCAGGCACCGAGCGACGATCCCACCTTCGCGAAGTTCCTGGTGGAGCAGGGCATCGACAGCATCTCCTTCAACCCCGACGCGCTGATCAGCGGCATCACCAACATCCGCGAGGCGGAGAAACAGATCCAAGCGACCAACGCCCGCGTCCAACCCACCACCATCACATGAAGACCCCGAAGTGGACCATGGTCCAAGACCCCATAAAGCCGGACCTTCCAAAGCCTGAGAAACCAACTCGTTTCCCACCGCAAGCACCACCGGCACCATCTCCTGAGAGCCCCACCCGGCGTCCGAGCGATCCGCCGGTGGGTCCGCCGCATGAGACACCCACGCGACCGCAAAAGAACACCTGGCTGCGCATCGTCCGCTGAGCGATACTCCACCAACAAACCTCCGCCGGCTCTACCACTTTCATAACACGGCCATCACCGGTGTGGCGAACGCCGGGCAACGCGTCCTACATGAGGGTCCGGGGGAACCACTGAGGCCCGGTGCTGATCCACACGTTCCCCACATTGCCGACCTTCACCGCAGCAGATGGCGGAGAACCCCTTTCCCTTCAAAGGCCTTTCCGATGCGGAAGTGGAGGCTTCACGCACCGCGCATGGCGACAACACGCTGGAGGCGCACGAACGGAACGGCTTCTGGAAGGCCCTGTGGACGGCGGTGACCGAGCCGATGTTCCTGCTGCTGGTGGCCGCCGCCACGATCTACTTCATCCTCGGCGAACTGGGCGAGGCCTGGTTCATGCTCGGCGCCATCGTGCTGGTCAGCACCATCTCCTTCTACCAGGACCAGCGCAGCCGCAAGGCCTTGGAAGCGCTCGCGCAGTTCACGCAGGCCAAGGCACGGGCCATCCGCAACAATGTGGTGGTGGAACTGCCCACGGAGCAGTTGGTGGTGGGCGATCACGTGGTGGTGAACGAAGGGGAACTGCTGCCCGCCGATGGGCTGGTGGTGCATGCCAACGACTTCGCGGTGAACGAGTCGATCCTGACGGGCGAGCCCTTCTCCGTCCACAAGGACACCGAGGGGGCGACCAAGAGCGAGGTGTTCCGTGGGACGCAGGCCGTGGGCGGGCTGGCGGTCGTTCGCATCACCCAAGTGGGTGCGGCATCGGCATTGGGCAAGATCGGCACATCGATGACGGCGATCACCGAAAGCCGATCACCGCTGGAGCAGCAGATCAGCCGCTTCGTGCGCAACATGGCGATCGTGGGCGCCGCGTTCTTCCTCGTCGTCTGGGGCCTCAACTTCCATGCTTCCGGCGATGTGCTGGACAGCCTGTTGAAGGGCCTCACCCTGGCGATGAGCATCCTGCCCGAGGAGATCCCCGTGGCCTTCACCACCTTCATGGCCTTGGGTGCGTGGCGCCTGATGAAGCTGGGCATTCTGGTGAAGCACGCCAAGACCGTGGAGACCCTGGGGTCCGCCACGGTGATCTGCACCGACAAGACCGGCACGATCACCGAGAACCGGATGGAACTGGCGGCGCTCCACGTGTTCGGGGAAGAGGCCTCGCGCGATCCGCAACAGTGGGACACGGACGTGGTGCGGCAGCTGATCGCCACTGCCATGTGGGCCAGCGAGCCCGTGCCCTTCGACCCCATGGAAACGGCGCTGCACAAGGCGTATGGAGAGTCGGCCCAAAAGGATGAGCGCCCCTTGTTCAACATGGTGCATGAGTATCCGCTCAGTGGCAAGCCACCGATGATGACACACGTCTTCGCCAAGGAGGGTGGTGCACGCATCATCGCCGCGAAAGGAGCTCCGGAAGCGATCATCGCCTGCTCCGCGTTGGATGATGTGGAACGCCAGGCGGTGCTCGCCCACGTGGATGCGTTGGCCGTGCAGGGCTACCGCGTACTGGCGGTCGGCGAAGCGACCCCTAAAGGCGATCAGTACCCCGCCGAACAGCAGGACTTCCGTTTCACCTACCTCGGCCTGGTGGCCTTCCATGATCCGCCGAAGAAGAACATCGCGCAGGTGTTCAAGAGTTTCCGCGATGCAGGGATCCGCGTCAACATCATCACCGGCGATAATGCGGTTACCACTGCTGCGATCGCCAAGGCGGTAGGCTTCACCGTGGAAGGGCGCCCGCTGGACGGCGACGAGGTATTGGCGATGAGCGATGGCGATCTGGACAGCGCCCTGAAGACGAGCAACCTCTTCACCCGCATGTTCCCCGAGGCGAAACTGCGGGTGGTGAATGCCTTGAAGGCTCAGGGCCACGTGGTGGCGATGACCGGCGACGGCGTGAACGACGGTCCCGCATTGAAAGCCGCTCACATCGGCATCGCCATGGGCAAGCGCGGCAGCGAACTGGCCAAGGAGGCCGCCGCACTCATCCTGCTCGACGATGACCTGGGCCGCATGGTGGACGCCGTGGCCATGGGACGCAAGATCTACGGCAACCTGAAGAAGGCCATCCAGTACATCATCAGCATCCACATTCCCATCATTCTTACCGTCGCGCTTCCCCTGTTGCTGGGCTGGTTGTACCCCAACATCTTCACGCCTGTCCATGTGATCTTTCTGGAACTGTTGATGGGCCCCACCTGCAGCATCGCGTATGAGAGTGAGCCGATAGAAGCCGGCAGCATGAAGCAGAAGCCACGCCGCATGGACCTCACCTTCCTCTCGTGGAGCGAGCTGCGCACCAGCCTGATGCAGGGCCTGATGATCACGGCGGGCACCCTGTTCTGCTACCAGTGGGGCGTACGGCACGCGCTGGGCGAGGACATGACGCGCACCCTGGTCTTCACCGCGCTGGTGGTGGCCAACATCGCGCTCACGCTGGTGAACCGCTCCTTCGAACACTCCATCTGGAGCACCCTGCAGTACCGGAACCGGTTGCTGCGTGGGATCGTGGCAGGAAGCGTGCTGTTGCTTTTTGCCCTGCTGTACGTGCCGCTCCTCCGGGACTTCTTCCAACTGGCCTCGCCGGACGCCGCCCTGCTTGCACTGGCCAGTGGTGTGGGGCTGCTGAGCGTGCTGTGGTACGAAGGCGTGAAGTGGTGGGGACGGCGAACGATCGTCGAAGCGGCGTGAGACCGGCCGGGATCGCCCGGACTCAGCCCTTCGCTTCCCGCCAGGCGACGATCGCATCCAGGAAGGCCTGCCCGAACTGGCTGGCCTTGTGGTCGCCCACCCCGTTCACCAAGCGGAACTCGTAGATGTTCCGGGGTTTCTTCTCCGCCATGTCGAGCAGGGTGGCATCACTGAAGACGATGTAGGCCGGTTTCTTCAGGTCCGCAGCGACGGTCCGGCGCAGGGTCTTGAGCGCGGCCAGCAGGTCGGCGGCAGCTGCGGAAGGCTCGGCCAGTGGGGCTTCCTTACGCAGTTTCGGGCGCTCCTGGCGCTCCTTGATGGTCTCGGGGGAAACGAGCCGCACCGGTCGTTCATTCTGCAGCACGGCCTCCCCCACGCGGGTCAATTTCAGGTGGTAATGGTCGGCGTAGGCGATCTCCAACAGGCCATGCTGGATGAACTGCTGGATGAACATCATCCACGCGAACGCGCTGGTGTCCTGGCCCGCACCGAAGGTCTTGATGCGGCTCCAGCCCTTCTCCTGCACTTCGGGGCTGTGGGTACCCTTCAGCACGTCCACCAGCACGCTCATGCTCAGCTGTTGCTGGCTGCGCACCACGGCGCTCAGGGCCTTCTGCGCGAGCATGGTGCCATCGAAGTACTTGGGCGGGTCCTTGCACACATCGCAATTGCCACACGCTTCCACGGTCTCCTCGCTGAAGTAGCTCAGCAGGATCGTGCGCCGGCACACCTGGGCCTCGGCGTATTCCCGGATGCGGTCCAGCTTGGCGACGACCACCTCCTTGTAGCGTGGGTCCTGGATCTCCTCGGCGAAGTGCATGTGCGTCTGCACATCGGCATAGCTGTAGAAGAGGATGGTCTCCGCGGGCTTGCCATCACGTCCCGCGCGACCGATCTCCTGGTAGTAGCCCTCCACCGTGCCGGGCATGTTGTAGTGGATCACGAAGCGCACATCGCTCTTGTCGATCCCCATGCCGAAGGCGATGGTGGCACAGATCACATGCAGCTTGCCTTGGATGAAATCGTCCTGCACGCGGCTGCGTTCCAGGGGATCGAGCTTGGCGTGGTAGAAGTCGGCCTTCACCCCGATGCCCTGCAGCTTGAGCGCGAGCTTCTCGGCACCCGCCCGGCTGTTGCAGTAAATGATGCCGCACTTGCCCACATGCCTGCTCATGATGCGCTCGATGGCCTTCCAGCGGTCCTGTCCGGGCAGCACGGCCAGGGACAGGTTCGGCCGGTCGAAGCTGCTGATGAACACGCGTGGATCGCGCAGACCGAGGCTGGCCGCAATGTCGCCTCGTACCGTGCGGTCAGCCGTGGCCGTCAGCGCCATCACCGGCACCTGCGGGAATCGCTGTTTGAGCACATGCAGCTGCTTGTACTCGGGCCGGAAGGAATGGCCCCAGCTGCTGATGCAGTGGGCTTCATCCACGGCGAAGAGCGAAACGTTCAGTTCCCCGAGCTGATCGAGGAAGCCTTGCTGGAACAGCCGTTCGGGAGACACGTACAGCAATTTCAGTTCACCCTTGCGCAGTTGCTGGCGGATGAGCTGCTCCTCCTGGAACTCCAGTGAGCTGTTGAGGAAGGCGGCCGGGATCCCGTTCCCCTGCAAGGCCTGCACCTGGTCCTTCATCAGGGCGATCAGGGGCGAGACCACCACCGTGAGGCCCTGGAACGCCAGCGCCGGGATCTGGTAGCACAGGCTCTTGCCACCGCCGGTGGGCATCAGCACCACGGCATCGTTGCCCTGCACCACGTGTTCGATCACCTCCTGCTGCAGGGGGCGAAAGGACTTGTAGCCGAAATGACGTTCGAGAAGCTCCAACAAGGGGTTACCGGAGGGCAGATAGCTGGAGAGTGGTTCAGCGAGGATGACGGATTCCATGGCGATCGGGGAAGATGCAAGCTACCAGCGCATCGGATCGGTCTGCCCGACGAATGATCAGGAGTTGTTCACAATGCCTCCTTCCGATCAACTATCTTTCAATACTATTTGGAAGTTCAACTTATTTGATCATACCTTTGAGCCGTTCAACACGATCACCATGGAACTCCACGAAGCCAAGGACAAGTTCATCCAGGCCTGGGGCGCGTTCGGCAGCCAGTGGGGCATCAACCGCAGCATGGCCCAGGTACATGCCCTGCTGCTGATCAGCCCCGAAGCGCTGAGCACCGAGGACGTGATGGAGCAGTTGAACATCAGCCGGGGCAATGCCAACATGAACCTGCGTGCGCTGATCGACTGGAACCTGGTGGACCGCATCCTCAAGACGGGTGAGCGCCGGGAGTTCTTCCAGGCCGAGAAGGACGTGTGGAAGATCGCCACGCACATCACCCGCGAACGCAAGAAGCGCGAGCTGGAACCCATGGTACGCCTGCTGGGCGAGCTCAAGCAGACCTCCGGCACCACCAACGAGACCAAGGCCTTCAAACAGATGGCACACGACCTGCACGACCTCACCAGCCGCATCGATGCCGTGCTGGAGCGCAGCACCCGCAGCGATGTCCAATGGTTCCTGAAGGCCGCCTCCACCCTGCTCCGATGATCTCACCCGCTGTAGCATTCCACTGGTCGATCCCGTTGTGCATCGCGGAGGCGGGCGCTTTTCTTTTGCCCCAATGTTTCAATATTTATTGAAACTACAACACAGATAAACATGACCCGCACCGCACCCTCCACCCGGACCGGTCGAACTGGCCAACGCGCAGACCCAAGGGTGCTCGCCCACTTCCAAGCGAGCGCAGCGCTCTACCGGCTGTGGAGCCGCGAAGGCCACCTGCACTTCGGATACTGGCGCTGGCCCATGTCGCCGCTGGACCGCGCGGCCATGCTCGCAGAGCTCGTCCACCAGGTGGTGCGCACCCTGAAGCCCATGCCCGGTGAGCGTCTCGCCGACCTCGGTTGCGGCTATGGCGCATCGGCACGCCTGGTGGCCGGCACCTATGCCACCTCCGTGGATGCCTTCACCGTGGTGGAACAGCAGGTATTGGAAGGCCAGCGCGAAGCGGATCGGGAGCGCGTTGATGTGACCATGCATCTGCGGGATTTCCGGCACACCGGTCTTCCTGCCGCCAGCATGGACGGCGTCTATGCTTTGGAGAGCCTGTGCTACGGCAGCGGTCGCGGAAAGGAGGATGTCCTGGCCGAGGCCGCACGGGTGCTGAGACCGGGAGGCCGCATCGCCTTGGTGGACGGCTTCATCGGCAAGGAGCCACAGGGGCTCCGCCGCCGGATGGTCCGCACCGTGGAGGAGGGCTGGGCGGTGCCCTGCTTCCCCCGGGAACAGCACTTTCTGGCGGCCCTGACCAGGGCCGGATTCACCGATATCGCCGTGCAGGACCTCAGCTGGCACGTGGCACCTTCGGCACTTCATGGCCTGCCGCTGATGGCCTGGACCGAGCTGAAACGCCTGTTCACAGGCCTGAAGCTCGACCCCTTGGAACGCGCCCACCTGCGCAGCTGCCTCTTCGGCATCGCACTCGGCACCCAGCGCGACCTGTTCCGCTATTTGCTGATCACTGCACAAAAACACTAGATTATCTCAACATGGGAACGCCCAAACACATCGTCCTCGCCGGTGGAAGCGGCCTTATGGGCCGGATACTTGCACGGCACTTCCTGCAACGGAACATCCCTGTCACCGTCCTCACCCGGGGGATGGGCGGTGAGCGGGATGGAGTGAGCCATGTGCGTTGGGACCCCGAGCATCCCCGTGATCTGGAGCAGCACCTGAACGGTGCGCTGGCCGTGATCGGCCTGAACGGCGCCTCCGTGGACCGGCGGTACAACGCCAAGGGCCGTTGGAACATCCTGCACAGTCGGATCGGCAGCACACTGGCCATCGGCGATGCCATCGCACGCTGCACCGAAGCACCCGAGGCCTGGTTGCAGCTCAGCACCGCCACCATCTACCGGCACGCCGAGGACCGCGCCATGGACCAGTACACCGGCGAGCTGGGCGAAGGCTTCAGTGTGGAGGTGGCCCGCACCTGGGAGGCCGTGGCCAATAGTTTCACACTGCCACATACACGGACCGCACTGTTGCGCAGTTCCATGGTCCTGAGCCCCTGGGGTGGCGTTCTCCCACGGCTGGTGCAGCTCACCCGCGCTGGTCTGGGCGGCAGGCACGCGAGCGGTGAACAGTACGTCAGCTGGATCCATGCCGTGGACCTCTGTCGTGCGGTGGACCACATCCTTGCACGGCCCGATGCCCGAGGGGTCTACGACCTGGCCTCGCCGCAACCCGCGCGCGATGGGTACCTGATGGGCCAGCTGGTCGCCCGGTACCGGCCGCTCATCGCACTGCCGCAACCCCGGTGGATGCTGAAGCTGGGCGCCTTCCTCCTGGGCACGGAGACCGAGCTCATCCTGAAAAGCCGACGTGTGGTCCCCACCCGACTGCTGCGCGAGGGTTTCCAGTTCGCACACCCGGGCATCACGGAAGCCCTGCTCGACCTGCTCGGTGAGCGCAGTGCAGCGCAGTGGGTATCGGCCACACGTTGAACCGCCAGGACATCCTTCCGCCACCCCCGACCACTCCTCCCAGCCCCTCACCGTTCGTGTATCCCTCCCGGCCACGATCGGGCATCCCGGTACATTCGTAGCGTTCCCGACACGGCCACTTGGCATTCCCTGGGGAACCGTCACGCATGATCCGACTAACCGGAATCCGCAAGAGCTACCGCACCGGAGCCAACATCCTTCAGGTGCTCAAGGGCATCGACCTGCACATCGGCTCAGGCGAACTGGTGAGCATCATGGGCAGCAGCGGCTCCGGCAAGAGCACCCTGCTGAACATCATCGGCATCCTCGACAATTTCGACAGTGGGGAATACCTGCTGGACAGCATGCCGATCCTCAACCAGAGCGAGACCGAGAACGCCCACTTGAGGAGCAAGTACATCGGCTTCGTGTTCCAGAGCTTCAACCTCATCACCTTCAAGAACGCCATGGAGAACGTGGCCTTGCCTCTGTACTATCAAGGGGTGGCGCGGCGCAAGCGCAACGAACTGGCCCTGGAGATGTTGGGACGTGTCGGCCTGCGCGAGTGGGCCCACCACATGCCCAACGAAATGAGCGGTGGACAGAAGCAGCGTGTGGCCATCGCCCGGGCGCTCATCAGCGAACCCAAGATCATCCTGGCCGACGAACCCACCGGCGCCCTGGACAGCAAGACGAGCGAGGAAGTGATGGCATTGTTGACCCAGGTGAACCGAGACCTGGGAAAGACCGTGGTTATCGTGACCCACGAACGCGAAGTGGCCGCGGCCACCGAACGCGTGATCTACCTGCGCGATGGATTGATCGAGAACGCCCACCTGGACCCCAAGAGCCTGAGCACCCGGATGGATGGCGTGTTGGATGTGAAAAAGCCCGCTGGCGATGTTCGATAAGGAGAAGTGGGGCGAGGTGTTCCAGAGCATCGGCAAGAACAAGCTGAGGGCGGTGCTCACCGGCTTCGCTGTGTTCTGGGGGATCTTCATGCTCATCATCCTCCTTGGTGCCGGGGCCGGGTTGCGCAACGGATTCAGTTACAACTTCCGCAATACCGCCACCAACAGCATCCGCATCTGGGGAAACGAGACCAGCAAACCGTGGAAGGGCCTCCCGCCCAATCGTAAGATCGAACTGGAGGACAGCGATATTGACGCCCTTCGGAACGCCATACCGGGCATCGAGTTCATCAGTGGCCAGTACAGCGTGTGGCGCGGTCAGAGCAAACTGCAGTACGGCATGAACACGGGCAACTACACCATCCGGGGGATCGAACCGGAGTTCCGCGAACTGCAACACCAACAGATCGTGCAGGGCCGTTTCATCAATGAGGTGGACCAGGTGCAGCAGCGCAAGGTCATCGTCATCGCCCAGGATTGCCGCGAGGAGCTCTTCAAGAAGGAGGATCCACTGCACAAGTGGGTGAACGTGAACGGCATCCCCTTCGAGGTGGTGGGTCTCTACGAATACGAGACAGGCGGACCCGAACGCGGCCAGCGCAGTCCCGTGTTCATCCCGTTGGCCGCAGCGCAGAAGGTCTTCAATGCGAAGGGCATCGTGGACGACATCATGTTCAGCTTCGCCGATGCCAGCATCGCGGGTGCCAAGCAGGCCCAGCAGCGTGCCGTCCATACGCTTGCCCGGCGCCACGACTTCGACCCCACGGACGAACGCGCCTTGTGGGTGAACAACAACGTGGAGAACGTGGGCACCATGGGCAGCATCTTCGATGGGATCACGGCCTTTCTCTGGTTCGTGGGCATCGGCTCGCTCATCGCCGGTATTGTGGGCGTGAGCAACATCATGCTCATCGTGGTGAAGGAACGTACGCGGGAGATCGGCATCCGCAAGGCCTTGGGGGCCACGCCTGCTAACGTGGTGGGACAGGTCATCCTGGAAGCCGTGTTCATTACGGGCATGGCGGGCTGGTTCGGGCTGGTGCTGGGCATATTCCTCATGGAGGGCATCGCGAGCGTGGTGCCCGGCAGCGAGTTCTTCCGCGACCCCACCATCCAGGTCGATGTGGCGATCTATGCCTTGATCGCGCTCATCCTCTCCGGTGCTTTGGCCGGTTTCATCCCCGCTCGCCGCGCCGCCGCCATCCGTCCCATTGAAGCCTTACGCGACGAATAACGCCATGTTCGACAGCGACCGCTGGGGAGAGATCTGGAACACGCTGAGCCGCAACAAGCTCCGCAGCTTCCTCACCATGTTCGGTGTGGGCTGGGGCATCTTCATGCTGGTGGTGATGCTGGGCATGGGCAATGGCCTGAAGAACGCGGTGTTGGGCGGCTTCGAAGGTTTCGCCACCAACAGTGCCTTCCTGTGGACCATGCCCACCACCAAGCCCTACGCCGGTTTCCAGAAGGGGCGCAACTTCAACTTCGACAACGAGGACGTGGATATCATCCGGCGCAATGTACCCGGCCTCGAACTCTGTTCACCCCAATTGCAACTGGGCGGCTGGCAGGGTGGTAACAACGTAAGCTACAACGGCAAGATCGGTGCTTTCTCCGTGTACGGCAGCGAGCCCGAGGTCATCAAAGTGGAAGCGATCCGTCTGCCCGAGGGCCGCTTCTTGAACCATGCCGACCTGGCGGAGGAACGCAAGGTCGCCGTCATCGGCATGGAGGTGGTCAAGTTGCTCTTCGGTGGCAAGTCACCGTTGGGAGAGTACATCAAGATCAACGGTGTGTATTTCCAGGTTGTGGGCGTGAGCAAGAAGAAGAGCAGCGCCGAGATGGGCGACAACCCCGACGCCAAGATCTACGTGCCCTTCACCACCTTCCAGAAGTCCTTCAACGCCCTGAACGAGGTGCACTGGTTCACCCTGATCGCCAAGCCCGGTGTGAGCGTGGCCGATGTGGAGAAACAGGTGCGTGCCTTGATGGCCCGCAAGCACCGCGTGGACCCCACGGACGAAAGTGCCTTCGGCAGTTGGAACATGCAGGAGTTCTATGGCATGATGAACGGGCTCTTCATCGGTATAGGCGGCCTCAGCTGGTTCGTGGGCATCTGCACATTGCTTGCGGGTGCCATCGGCATCGGCAACATCATGCTCGTGAGCATCCAGGAGCGCACCAAGGAGATCGGCATCCGCCGCAGTCTGGGCGCCACACCGCGCAACATCACCGGCCAGATCGTGCAGGAGGCCCTCACGCTCACCTTCATCGCCGGCTACTTCGGGCTGTTGGTCGGGGTGGGTGTCCTGGAGATCATCCGTTCGGTGGCCGGCGATGCGGACTTCTTCAAGAACCCCGGTGTCGACCTCTTCGTGGCCTTGGTGGCCTTCGCCGTGCTCATTGCCAGTGGCCTGCTTGCCGGGCTTCTCCCTGCCCGCCGTGCGCTTGCCATTAAAGCTGTAGACGCCTTACGAGCTGAGTAGATCCTTACCGCGATGCCGGGTCAAGCCCGGCATCACAACAACACACCATGAAACGCATCCTCAAATACCTCCTCTTCCTCGGCCTCGGTGTCCTCTTCATCTGGACCATGTACTTCCTCTACCAGAAGAGCGCCAGCAAGCCGGACGAGTTCGCCATCGAAACGCTGAAGCGCAACAACGTGGTGAAGAAGACCGTGGCCAACGGCAAGATCGTGCCGCGCAAGGAGATCCTCATCAAGCCCGTGGTCAGCGGCATCATCGCCGAGCTCTATGTGGAGGCCGGCGACATCGTGAAGAAGGACCAGCCCCTGGCCAAGATCAAGATCGTGCCCGACATGCTCTCGCTCAGCAATGCCGAGAACCGACTGCGCAACTCGGAGATCGCGGAGCAGAACGCCAAGCTCACCTACGACCGGAACAAGCCCCTGGCCGACAAGGGCGTGATCAGTGCGGCGGAGATGCAGAACTATGACATCGCATTGAAGAACGCCAAACAGGAAGTGAGCGCCGCCCAGGAAGCCCTGCAAGTGGTGCGGGACGGCATCAGCCGCAGCAGTGCCGGCAACACCATCGTGCGCAGCACCATCGACGGCATGATCCTCGACGTGCCGGTGAAGGAGGGTAACAGCGTGATCGAGCGCAACAACTTCAACGAGGGCACCACTGTGGCCGCCATTGCTGATATGACCGACCTGATCTTCCAAGGGAAAGTGGATGAGAGCGAGGTGGGCAAGGTGAAGTTGGGCATGCCGGTGGTGCTCACCGTGGGCGCCATCGAGAACACGAAATGGGATGCTGAACTGGAGTACATCGCACCCAAGGGTGTGGAGGAGAACGGGGCCATCCAGTTCGAGATCCGTGCGGCCGTGAAGGTCAGTGAGGGCCAGGACCTGCGCAGCGGGTACAGCGCCAATGCCGACATCGTCCTGGAAAAGCGCGATAGTGTCCTCACGGTGCCAGAAAGCATCGTCGAGTTCAACGTCACCGGTGACAGCGCCTTCGTACAGGTGAAGAACGGTGAGGAATGGAAGCGCACCTACATCCGCACAGGGCTCAGTGATGGCATCAACCTGGAAGTGCTGGAAGGAGTGGACGCCAAGACCGAACTGAAGGGCGCGAAGAAGGAGAAGAGCGAGGTGGAGATGAGCGTGGGCAGCGAATAACCGTCCGTGTTGCGGATATTCGCAGCATGAGCCTTCGCACGAACCTACTTCTGCCTGCCTTTGGTCTGGCCCTTCTGAGCCATGCACAACAACCCGACCTCAACGCGCTCGATGCCTACATCGCCGATGCCGTTGTCAAGTTCGATCAACCAGGCCTGGCCGTGGGCATCGTGAAGGACGGCGAACTGGTGTGGAGCAAGGGCTATGGCAAACTGGACCTAGCCAAAGCTGAAGCGGTGACGCCCAATTCCATCTTCTTCATCGCCAGTATGAGCAAGGCCTTCACCGCCTGTGCCGTGGGTCTGCTGGTGGACGAGGGCAAGCTGGCTTGGAACGACCCGGTGGTGAAGCACATGCCCTGGTTCAGCACACCGAACCCATACGTGACCCAGAACATGATGGTGAAGGACCTGCTGTGCCACCGCAGCGGCTGGATCACCTTCGACGGCGACCTGCTCTGGTACGGCACCGACCTGTCGCAGCGGGAGATCCTGGAGCGTCACGCCAATGAGCCCTTCACCCATGCATTCCGCGATGAGTTCGGGTATAGCAACCTCATGTTCATCGCCGCCGCACAGTTGATCGAAGCCGTTAGCGGCAAGACCTGGGACGCCTTCGTCACCGAGCGCATCCTCCAACCCCTGAACATGTCACGCACCACCGTGGAGACAGCCGACCTTTCCTTTTTCACGGACGTGGCCATGCCGCATGTGCGCAAGGGACAGGACCCCAGCGCGCCGCAATTGAGCATGCCTTACCAAGCCTTGAAAGGGGCCGATGGTGCCACGGGCATCAACAGCTGCGTGACCGATCTGGCAAAGTGGGATGCCATGTGGGCGAACGAAGGTGTCGTGGATGGGAAGCCGTTCTTGTCCAACGACACGTACTACTTCATCACCGATGTTCATCTTGCCATGGGACCCGAAGGCGCTGGGCTAGGCTGGTTCATTGAACAGAACAACGGCTCCGAAGTGATCACCCACAGCGGCGGCATGCCGGGCTTCATCCTCAACCATGCCGTAGTACCCGACAAAGACCTCGCGGTTATCGCCCTCGGCAACGGCGAGAGCTACAGTGTCTTCGCCGTCACCAACAAGATCCTGGACCTGTACCTCGGCGATGGCACCGCCGACCCCGTTGGCGACATGCTTCCCCGCCTGGCCAAACGCGCTGAACGCGAGGCCAAGCGCCGGGCCGACCGCCTCGATGCGCGGGTGGCGAAGACAAAGCCCAGCGTCACTCCCACACAACTCGCAGGAACCTACACCGACAAGATCTACGGTGACGCCACCATCACCGACAACAAGGGTGTGCTTACACTGACGCTCCAACCCGCCAAGGACCTGCTCACCGGCTCTCTCGGTCATTGGCATTACGACACCTTCCAGTGGATGCATGCCGACCCTTTCCTGGAGCCCGGCTACATCACCTTCCAGTTCGACGGCAACCACCAGGTCACCGGTTTCAAGGTGGAGCTGCACAGCCCCGATTTCCACTTTTACAAGCTGGACTTCCAGCGGCAGTAAGCCGTGGTCCGTTCTTCAAGACAAGTGCTTGGGGAGATCATTCCCCGAGCCAGCTTTTAGGGCACCGATCCGCGTATGGTAGCATTAGCTTAACGATCCCTTCACGATCCAGCAACCAGGGACCGGGACCTTTGCACCGCCTGTCATGGATAGTTTTCTCGCCATCGTCATCGTGCTGCTGATCCTGGCAGCTGCCGACCTGATCGTGGGGGTGAGCAACGATGCGGCCAACTTCCTGAACTCGGCCATCGGCTCGCGGGTCGCCTCGCGGAAGATCATCCTCGGTGTGGCCTCCGTGGGTATCCTGCTCGGGGCGCTCGCCTCCAGTGGCATGATGGAGATCGCCCGCAAAGGCATCTTCGACCCCTCCTACTTCAGCTTCGCGGATGTGATGATCATCTTCCTCGCGGTGATGCTGGCCGACATCGTGCTGCTGGACCTTTACAATTCACTGGGGCTGCCCACCAGCACCACCGTCTCCATCGTCTTCGAACTGCTGGGTGCGGCCATGATGGTGGGCTGGTTGAAGATCCAGTTCGGGAGCACCAAGGCCACCTCCATCTGGCAGATGATCAACACCTCGAAACTGGGCGAGATCATCAGTGGCATCTTCCTTTCCGTACTGATCGCGTTCACGGTGGGTGCCGCCGTGATGTGGATCGCGCGCTTCCTGCTCACCTTCCGCATCGAGCGTTCCGTGCAGCGTTGGGGTTCGCTGATCGCCGGCATGGCCATCTCCTTCATCGTCTACTTCATGCTGGTGAAGGGCCTGAAGGGGACCGATCTGATGAAGGGGCCCACCGGTCTATGGATCAACTCCCACATCGTTTCCGTGATGGCCAGCACCTTCCTTGGCCTTACGGCCCTGGCCTACCTGCTGCAACGCACCGTGGCCATGAACCCCTTGCGCCTGGTGGTGCTCGCCGGGACCTTCGCCTTGGCCATGGCCTTTGCGGGCAACGACCTGGTGAACTTCATCGGTGTGCCGATCACCGGTCTGCAGGCCTTCCACATGTGGCAGGGATCCGGTGTGGAGGCCGAAGCCTTCATGATGAGCGACATGGCCGGTGCAGCCTCCACCCCGAGTTACCTGCTTTACATCGCCGGCGGGGTGATGATGCTCACGCTATGGTTCAGCGCCAAAGCCCGCAAGGTCAGTGCGACCGAAGTGAACCTGGCGCGCAAGGGCGAGGGCCATGAGCGCTTCCGCTCCAACCTGTTGGCGCGGGCCATCGTGCGTGGTGCCCAGCGCTCCGGCCATCTGTTCACCACGCTCCTGGGTCGGCGTGGACGCACCGTCATCAACAAGCGCTTCAGCAGCCACGGCCTTCAGTCCAAGGACGGACCGGCCTTCGACCTGCTGCGCGCCGCGATGAACCTGATGGTCTCCAGCGTGCTGATCGCGGCGGCCACCAAGCTTCAACTGCCCCTGAGCACCACCTACGTCACCTTCATGGTAGCCATGGGCACCTCTTTGAGCGATCGTGCGTGGGGCGCCGAAACCGCTCCGCAACGGGTGGCCGGTGTGCTGAACGTGATCGCCGGCTGGCTTTTCACCGCCCTGCTGGCCTTTGTGGCGGCCGCGGTCATGGCCCTCATCATCCACTATGGTGGCAACTGGATGGGCGTGGTGCTCTTCCTGCTGGTGGGTGCCATCGTCATCCGAAGTCACCTGCCCCGTCGTTCAAGCGGCATCCCACCCCTGCCCACCGCTGGTGCGGCCATGAACGCCTGAGAGCTTCCTCATTGTGCATCTTTGGGGCATGTCCCGCGCGTTGCCCGTCCTCGGCTTCTTCCTGCTGGTGCTAGCGCTCAGCAGCTGGCACCTGGACCGCGGGCACAACGCCAACACCCTGAGCCGCGCCGCCATGGTGGCCGCACTGGTGGAACGCCACAGCCTGAAGATCGACGCCTACCACGAGCTGACGGACGACAAGGCGCTGGTGGATGGCCACTACTATTCGGAGAAAGCCCCGCTGCCCGCCTTGGTCGTGGTGCCCTTCTGGTGGCTCGCCGACCGCCTCCACCTCATCGAACGAGGTGATCACGGCCTGCTCACCGACGACCTGCTCGCCCTCGGAGGATTCCTCTGTGGCAGCGTGCCCTTCGCGCTCATCATCACCCTCACCTGGCTGCGGGTGCGCGAACGGCCCACCGCCCTGCCCGCCGCATGGATGTTGCTGCTCCCCTTCTTCGGCTCCTTCCTGTTCGTGTACAGCGGCAGTTTTCACGGTCACCTGCTCGCCGCGCTCTGCCTGCTGATCGCCTGGCGCGCACGCACACAGGACCGAACCTTCTGGAGCGGAGCCTTCGCCGCGGGCGCGGTGCTCAGCGAATACAGCCTTTTCGTGTTCCCGTTGATCTGGGTGCTGCAGGACCTGGCACAAGGGCGCTGGCGTTCGCTGCTCCGCATGGCCTTGGGTGGTGCACCCGGCCTCGCCGTGCTGCTGGTGGCGAACTACAAGATCACCGGTTCACCCTTCACGCTTCCTTACACCCATGTGGCCAGCCACGTGGACACCACAGGCTTCTTCGGCATGTCCGTTCCTTCGCTGGAAGCCCTGTGGGGCCTGCTCTTCTCTTTCTACCGCGGCCTCTTCACCCACGCACCGGTGGCCATCCTGGGCGTGGTGGTCCTGCTGCTGCTTCGGCCACGGACGGCCTGGCGCGAATGGCTGCTCCACCCCTTGCTGCTGCCTTCGGTGGTGCTGCTGCTGATGATCGCATCGCACAGCATGTGGTGGGGCGGCTGGGCCTTCGGTCCGCGGCACCTGACGGCCATCGCTGTGCTGCTCCTTGCCGGCGGCCTTCCGCTCCTGCCCGACCGCACGTGGGTGCGCTGGTCGCTGCTGTTGCTGGGGTCGTGGGGACTGTTGCTCGCCTTCGCCGCCAAGAGCACCACCGGCTACAGCCTGCCCACCGAGGTCCTGCATCCCTTCCGCGACCTGATGTGGCCCGCCATCAGCGGCAAACGTTTCAGCCACATGCAGTGGGCCGTGGATGTGGGCTTCTCCGCCACCATGGGCACCACGCTCTTCGTGATCGCCTTCCTTGCAGCGCTCCGCTGGACCAGGCGCGCCGCGGAAACCTTCAACCCCGCCCAGACCTGATGCACCAGTTCCATTGCCCCGAGTTGGACGACGACGTGGTGGAACTTCCCGAAGAGGAGGCCCACCATGCGGGATCCGTGCTGCGCCTGAAGGTCGGCGACCGGATCGCCTTGCTCAACGGACGCGGCCTGCGGGTGGAGGCCGTACTAATCGAAGTGGGCCGGTCACGGGTCGTTTCGCAAGTGATCTCACGCGTATCCATGCCCTTGGAACGTGCCCACCGCATCCACCTGGCGGTGGCGCCCACCAAGCAGATGGACCGCTTCGAATGGTTCGTCGAGAAGGCCGTGGAGATCGGTGTGGACCGCATCACTCCGCTGGTCACGTCGCGAACCGAACGCGCCCGCCTGCGCATCGACCGACTGGACCGCGTGGCCATCAGTGCCATGAAGCAGAGCCAGCGGACCTGGCTGCCCGTGATCGACGAGCTGACGGAACTGAAGGACCTGCTCACCGAGGAACTGCCGGCACAACGGTTCTTCGGCTGGTGCGAAGGGGAGCACGCCCCCTTGATGGAGCGCTACTCCGCTCGTGCGGATGTCTTGGTGTTCATCGGCCCCGAGGGCGATTTCACACCTGCCGAGGCCGAACTGTTGCGCAAGCACCACGTGCAGGCCACTGCACTGGGCAGCGCCCGCCTCCGCACCGAGACCGCCGCCCTCGCCGCCTGCACCTGGATGAGCCTGGCCCAGCAGCGGTAACTTCGTCCCATGATCCTTCGACCGGCCCTGCTCCTTGCCCTGTGCATCTGGGGCCATGTCCATTTGAACGCCTGGGCCCAGGGTTCCTATCAACTGGCCGTGCTGAAGTACAATGGTGGCGGCGACTGGTACGCCAACCCCACGGCCGTGCCCAACCTGGTGAAGTACTGCAACCAGCAGCTGGGCATGACCATCAGCACCGAGGTGCCCGTGGTGGAAGTGGGCAGCCCCGATCTCTTCACGTACCCCTTCGTCCACATGACCGGCCATGGCAATGTGGTCTTCAGTCCGCAGGAGGCCGAGAACCTGCGCACCTACCTGATCGGCGGCGGCTTCCTGCACATCAGCGACAACTACGGCATGGATGAATTCCTGCGCCCCATGCTGGCCCGCGTATTCCCCGAACTGGAATTGGTGGAGCTGCCCTTCGCACATCCCATCTACCACCAGCAGTTCAACTTCGCGCAGGGCCTGCCCAAGGTGCATGAGCATGACAACAAGCCCCCGCGCGGCTATGGCCTCATCTGGGAAGGACGCCTGGTGCTGTTCTACGACTTCGAGTGCGACCTTGGCGATGGCTGGGAGGACCCCGACGTGCATGGCGACAGTGAGGCCGCCCGCACCAAGGCGCTGCAGATGGGCGCCAACATCGTGCGCTTCGCCTTCAGCGGGGAGGAGAACTGAGCGTTGAGCTAGGGCACCTGCTCGATCCGCACAGCGGTGGGCACTGTACCCCCGATGGTCTGCAGGATCACATCACGGTCGTTGGTGGAACCGGCATATTTCACCACACCGTCCAGGTTCACGTCGGTAGCCAAGTAGCCGGTGACCGTCGCCGTGGGCACCACACCACCAACGCCTTGCAGAACTCGGTCACGGTCGTTCATGCTGCCGGCGTAACGCACCAGGCCGTCATTGTTCGTCTCGCCCGGCCAGAGCATGCGCACGCCGTTCACCTCCATTTGAGCCGCGGTGCCGAAGGTGACCGTGGCCGGATCCGTCAGATCAACCGTCACTGGATCTACACCCAAGGTGATCGCCGAACTGGTCGTTGCTGAAAGATGATTCCTGTGCCGGGCCCGAAGCAGGTAGTTGCCCGCCCCGATCCCGAAGTCGATCGGGGAGCGGCCATCCGCAGCCGTCACCCAACCGTTGCGGTGCAGCAGTCCCACGCGTGTGGCCACCACATTCCCGGGAAGTGTGTCGCGCATCAGTTCCAGCCACACCCAATCCACCACGGCGCTGTCACCCTCGACCGCCAAGACACTTGCGGGTGTGGCGAAAGCACCACGACCGTTGGCCATCAGGAAGTGCGGCGCATCGTAGGGCGTCAGTTGCGGCACCAGTCCAGCGGTGCGCAGGCTGTCATGCATCAGGCTGGTGGCGGGGTCGTAGTTGCCGCCAAGGAACAAACGAATGTTCGCGCGACTGCGGGGATCGGGGGTGCTGTGGTAGCGGGCAGCGACGATGCGTTTGACGCTGTCGATCTCACAGTAGCCTAGGACAAAGAGTTTACCATCTACCGCATGGAACATTATTGTAGGCGTGGGATACTCGGCCAAGTTCTTAGTGGAATCAGCATCGATAAACTGCGTGTAGATCACATTGGTCGTATCCGACCAATACGACCGATCACCACTAGGGCCATACTTGCGAATTTGCCATCCGGGGAAATAATATGTTGTGTCGATTATGTATACAAAAGGTAATCCAGAACCATCATGATAGCGCCTGCTTTTCAATACAAAAGACGCATAAAAAGCATTATACATATCAGTATTATAGATAGGGGAAGAAGCCATATGATTTGCTCCGCTCGGACCTTGCGTAAAGTTCTTGAACAAAACATCATGGACATAAGTACTCTGATACGACCCCGATTGCAAAAATACAGAAGTTGAGATAGATATTCTATGGAATACGGCAGCTAGTTGACTTATATTCAAACACGATTTTGTGTTTGACACAAACCTGCCATCATTAGGGTAGTCCGAAGAACCGGTTTTGCCGAAGTTGGTCATCGGGGTTGAGTTGGACCATGGTTCTTGGGGTGGCCTTGGGGGCTGTTGACAGGCCATT
>JBGTAJ010000170.1:0-73248 GCA_041749915.1 Flavobacteriales bacterium
TGGGACTATGCCCACTGGTTGGAGCCCTCCGAGGCCGAGCGCCTCAACACGAAACTGGTGGCTTTCGCCCGCGAGACCAGCAACCAGATCCTCGTGATCATCGTGGACACCCTGTGCGGACTGCCCGAGGGTGACCTCGCGTTCGACATCGGTGAGCAGTGGAAGATCGGTCAGAAGGGCTTCGACAACGGCATCGTCTTCCTGATCAAACCCAACGGTCCGCCCGGCCAGCGAAAGGTCTTCATCGCCACCGGCTACGGATTGGAGGGAGCGATCCCCGATCTGCGCGCCAAACAGGTGGTGGACGGGGTGGTGGTCCCGCATTTCAAGCAAGGCGACCATTTCGGTGGGATCGACAAGGCCGTGGACTTGCTGATGGCCATGGCCAAGGGCGAGTACAATGAACAGATGCTGGGGCAGGGGAAACGGGCGCCGGTATGGCCCATGCTCCTGGTGATGATCTTCATCTTCGGGGTCATCTTCCTCTCGTGGCGCAGGCGGGTGAACACCTACGCAACCACCAACAAGGTGGACTTCTGGACCGCCATGTGGCTGCTGAGCCAGATGAGCAACAACCACGGTGGTCGCTGGCATGGCGGCGGCGGAGGTGGGGGCTTCGGCGGCGGCGGGGGTGGCGGCTTCGGTGGTTTCGGCGGTGGAAGCTTCGGCGGTGGCGGTGCCGGTGGCAGTTGGTAAGCCTTCAAGCGCCGCAAACGGATCACAATGAGCTTCAGTAAATGGATCGGCGGAGGATTGGGTTGGGCCCTTGGTGGTCCCATCGGTGGCCTCGTAGGCTTTGCCATGGGCGCCATGCTCGACCAGATGCGTGGTACGACGGGGGAGGAGAACGCCCAACGCCGGATCCCGCCCCAGCAGACCAGTGCCGGTGACCTGACCATGAGCCTGGTGGTGCTCACCGCGGCGCTGATGAAGGCCGATGGCCGGGTGACCCAGCGTGAGCTGGACCACGTGCGCCGCTTCTTCATCCAACAGTTCGGAGAGGTGCAGTCCGTGCAACTGCTGGTGGTGCTGCGCGATGTGCTGAAACGCGAGATCCCGGTGCATGAGGTGTGTGCCCAGATCCGCCACAACATGCCGCACCCCGTGCGCCTGCAGCTCATGCACTACCTCATCGGCCTCGCCCACGCCGATGGCCAGGTGGACCGCGCTGAGCTCGAACTGCTACGCCGCATCGGGCACGACATGGGCGTCAGCGACAAGGACCTGGGCTCCCTGAGCGCGATGTTCCGTACGGCGGACCCCACAGCGGCCTATGACATCCTGGAGATCCCTGCGAGCGCCGCGGACGAGGAAGTGAAGAAGGCCTACCGCCGCATGGCCATGAAATACCACCCGGACAAGGTGGCGCAGCTGGGGGAGGAGGTGCAGCACGCTGCCGCCGAGAAGTTCAAGAAGGTGCAGCAGGCCTATGAGACCATCCAGCAGAAACGTGGGATGAAGTGAGGTGCTCAGTGCGCGGCCTCCGGAGCCACCGCAGTGCACGTGCTCTCGGCGTGCTGCTCCAGGTTGCGGAACAGCAGGGCGGTGATATCGACCTTCGGGGCTGATGGCCGATCAACAGCCGGCGCCACTGCACAGGTCTCCGGCCCGTGCAGTCCCGCAACGGCCGCCACCGCCGGCAGGGACAGGATGGCGATGACCAGGATGCACAGCAGGGCATGGCGACGCAGGGATCTCATGCCGCGAAGCTCCGCCGAACGCGCCGATCACCGCTCGCCGTCCGTCCCTTTTAACCTTCCTTAACGCCGAACCGAACGCGCAGCGGCAGCGTTGCTTCACGCGATCTTTGCCGCCCCATGATCACCCTGCTCTCGCCCGCCAAGGACCTCGCCGCCGAGGTGCCCAAAGGCATCAAGCCGCTTACGCAACCGGTGCTGTTGGAGCACAGTGCCCCCCTGGTCGACAAGCTGCGCGCGCTCTCCGCGAAGAAGCTGGCCAAGCTGATGGACCTCAGCGACAAGCTCGCGGAGCTGAACCACGAGCGCTACCAGCGTTGGGCGCTGCCCTTCACCGCGGCGAATGCACGTCCTGCGGCCTTCGTGTTCAATGGCGAAGCCTACCGGGGGCTGGATGCGCGCACCTTGGCCGCTGATGACCTGCGTTTCGCGCAGCACCACCTGCGCATCCTCTCCGGCCTTTACGGGATCCTGCGTCCGCTGGACTTGATTCAGGACCATCGCTTGGAGATGGGTACCAAACTTCCCGTGAAGCGCAGCAAGGACCTTTATGCCTATTGGGGCGACCGCATCACCGACCGGCTCGCGGCAGACCTCAAGGACAGCGGCTCGGATGTGGTGGTGAACCTGGCCAGCACTGAGTACTTCAAAGCCGTACGCACCGCAAAGCTCAAGGCCCGGGTGATCACACCGGTCTTCAAGGACCGCACGCCCGCAGGCTATCGCATGGTGATGGTCTTCGCCAAACAACAACGCGGCGCCATGGCCCGCCACATCCTGCAACATCGGCTGATGCAGCCCGAAGCGCTGAAGGACTACACCGGCGATGGTTACCGTTTTGCGCCGGAGGAAAGCACGGTGGACCAATGGGTCTTCCTGCGCGATAAGGCCTAGAACCTGACGACCAGTCCTGCACCCAGTCGCTGGCTGTTCCAGGAGGTCCGCACGGTCTTGCCCTGTTCGTCCGTCACCGGAGCGCCCTCGATGACCAGGTCGGCCTCGTTGCCGGCGGCGATGTCACCCGCGAGGTAGGCCCCGATCGTGCCGCTGATCACATAAACGTAGCGAAGACCGAAGGCCAACGAACCATGGTTGCTGCGCGCAGGCAGTCTTCCGTTCGTCGGGGTCAGCGCCAGCACGGAGGGGCCGATCCCGGCGTTCAGTTCCACGGCGCCGCGCTTGCCGATGATCGGTCGGTAGCTCCCTTCCAGCAGATAGGTCGTGAGCCGGAAACGCTGCACCGGGCCGGGATGGTCCGTGGTACCGATGCGGTCGTAGTGCATGCCCAGGGACCATCGATCGCTGAGGGCATAACCGAAGGCGATGCGCACTGCGCCGCACTGGCCCTGGTCCAGTTGCAGTACCTCGGTGGCGCTCTTCAAGCTAACCAGACCGGCCCCCACGCCCATGGTGATCAGCAGGTTCTTCTGATGCACGGCCTGTGCGTTCAACGTGGAGGTGGCCAGCGAGAAGGCCGCAACAAGCAGGAGGTCCAGGCGCATGCGGCCACAAAGATGGGACCCTTCAGCGGCCGACCCTCCTACCTTTGTGGACCATGGCCCTGGTCCTCGCCCTGCTGCTCGTGCTCCTCCTCGGCTATGGCGCGCTCTGCCTGTTCTATTACCTTTTTCAGGAGCGCTTCATCTTCATCCGTTTCCGGCTTTCGGACAACTATCGTTTCCGCTTCGAACTGCCGTTCGAGGAACGTTTCAGCAAAGCGGCGGACGGTGCCCGCCTACACGCGCTCTATTTCAAGGCCGAAGAGCCCCGCGGCGTGGTGCTCTATTTCCACGGCAACACCGGTTCGCTGCGTCGCTGGGGGCACCAGGCCCGGCGCTTCACCCGGCAGGGCTTCGATGTGCTCATGCCCGACCATCGCGGCTATGGCAAAAGCAGTGGTGCGCTCAGCGAGAAGGCCCTGCATCACGACGCCCAGGGCTGGTACGATCACTTGAAGGAACAGTGGCCCGAGGACCGCATCGTGCTTTACGGTCGATCGCTGGGCAGTGCGCTGGCCACCCCGGTGGCTGCCAACAACAGGCCCAGTGTCCTGATCCTGGAAACCCCCTTCGCCAATCTGTATGACGTGGCGATCTCCTACCTCCGCATCCTGCCCTACAAGGTGCTGTTGCGCTATCCGTTCCGCAACGATAAGGCCATCCGGCGCGTGCAGTGTCCGGTGTACATCTTCCACGGACGGCGGGACAATGTGGTGCCCTACCATTCGGCCTTGAAGCTCTATTCCATGGTGCCGTCCACCGTTGAACGCGAGATGTTCACCTTTCCCAAGGGGCACCACAGCGACCTCCCGCGCTTCGTGCGCTTCAACCGCCAACTGCAACGGATCCTGGCCAAGGTCGCTGCCGCGTGAACGGCTGAGCCCGGGATGGTTACCTTCGCGCCCCATTCCAACTCCATGACCGTACGTTTCGCTTCCGCCGCGCTGGCGATGACCTTCCTCAGCGCTTGTTCCCAAGGCCAGAAAGGCCGGGTAGTCCTTACCAATGAAATGGATTCCGTGAGCTATGCCATCGGTGCCGACATCGGCGCCAACTTCAAGCGTGGCAAGCTGGACAGCGTGAACATCGACGCCATTGCCATGGGGCTGCGCGACGGGTTGGACAGCGCCACCATGATGGACCAGGCCACCCTGGAACAGGTGGTGCAGGGCTACATGATGAAACTGCAGGAGAAGCGCATGGCCGAAGATCAGGCCAAGGGCGAGGAGAACCGCGTGGCCGGTGAGACCTTCCTGGCCGAGAACGGCAAGAAGGCAGGTGTGATCACCACCGAAAGCGGTCTTCAGTACGAAGTGGTGACCATGGGCACGGGTCCCAAGCCCACCGCCCAGGACCAGGTGAGCGTCCATTACACCGGCACCCTCATCGACGGCACCAAGTTCGACAGCTCCGTGGACCGGGGGCAGCCCGCCACCTTCCCGGTGGGTGGTGTCATCCGCGGCTGGGTGGAAGGCCTCCAGTTGATGCCCGTGGGCAGCAAGTGGAAGTTGTACATCCCCAGCGATCTGGCCTACGGCCCATCCGGCGGTCCCGGCGATGCGATCCCCGCCAACAGCACCCTCATCTTCGATGTGGAGCTGCTGGAGATCGTGAAGTAGGAGAACGCATCAACGCTCGAAAGGGTGTCAGGAGGCGGACCGGTTCCGCACCCTGGCACCCTTTTCCGTTACTGGTCACTCTACTGTGGGAAGCGCCATCCAGTGGCTCACCTCCGCAAAGAAGCGGTTGCTGGTGCCCTCGCCCAGCCAGAAGTGCGCCGGCCCGTTGTAGCCCGTCTTACTGGGGTTCTTCACGAAGAAGTCCAGGGCGAAGCGCATGATCACCACTTCGCGCAGTTCGGTGGCGCCCGTCTTGCCGGGCAGGTACACCGCGTTGCCGGGCACCCGGCACAGCACGCGTGCGCCATCTTCGGGCAGTCGCACCTCCACGGAGATCCAGCTCATGTCGTTCATCTCAGGCACCCAAGATAGGAGCGGGGGACATCAGCACGGTCCGTTGCGCGCGATGTGCGGTCAACGGCAGTGGATCCGCTCAGAACATCGGCTCCAGGGGAACCTCTTCCGCCAGCACCATGTCCAGCATGCGCACCACGGCAGCAGCGGCCAGTTTGCGTGTGTGCTCGTCGCTTTCTGCGAACATCTTTTCGCTTTCCTTCCGCACCAGGAAACGGAGCAGGTGGTCCCTGATCTCGAGCCCCGTGGCGGTGATCACCCCGGCGCTGCTGTGGTTCCATTGCCACAAGAGGCGCAAGGACAGGCGCAACGAGGACCGGTCGTGCTTGCGGCCGCCCTGGATCACCCAGCCGCGGCCCTCATCGCGTTCCACCATGAACCGCAACGTCGTCCGGATCATGCCCACCAGACTGTCCACCGTGATGGCGCCTTCGGGCCGCTGGATGAGGTCGGTGGGGCGGATATCATCGTTCCGCAGGTAGTAGAGCTGGTTTGCGCGCGGCATGCTCTTGTTGAACTCCACCATCGCGGGGTTCACCGAGTCGCCGTCCACCACGATGGTGCCATCGAAACCGTCCACCGCCTCGCGCTCCTTGTCGCCCAGCATCTCCAGGTAGCTGGCCTTCATGCGTTCACGCACCAAGGGGGGAAGCACGAAGCTTGGCGCACCGATGGCATGGCAGCCCCTACGATGACAGATGCCGATGATGCGCAGGCTCAGCGCCCGCAGCATCGGGGCGTTCAGGACGATGGTCTCACGGTCGGGCAGCACCGCACGGTCCGGGCCATGGAACAGGGCGATGTGGTCAGCCGCATAGCCCTGCGGGTCCACGGAAAGCCCTGCGGCGTGATGCATCAGTTCGAAGAGGATCTCATCGGCCTCCAGTGCACCGGCGATGCTGTCGATCATCACCGTGGCCCGGACGGTGCCGCGCGGCAGTTCCATCAGTTCTTCCACGGCGTCGAAGAGCTGCGCCCACAGGCGGGCCTCCAGATGACCGTGCACGTCGCGCAGGTAGAGGTACACTCCGCCCTGTTTCTCGGTCCAGCTGTGGGCACAGTTGTGCATCAGCATGGCCAGGTCGAAGAAGGGGGCCGGCACGGGTTCGCCGTCCAGCAGCAGGGCACCTTCCATGGCATAGAGCGGACGCGGCACCACCATCAGGCGGGTGCCGGTGCTCGGGTTCACGCGCACGCGGCCTTCCTGCGTATCGAGGTAGGCCAGTTCCAGTTTGGAGGCGCGCTCCAGGCTGCGGTGGGCACGCAACATGTTCCAGGTGTCACCCGGGGTGAAGTTCCACAGGTCGGCGATGTAGCTTTTGGCACCGGCGTTCAGCCCGTTGATCAGTTCGGATCGGTGCGCCCCGCCGATGAGCTCCACCCGCCGTTCGAGCAGTGCGTCCGGCAAGGCGTCCACGGTCCAATCGGAGCGCCGCACGTGGGCCGTCTCCTCCCGCAGTTCCACCGAGCCGCTGGACAGCTTTTCGCGCAGGGTCGCCCGATCCGCCAGCAGATCGTTCCGCTTGCGGCCGAAACGATGCACCAGTTCATGGATCAGGGCCTTCACCGCGGGGGTGAGGGTGCGGTCCTGGACGGTCTCGACAGTGCTCATGGTACGCTGGAGGCCGGTTCTACGCACACCAACCGCTTCAGGTTTTCGACGAACAAAGGTATTTCTTAGCCGGATGCAACCGCCATCAGGCAGCACGCTCCAAGGCCGCGTTCGACGCCACCATCCGCTCCAGGCGGGGATCCATCAGGGCGAAGTACAGCAGCGGCACCAGGCTCAGCAGCATCATGCCGGGGTATCCCGTGGGCAGCTGCGGTGCGTCCTCGAGGCTGTCCAGCACCTGATATTTCTTGCTCGCCTTCCAATGGTGGTCGCTGTGGCGCGTCAGTTCGAAGAGGAGCAGGCGGCCCATCAGGCGGTCGCTGTTCCAGGAATGCACGTGCTGAACCCGCCCGTATCCACCCTGCGCACTGCGTGTGCGGCGCAGACCGTAATGCTCAATGTAGTTCACCGTTTCCAGCAGCAGGATCCCCACCGCCGCGGCACCCACGAAGGCGGCCAGCACGAAGCCTCCGAAGAGCAGCCCGATCAGTGTCAGCAGCAGGGCTTGCCAGGCCAGGGCCTGCAGCATCTCGTTGCGCCAGCCCAGGGCAGCGTGGCCCGCCTTGCGCATCCGCTCCTTCTCGATGTGCCAGGCACTGAGGAAGCTGAACACCACGCTCCGCAGCCAGAACAGCGGAAGCCATTCGCCCAGGCGCGCCGAGGCCGGGTCGTCCGGCGTGGCCACCCGGCGGTGATGCCCCCGATTGTGCTCGATGATGAAGTGCATGTAGAGGCTGGTGAGCAGCAGCGCCCGCGTCAGGTCGCGCTCCCAGCGCTTCACCCGGTGCCCCAGTTCATGGGCCACGTTGATGCCATAGATGCCGCACAGGATGCCCATGCTCGTCACGCGGCCGGCCACCTCCCAGCGCGCCAGGCCCGCCTCATCCACGGTGAGCAGGAACAGGACCAGCAGGCCCCATTGCACGGGAACGATGAGGTACAGGAGGATGTCGAACAGTGGATCGCTCAGCGCAGCCTGCTCCTCCTCATCGCTCAGGTTCTGGTGCCGTTCGGGTATGATCAGTTCCAGCAATGGAACCAGCCCGAAGGCGTACAGCACCGGCGCCCAGGTCCACCAACCGTGCCCCAGGAAAGCTGCCACTGCCAACGCAGGGGCGGTGAAGGTGAACAGGTAGCGCAGGGCCCGGATCCGCACCCGCGTGCGCAGGGCCGATGACAGGGGAGGTGCGGAGGCGACCATCTGCCCAAAGCTACAGCGTGAAGGATCGTCGTGCATGAACCCGGGCAGCGTGGCACCGGACCGATCGGCGATCGGGACCGCTTTGCCACGATCGTGACCCAGTACCGAAGGTCATGCCAGGCCCTTCAGCCATTGCCCCCCGGCTTCCACATCCTACTTTAGCGACCCGTTCGCACGGCCCTCTGGCCGATGCGGGCGTTCACCCGAAGCCCCTTTCGGTATGAGGAACCTGATCATGATCCCCCTGGCCACCATGCTCGCTGCACCCGCCGCCGCACAGACACGCGCCATCGAATACACGGAGTTCGACCTCGAGAACGGTCTTCACGTGATCCTGCACGAGGACCACAGCACGCCCATCGTTGCGGTGAGCGTGATGTACCACGTGGGCAGCAAGAACGAGGAGAAGGACCGCCGCGGGTTCGCGCATTTCTTCGAGCACCTCCTGTTCGAAGGATCGGAGAACATCGGCCGCGGCGAGTTCAGCAAACACGTGGAGAAGGCCGGTGGCGTGCTCAATGCCAATACCACCGGCGACCGAACCTATTACTACGAGGTGCTGCCCAGCAACCAGCTGGAGCTGGGACTGTGGCTGGAGAGTGAGCGCATGCTGCACGCCAAGGTGGACCAGAAAGGCGTGGACACCCAGCGCGAGGTGGTGAAGGAGGAGCGTCGCCAGCGCTACGAGAACCAACCCTACGGCAGCATCCTCATCGAGGTGCTGAAACGGGCCTACACCGAACACCCATACCAGTGGCCCACCATCGGGTTCATGGAGGACCTCAACGCGGCGAGCGAAGCGGATTACCAAGCCTTCTACAAGCAGTTCTACGTGCCGAACAATGCGGTGCTGGTGGTGGCGGGTGATATTGACCCGACCCGCTGCAAGGAGCTCGTGGCGAAGTACTTCGGTGGCATCCCCCGTGGCAAGGACGTGGTGCAGCCCACCGTGGTGGAGCCGCCCTTGGTGGGTGAGCGCCGCGACGTGATCTACGACCGCATCCAGCTGCCCGCCGTGGTGCAGGCCTACCGCATTCCGGCCAACGGCACCAAGGACTTCTACGCCGTGGACCTGGTGAACCGACTGCTCTCCAACGGCAACTCCTCCCGCCTGAACGTGGCCCTGAAGGATGAACAACAGAAAGCGGTGTACGTGGGTGCCTTCAGCCTGCCCTTCGAGCATCCCGGGCTCGCCATCATGTTCGCCATCGCCAACGCGGGAGTGGACGTGAAGGAACTGGAGCGCGCCATGGATACTGAGCTTGCCCGGATCCAGAAGGAGGGCGTGCCCGAGGCCGAGATGGCCAAGCTGAAAGCCCAGTTGGAATCCGAGTACATCGCCGACAACGGCCGTGTGGCGGGTGTGGCGGGCAACCTCGCCACGGCCTACACCATGCTCGGTGGCACCGAACTGGTGAACAAGGAGCTCGACCGTTATCTGGCACTGACCTCCGAGGACCTGCGCCAGGCCGCCGTCACCTATTTCACCACCAGCGACCGCGTAGTGCTGCACTACCTCCCGCTCAGCCAGCAACAACCATGAACCGCAGGACCCCTCCGACCCGTACGACCCGCTTGGGCGTGATGCTCGTGGCAGGCCTGCTCGCCCCGGTATTGATGACCGCACAGATCGACCGCAGCCGTCCGCCCGCTCCAGGGCCGGCACCCGCCGTGAACCTCGGTGCCCACAGCACCTTCACCCTGAAGAACGGTCTCCGCATCCTGGTGGTGGAGAACCACAAGCTGCCGATGGTGAACGTGCAGCTGCGCTTCGACATCCCTCCTGTGGTGCAGGGCGACAAGGCCGGCTACATCGATATGGTGGGCGAACTGCTCGCCACCGGAACCACCACGCGAACCAAAGCCCAGATCGATGAGAACGTGGACCGCCTGGGCGCCACCCTGGCCACCACCAGCGACGGGCTCTACGCTTCGGGACTCAAGAAGAACCTGCCCGAGCTGATGCAACTCGTGGAGGACGTGGCCACCCGTCCCGCCTTCCCCGAACGCGAGTTCGAAAGCGCCCGCACCCGCACCCGCTCAGGGATCCAGCAGCGCAAGGATGATCCCGATGCCATCGCCGAGGTGGTGGGACGCGCAGTGACCTATGGCCGGGTGCACCCCTATGGCGAGGTGACCACGGAGGCTTCCCTGGGCAACATCGCGGTGAAGCACATCAAGGGCTACTACGACTATTTCTTCCGACCCGAGAAGGGCTACCTGGTGTTCGTGGGTGACATCACGGAGAAGGAGGCCAAGGCTCTTGCCACCCAGCACTTCGGCAACTGGAAACCAGCGAAGCCCGCCACCACGGAGAACGAGGATGGCACGGTGACCATGGAAGGACTGGGCATCGTGCGGGTCATGCCGAAGCTGGCCCTGCCCAGCGGCGTGCGTCGCGTGATGTTGGTGGACCGCCCAGGATCAGCCCAGTCAGTGATCCGCGTGGGATTCCCGCTGAACCTGCAGCCCAAGGACCTGCGCGCCCTGTCGGCCCAGGTGATGAACACCATCCTGGGAGGTGGGGTCTTCAACGCCCGCCTGATGCAGAACCTGCGCGAGGACAAGGCCTGGACCTATGGCGCCTATGCCAGCATGGAATCGGACCGCTTCAACGGCCACTTCAACGCCAGCGTGAGCGTGCGTACCGAGGTGACGGACAGCGCGGTGACGGAGATCATCAAGGAACTGGAGCGCATGCGCAATGAGCCGGTGACCAGCGAGGAACTCGATCTCGCCAAGCGCTACATGGCCGGCAGTTTCGCCCGAAGCCTGGAGGACCCCCGCACCGTGGCGCGCTTCGCTCTGAACACCTACCTGAACGAACTGCCCGAGGACCATTACGCCACCTACCTGCAGCGCCTGGAGGCCATCACCGCCGCCGATGTCAAGGCCGCGGCACAGGCCTTCCTGCACCCCGATCAGGCTGTGATCCTGGTGGTGGGCGACAAGCAGCAGGTGTACCACAAGCTGGAGCCGCTGAGCCGCGACAAGTCCAATGCGGTGTTGGAACTGGACGAGAACGGGAAACCCTGGCAGGAGGACATCACCCCGGTGAGCGACCGCACCGCCGACGAGGTGATCGAAGCCTACCTGAAGGCCCTGGGAGGCCGCAGCAAGGTGGCGCTGGTGGAGGACCTGCGTCGCGTGATGAACGCCCCGATGGGTGCGCAGGAACTGTCCGTGACCGAATGGTATGCACCCGGTCGCAAGTACCGCTCCGAGGCCCGTGCCGGAACGATGGTGCTGGAGGAGGTGGTGCTGGACGGCACGCGTGCCGGTCGCAAAGGTCCGGAGGGGCAGGAGGAACTGACCGACGTGGACCTGCAGGACCTGATGTTCAGCGCCGCACCGGTGCCCGAGATGGAGCTGACCGGCTTTGTGGACCGCAAGGTGCTCGCCGGTCGCACCACGGTGAACGGCAAGGAGGCCTACAAGGTGATCCTGATGACCCAGCACGGCACCACGGTGGCCGACTACTACGACGCCGCCACCGGCCTGAAGCTGCAACGGACGGAACAAAAGTTCATGATGGGCCGCAACATGCGCATCACCACCACCTATGGCGACTACAAGGCCGTGGCCGGTGTGATGTTCCCGCACAGCATCACCCAGGGCGGTGGACCCATGGGCGTGGCATCCTTCACCGTGAAGGAGATCGCCGTGAACAAGGGCACCATCCCGGGCTTCTTCGAGACCGGCCTGCCCGATGTGGTGGAGCCCACGGAGTACGAAACGGATCCCGAAGGCGGCATGGAAGGCCAGTAATGTGACGGCTTGGCAAGTGTGGTCCTTCGTAGGGCCTCACACTTGAAGATACGTCGTTCGTGAACGCCCCGTTCAGGACAGTGGAACCACGCGTCGCTTGGCCGTGCCGTACATGGGCAGCGCCTGGCGGATGCAGCGGGCCAGTTCCTCCAGCAACTTGCGGCGCACAAAGGGACGGCGCACCACCAAGCTTACCTGCCGGACCGGTTCGGGGGCCACGAAGCGCCGCACGTGCGGATCACCCGGCTCCACGCTCAGTTCGGGTACCAGCGTCATCCCACTGCCGTTGCGCACCAGCTGTTTCAGCGTTTCGATGCTGCCGCTCTCGTACAGCACATTCTCGTGACCCGCTGAACTGGGGCGGTCGCACAGGCTCAGTGCCTGCTCGCGGAAGCAGTGCCCTTCGCCCAGCACCCACATCGACTGTTCCTGCAGATCGATGAGGTCCAGCTTCTTCCTTCGCCACAGCGCATGGCCCTTGGGCAGGTAGGCCAGGAAGGGCTCCTGGAAGAGCGCCACCTCCTCGAATTCGCCGGCGTCCACCGGGGTGACCAAAATGCCCAGGTCCAGCTCGCCACGCCGAAGGCTCTTCAGGATCCGGCTCGTCTTGCGCTCATCGATCACCAGCCGGATGTCCGGGTGCTCCGTGGCGAAGCGCGGGAGGAACAGGGGCAGCAGGTAGGGCGCCAGCGTGGGGATGATGCCCACCCGGAAGGTGCCCGAGATACCCGTGTGCAGTTCCTTCACCAGGGCCTGCAGTTGGTCGGCCTCACGCAGCAGCACCCGCGCCTGGGCGATCACGCGGGCACCCACCTCCGTGGGGCGCACCGGCTGCGAACGGCGGTCGAAGAGCTCCACGTCCAGGTCCTCCTCCAGCTTCCGCAATTGCATGGTGAGCGTGGGCTGCGTGACGAAGCAGGCCTCCGCGGCCTTCACGAAGTGGCGGTGGTCGTCCAGGGCCACGAGGTAGTGGAGCTGTTGCAGGGTCATGATCGACGTAAACTATTGGAGCATCGAAATTATCAATTTGTTCTATGTGAAAGGGGCGGATAATTTCGCGGGCTATGAGCAAGAAGAAGACGAAGACCAGCAGCCGGACCAATGCCATCGGCTTGGACCTGAAGCAGAGCGAAGGACTCGTGGCCTCCCTGAACGAACTGCTGGCGACCTATCAGGTGCACTACCAGAACCTGCGCGGCTGCCACTGGAACATCACCGGTCCCACGTTCTTCGAACTGCACGCCAAGTTTGAGGAGCTCTACACCAAGGCCCAATTGGTGATCGACAACCTCGCCGAACGCATCCTCACCTTGGAGGGACGGCCCCTGCACACCTACAGCGCCTACCTCAAGGCCAGCGCCGTGAAGGAGCAACGCGACCTCACCGGTTCCAAGGCCACGGTGGCCTGCGTGATGGGCGACATGACGGTTCTCATCGCTCTGCAGCGAGGGGTTCTTACCTTGAGCGCAACGGCGGGTGATGAGGCCACGGCCACCTTGGTGGGCGACAACATCACGGCCATGGAGAAGGACCTGTGGATGCTGCGGGCCTATAGTGCCAATTGACCTGAAACGAACACAACGACCGGGATCCTGCCGATCCCGACATCTTACACGATCACCAAAGACCGACCCGAATGGCGAATGATAAGAAGAACGGCGAGAAGCACGGTGGAGCCGAACTCGGCGAATTGAACAACAGCAGCGCAGGAAAGTGCCCCGTGATCCACGGTGCCATGCGCAACCCAGTGGCCGGACGCGGTACGCGCAACCGCGACTGGTGGCCGAACGCTCTGAACCTCGGCATCCTGCACCAACACGCTCCGGCCTCCAACCCGCTGGGCGAGGAGTTCAACTATGCGGAAGCCTTCAAGAAGGTCGACTACAAAGCGTTGAAGGCCGACCTCACCCAATTGATGACCGACTCTCTGGAGTGGTGGCCGGCGGATTGGGGACACTACGGTGGCCTCATGATCCGCATGACCTGGCACGCGGCCGGCACCTACCGCACGGCCGATGGGCGTGGCGGCGCAGGCACGGGTAACCAGCGTTTCGCACCCATCAACAGCTGGCCGGACAACGGCAATCTGGACAAGGCGCGCCGCCTCCTGTGGCCGATCAAACAGAAGTACGGCAACAGTGTGAGCTGGGCCGATCTTTTCGTGCTCGCTGGCAACGTGGCCATGGAGAGCATGGGCTTCGAGACCTTCGGGTTCGGTGGCGGCCGTGCCGACATCTGGGCTCCGGAAGAGGACATCTACTGGGGTTCCGAAGTGGAGTGGCTCGCCACCAGCGACAAGTTGAACAGCCGCTACTCCGGCGCGCGCGATCTGGAGGATCCGCTTGCGGCCGTGCAAATGGGCCTGATCTACGTGAACCCCGAGGGACCGGACGGCAACCCCGATCCCGTGGCCAGCGGTCGTGATGTGCGCGAGACCTTCAAGCGCATGGCCATGAACGACGAAGAGACCGTGGCCCTCACGGCCGGGGGACACACCTTCGGCAAGATGCACGGCGCCGGAGATCCCAAGCTCGTGGGACCCGAGCCCGAAGCAGCACCCATCGAGGAGCAGGGCTTCGGCTGGATCAACAAGTTCGGTACGGGCAAAGGCGTGCACACCACCACCAGCGGTCTGGAAGGTGCGTGGAAACCGAACCCCACGAAGTGGGACAACGGTTACTTCGACATGCTCTTCGGTTATGAGTGGGAACTGACCAAGAGCCCGGCCGGCGCGCACCAGTGGCGTGCGAAGGATTGCAAGCCCGAGCACATGATCCCTGACGCGCACGATCCGAACGTGAAGCATCCTCCGATGATGACCACGGCGGATCTATCCCTGCGCTTCGATCCCATCTACGAGCCCATCAGCCGCCGCTTCCACAAGGACCCACAGGCCTTCGCTGATGCTTTTGCTCGCGCGTGGTTCAAACTTACGCACCGCGACATGGGCCCCAAGAGCCTCTACCTCGGCCCCGAAGTGCCCAAGGAGGACCTCATTTGGCAGGATCCCATCCCCGCTGGACACGTGCTCGATGCCAACGATGTGGCTGAACTGAAGAACAAGATCCTCGCATCCGGTCTCAGTGTGAGCGAACTCGTCAGCACGGCCTGGGCATCCGCATCCACCTTCCGCGGTAGTGACAAACGTGGCGGTGCCAACGGTGCACGCATCCGCCTGGCGCCCCAGAAGTTCTGGGCGGTGAACGATCCCGCACATCTGGGCAAGGTGCTCGGGGTGTTGGAGACGATCCAGAAGGAATTCAACGCCGGTGGTAGGACGGTGTCCATCGCCGACCTCATCGTGCTGGGTGGAAGCGCTGCTGTGGAGAAGGCCGCCAAGGATGCGGGTCAGAACATCACCGTGCCGTTCACGAGCGGCCGCGGCGATGCCAGCCAGGAGCAGACCGACGTGGAGAGCTTCTCAGTGATGGAGCCCGAAGCCGATGGGTTCCGCAATTACCAGAAGAAGAGCTACACTGTACCACCGGAGGAGATGCTCGTGGACCGTGCACAATTGCTCACCCTGAGCGCCCCCGAGATGACGGTGCTGATCGGTGGCCTGCGTGTGCTGGGCGCCAACACTGGTGGCAGCAAACACGGCGTGTTTACGGACCGGGTGGGCGTGCTGAGCAATGACTTCTTCGTGAACCTGCTGGACATGCGCAACGCGTGGGCACCGAAGGCAGGAGAAGAGGGCATCTACGGCAGCCACGACCGCAAGACGGGCGACCGCAAATGGACCGGTACCCGCGTGGACCTCATCTTCGGCAGCAACTCACAGCTCCGCGCCATCAGCGAAGTGTACGCTCAGTCCGATGCCAAGGAGAAGTTCGTGAAGGACTTCGTGAAGGCCTGGGTGAAGGTGATGGACCTCGATCGCTTCGATGTGAAGAAGTAGGTCTTTGTGATACTCTGAGAATGAAAAAGGCGGCCCCAGTGGGCCGCCTTTTTCATGCAGTGGGTAGCGCTTTGGATCGGCCAACGGGAAGTGTAGGGCGCTTCCCCCGAAGTGTATGCACTATGCAAGGTGTAAAAGACTTCTTTATCAACGATCACTAAATCTGATCGAGCCGAAATCTTCTATTGTTTCAGTAATTGTAGTAGTCTTAGTTCCTTCACTTTCATCTTGATGACAGCAAGAACTGATCTTTTCCCTTTTTGGAAGAAACCAGTCCTTCAAACTTTCATTGTATTCAAAAGTTGTCGACTCTTCATCTTTACAGCAAGATCCAAAAAGTTGTTTGAATGTGATCTCATTATTGTGGATCTCGATGCTTCGATACGGGTCTCCAACTCCAGCACCACCGCAGTCCGAGCATTCAATAAGGCTGCTGTTCTGTTGGGCGACCTTAAGGACGAGAGGATCATCAGCTACGGCTTCAATGAGACAGACGGTCCTTTGTCCGGCTATGTCAATTAAAACAACGAGATCTCCTTTCTCGTCTTTATTTATATCGCCACCTACCCAGTCCAAAATTTCAAAATCGGAAAAATCTGGTTGTAATGTCGATCTGATAATTGTTAAAGTGTCCTGTATCGATCTGACATCAATGGTTTCATTGTCAGAATTGTTATTCATTCTTGCTTCACATTCCAGTTCCTTCAGCCCTATATAGCTCATAAAACCACCCAGCTTGTCCCAGCATTGAAAGTCAGGATGAGCTTCAGCATTATACTCACAGGCATACACGCCAAATTGATATCGGTACAGTTGAGATTCAGAACAATAGCCTTCGTTATTGTATTCGAAAGGGATGAACCATCCAGCAAGCATTAATAGAGTGATTACAAGAGGTGTAATAATTTTTAGTGTATGAGATTTCATTACTTATTGTGCTATATATATGATTGTATCTTAGTCATATTTAGTTCTTCTTCGTTTGAAACGCGGGGTTCTGTAATCTTTTTCTATTGGGGAAGGTAGAGCCATAAAAGCGTACACAGGTCCAAGTTGTCCACAGGACGGCTGATCTTGCTGATGGCCTTGGTGCTGACATGGGTGTGGACCTGCCTGCCGGCAGGTCTCGGTCGTTTTGCTGGAGCTCTGCAAAGCAGGGTATCAATGTAGCGCACATCCGTGCCTTTCTCCAACAGGCCGGTCGCATGTGAGAAGGACTTCGTGAAGGCCTGGGTGAAGGTGATGGAACTCGATCGCTTCGATCGCGCTTGATCGAAGGACCAATGCCGGGAATGGTGAGGGCACGGACCTGAACCGACGAAGGACAGAAGCCCCCGGAGCGATCCGGGGGCTTTTCCGTGTCCTGCGATGAATGCCCTGTGCTACCGCACCTGCACCGTCGCGGTCACCGACTTCTCGCGTATGCCCTTGGGGTCGCTGCCCGTGACCAGGGCCTGCTGCACCACGGACAGGGGCCAGCCGCTGGCCTCCTCCAGCACGATGACCATCGAGTTGGTGACATTGAAATCGAGCTCGGCGATCTCGCGCTCCTGGCGTTGCAGGGTGCTATCGGCCGCACCGAAGGAGCTGCCCATCTTGCGCATCATGTCCGTCATCATCGACTTGAAGCCGCTGAGGTCCAGCAGCACGGAGCTGTGGATGTCGCTGCGGCCACCGGCGCCGTCGCTGTCCTGCAGCCAGGTCAGGGTGGTCTGGCTCACGCTGTCCCGCGGGTTGAAGGGGTTCGGCGCCGTTTCCACGATGCGCAGCGTGTCGCCCTGCACGAAGTCCTTGCCGAAGGGGAAGAGCAGGTAGTTGATCTCCGTGGACATGTACGCCTCGATGTTCTCCTTGCTCTCGAAGGCCTGCTGGAGGGGCGCGAAGACCAATGACAGGAAAGGGGCCACATCCGGGTCCTTCTTCTTCACCGTGGTGGTGATGGCCTTGATGCCCTTGTCCATGAAGGCCTTCGCCTCCTTCCAATTGGTCAGGTCGGCCTCGCCGGTGACCTTGTCCACCCTGTACTTCAGCTCCAGGTCCTGGTAGGCCTTCAGTTCCTCGTCGATGCGCTCATGGAACTCGGCGGCCATGCGCATCGCCACATTGGCATACCGCACCTCCAACATGTAGCTGTCGGCATCCTCGCTCAGCACCTTGAAGTGAGTGTCCATGCTGTAGGTGCTGTCCTCCTCCACCTCGCCGTACTTCATCTCCACCTCGTGCCGGGTGGTGGTGGCGGTGCGTTCATCGCCCACCTTCCAGTGCGGGGCGAAACGGGTAATGGTCTGTGCATGCGCTGTTGGTGAGCAAAGCACCAGGGCGAAGAAGGGGAGGAGGAAACGATGCATGGGAGGAAGGGTGCCGGCCTGTTCGATCGGGTGCAGGACACCTGGACCACGGATCGGCAGGGGCGAAGGTAGACCAGTGGTTGGGGCAACTCCGTACAAGCCTGTGGTCAGGAACATGCGCTCCAGTCCTCACTCCACCACCACCCGCTCGTTCCGCTGCCCATCGGGGTCGGTGATGCGAAGGATATAGGTGCCACGGCCGAAGCGGCTCAGGTCGATGTCCTCCTCGGTGCCGCCAGCAGGCAGGGGCCGCTGGTACAGCAGGCGGCCGGTGGCGTCGAGGACGGAGTAGTAGGTATCGCGCTGCAGCGGGTCGGGGAAGGAGAGAGTGAAGCGGCCGGTGTTGGGGTTGGGGCGGATGGACGGCTTGCGGCGTGTTCGCGGGTCTTGTGGCGGTAGGTTGGTCGTGAAGGTGCAGCCGTCGTAGGTGGTGAAAATATTCGGGTCTAGGATGCTGTCGTTCACCAAGATCGTCGTTGCCGTGGCCAGACTTGTAGTGCTTGTCAGTACAAAGCTGCTGTCCGCCGGGAAGAGATCAGAGACCTGCAAGGGGTTCGGATGCTCTAGGCAATCGAACCGGCCCAAGGAATCCGTTTTGTAGATGAATTTGCTCGCATCTCCTGGCAGATCCCCATAGATGAGCCCGCTGAGCATGTAGCTCCCATCCGAATGGGCGAGCAGGTCCTGGGCGATGTAGACGTATCCATTCTCTCCCACTGCGCGCGTCCACAATGTGTCGCCATTGGTGTCGGTCTTCATCAGGAAGGGGTGGTAGTTGAAATTGTTCTGGGGTGCCCCAAGAGTAGCGAGCACGGCGTACTGTCCATCCAGCGTTCTTCTGATCTTCGACGGTCTGCCAGTGTACCACAGGAAGGGTGTGCTGTACCACCCCTTGCACCATTGCACCTCTCCATCGCCATCAAGTTTCATCATGAAAAGCTTGGGCTGAAAGGTGGGCGGCAGTGGCTCGGTGAAGAGCACCTGTGTGCTATCGGTATAGCCGGTGATGATGAACGAATCGTCCGACTCGATCAAGGCGTCGTGGATCATGCCCCCGGGGCGCATGTAACTCTTGCTCCAAAGGAAGTTGCCGTCTGCGTCCATGCGGGCCACCACCACTCCCGCAGTATCCATGTTGATACCAGCGAGCAGATCACCGTTGGGCAGTTCTTTGATGAACTGGAAGCCCCCAGAGCGCTCGATCTTTCGCGTCCAAACAGGTTCCAAGAGACTGTCGACCCGTAGGGCATAGAAGGTTTTCTCTCGGCCCCAAGTAATGACGCCTTTGTCGTTAGTTACTTCAAACCTGCCTGGTGTTGCATTGCAGATGCCGTTGTTCAACTCATACTTGCGCGCCATTTGTGTGCTTCCCAGCGTATCCATCTTGCCGACCACCGGATGCAATAGGCTGTTGGAACCACTGGATGGGCACGTCGTGGCCTGCGTGGCTGTAGTAAAGAGAAGTTCATTGGGCGACACCATTTTCAGCGTCTGCACCCCATACGTGCCGCCGCTATAGATGACGCTCACATGCTGCACATGCCCTTCTGGATCCATAAATACGGTCTGACCCAAGGGTGCAATAATGTTCTGGCCCGGCAATACATTCAGATCGAATGTGTAGCTGGTCGCCGCCGTAATGAGCCTCATGAAGGTCGGCTGCGCATGCGCTGCGCAGGTCAATGCGAAGGCGAAGGCAAAGAAGCTTGTTGCTCTCATGGCTCTTGGGATGTGCGCTTGCGCCGTCCTTTGAATTCCCATCCAAGGTAACTGTTCATCGCTTTGTGCAGCACGGACCGACTCCGCATTGCCGCTCGCTTGCATCGAAGCTCCCACCTTTGCAACCATGCTCGGCCTCCAACTCCCCACCGACCCGCGCTGGGCGGCACTCGTCCGCCAGGACCTCGCTGAACTGCTGACCGACCATGCCTGGTGTGAGCAGAAGGCGGCCAGCAATGCCATCAGCATGATCGTGCGGCATCCGGAGCTGAGCGAGCTGGTCAGCGAGCTCACCCGCATCGCGCAGGAGGAGCTGGACCATTTCGGCCAGGTGCTGCAGAAGATCCACGCCCGGGGATGGACACTGGGCCCGGAGCGCAAGGACAATTACGTGAACGAGCTGATGCAGTTCGTGCGCAAGGACGGCGGCCGGGAGGAACGCCTGGTGGACCGCCTGTTGTTCAGTGCCATGATCGAGGCCCGCAGTTGCGAGCGTTTCAAGGTGCTGACCGAGGAGGTGCAGGACCCCGAACTGCGCAGCTTCTACCGCGAACTGATGATCAGTGAGGCCGGTCACTACACCACCTTCATCGGCTTCGCCCGCCAGTTCGGGGGCAAGGTGGATGTGGATGCCCGCTGGAAGGAGTTCCTCGCCTATGAGGCGGAGGTGATCGCGCGCTACGGCACCGCGCCGACCATGCACGGGTAGGGCAGGGGTCGGACGCTCAGATGATGAGATGATCAGATGATGAGTTGCTCATCATCGAAGGATGTCCGTGTTGCGCCGGACCGTGCGAGGTACTTGGTCGGCCTTGGGGCGGGCGGTGGGTCCTGCGGTTGAACAGGATCGCCGGAGGACGTGTTGTTTTCCGCAACTTCACCGCCCCATTCCTGAGATCATGCGCCATACGCTCCTGCTTGCCCTGTCCTTCCTGGCGGCCACCACGCT
The DNA here is from genome assembly GCA_041749915.1 of Flavobacteriales bacterium. Taxonomy (GTDB): domain Bacteria; phylum Bacteroidota; class Bacteroidia; order Flavobacteriales_F; family PHOS-HE28; genus PHOS-HE28. Next base: position 20,665 of record JBGTAJ010000170.1, read on the forward strand.
GTTCGCCCAGCGGTCCTACACCTTCACCACGGTGCCCGGCGACCCGCTGGAGGCGCGGATCTACACGCTGGACAACGGCCTGCAGGTGTGGTTGAGCCGCAACCCCGATGCCCCCCGTGTGCAGACCAACATCGCGGTGCGCGCCGGCAGCAAGAACGACCCCAGTGACGCCACCGGCCTGGCCCACTACCTGGAGCACATGCTCTTCAAGGGCACCAGCAAGATCGGTACGGCCGACTGGGCTCAGGAGCAGGTGCTGCTGAAGCAGATCAGCGACGCCTACGAGCAACGGCGCGGCACCACGGACGAGGCCGAGCGCGACGCCCTCTACCGCCGCATCGACAGCCTGAGCCTGCTGGCCTCGCGCCATGCCGTGGCCAACGAGTACGACAAGATGGTGAAGCGCATCGGCGCCCGGGGCACCAACGCCTATACCAGCAATGAGCGCACGGTGTACATCAACGACATCCCCAGCGACGAACTGGAGAAGTGGATGATGCTGGAGAGCGAGCGTTTCCAGGAATGCGTGCTGCGCCTCTTCCACACCGAACTGGAGACGGTGTACGAGGAGTTCAACCGCGGCCAGGACAACGACGGGCGGCAGGCCTACGCGAAGAAGAACGCCCTGCTGTACCCCATGCACCCCTATGGCACGCAGACCACCATCGGCACCGGTGAGCACCTGAAGAACCCCAGCATGGAGAAGATCCACCGCTTCTTCGAGACCTGGTACGTGCCCAACAACATGGCCGTGATCCTGGCCGGCGACATCGACTACGACCGCACCGTCGCCTTGGTGGACAAGCATTTCGGTGCCTGGAAGCGCGGGGAGGTGCCGGCCTTCACCTTCACGCCCGAACAGCCCATCACGGCACCGGTCACCGCCGAGGTGTTCGGTCCGGAGGCCGAGTGGGTGGACCTCGCCTGGCGCTTCGAGGGGGTGAACAGCGACCACGGCATGATGCTGCAGCTCATCGACGGACTGATGAACAACGGCAAGGCCGGGCTGATGGACCTGAACGTGATCCAGGCCCAGAAGGTGCTGGACGCGTATGCCTTTGCAAGCACCATGACGGACTACAGCGAGTTCGGGCTGCACGGCGAGGCCAAGGAGGGGCAGACGCTGGAGCAGGTGCGCGACCTGCTGCTGGCACAGCTGGAGGAACTGAAGAAGGGCAACTTCGAGGACTGGCTGATCGAGGCGGCGGTGAACGACATGAAACAGCGCCAGATCCGCTTCTGGAACGAGAACAACAGCCTGCGGGCCAGCGCCATGACCGATGCCTTCATCCTGCAGAAGCCCTGGAAGGACGTGGTGGAGCTGCATGAGCGCATGGGTCGCATCACCAAGAAGCAGGTGGTGGACTTCGCCAAGGCGCACTTCGGCGCCAACTACGTGAGCGTGATGAAGCGCACGGGCGAGAACAAGGACGCCCACAAGGTGTCGAAGCCGAAGATCACGCCCATCGAGATCAAGCGGGACGGACAGAGCGCCTGGCGTACCGAATGGGAGAAGGTGCCCAGCGCTACGCTCGCCCCCGAGTTCATCGACTTCAAGAGCGCCATCGCCCGCCGCACGCTGAACAGCGGGGTGGACCTGGCCGTGGTGAAGAACCCCACCAACGACCTGTTCAGCCTGCGCTACATCCTGGACATGGGCACGGACCACGACCGCGAACTGGAGGTGGCGCTGGAATACCTGCCCTACCTGGGCACCTCACGCTACACGCCGGCCGCGTTCCAGCAGGAACTGTTCAAGCTGGGGCTGTCCATCAACGTTTCCGCCAGCGAGGACCGTTGCTTCGTGACCCTGAGCGGGCTGGAGCAGAACCTGGCCCAGGGCGTGGACCTGCTGGAGCATTTGCTGGCCGATGCCCAGGCCAACGAGGAGGCCCTGAAGGGACTGGTGGCCGACATCGGCAAGGCGCGCCAGGATGAACTGAAGAACAAGAGCGCCATCCTCCAGGGCGGTCTGCTCAACTACGCCAAGTACGGCCCCACCTCCTCGTTCAACGATGTGCTTTCCGCCGAGCGGCTCGCTTCGCTCACCAGCGCTGAGCTGGTGGACCGCATCCACGGCCTTACGGGCTTCCAGCACAAGGTGTTCTACTACGGCCGGATGGAGCCCGATGCCGTGGCCCCCGTGCTGAAGAAGGCCCACCGCACACCGGCCACCCTGAAGCCCTATCCCGCGCCACGCCGCTATCCCGAACTGGCCACCACGGAGAACAAGGTCTACTTCGCCGATCACGACATGGTGCAGGCCGAGATGCTGCTGGTGAGCAAGGCGGAGGCCTTCGACGTGGAGAAGATGCCCTATGCCGCGCTGTTCAACGAGTACTTCGGCAGCGGCCTCAGCAGCATCGTGTTCCAGGAGATCCGCGAGGCCAAGGCCCTGGCCTATGGTGCCAGCGCCAGCTACACCACGCCGGCGAAGCAGGAGGATGCCCACTACGTGCGGGCCTTCATCGGCACCCAGGCCGACAAGCTGAACGATGCCGTGGCCGCCATGCTGGTACTGATGAACGACATGCCCATGGCCCGCGAACAGTTCGAAGGCGCCAAGACCAGCGCCCTGAAGGTCATTGCCAGCACCCGCATCACCAAAGAGAACATCTACTGGACCTGGGATGCCGCCCAACGCCGGGGGCTTGACTATGATGTGCGGAAGATGAGCTACGAGCGCATCCCGGCGATCACCCTGGAGGACATGAAGACCTTCTTCGATAAGGAGATCAAGGGGCGGCCCTACCACTACTGCGTCATCGGCAAGGAGTCGGCCATGGACCTGAAGGTGCTGGAGAAACTGGGTCCGGTCACGCGCCTGGACAAAAAGCAGTTGTTCGGCTTCGCAGAGGAATAGGGTCGGACGTGCGATCTTCGCGGCCTGTAAGCGTCGGGCCATCAACCACCGACCCTCACCATGTCCCACGAGATCACCGCCACCATTCTTTCCATCGGCGATGAGCTGCTGATCGGCCAGACCATCAACACCAACGCCGGGTGGATGGGCGAGCAGTTGTCCCTCATCGGCATCCGGGCCAAGCGGGTGCTCACCATCGGTGACGACCGGCAGGAGATCCTGGACGCGCTGGCCGAGGCGGAGACCGACGTGGTGCTGATCACCGGCGGACTGGGGCCCACCAAGGACGACATCACCAAACACACGCTCTGCACCTTCTTCGGGACCAAGCTGGTGCGGCATCCCGAGATCGAGGCGCACATCGCCAGCTTCTTCGAGAGCATCGGGCGGGAGGCGCTGGAGGTGAACCGGGCCCAGGCCGACCTGCCGGAGAGCTGCACCGTGGTGCCCAATGTGCGCGGCACGGCCAGCGGCATGTGGTTCGATCGTGACGGCAAGGTGTACGTGAGCATGCCCGGGGTGCCATACGAGATGAAGACCATGATGGAGCGCCACGTGCTGCCCATGCTGGTGAAGCGTTTCGAGCCGCCCACCATCGTGCACCGCACCATGCTCACCACCGGGCTGGGCGAAAGCCATCTGGCCCAGCGCATCGCAGCATGGGAGGACAGCCTGGCCGTGGACGGCATCAAACTGGCCTACCTCCCCAGTCCCGGTCTGGTGAAACTGCGCCTGAGCACCTACGCCAACAACGACCCGGTGGGCGCCCGGTCCCGGGTGGACCACAAGGCCGAGGAGCTGTATCGCCTGATCCCCGAATTGATCTTCGGGGAGGGCGATGCCCGACTGGAGCAGGTGGTGGGGCACCGGTTGAAGGAACGGGGTCAGACCCTTTCCCTGGCCGAGAGCTGCACAGGGGGGTATGTGAGCCACCTGGTCACCGGCGTTCCGGGCAGTTCGGCCTACTTCATCGGGGGCGTGGTGAGCTATGCCAACGCCGTGAAGATGGAGGAACTGGGCATCCCCAGCGACATGCTGGAGCTGAACGGCGCCGTGAGCGAACCGGTGGTGGAACGCATGGCCCAGGGTGTGCGCGAGGCCCTGCGCACCGACTGGAGCATCGCCCTGAGCGGGGTGGCCGGTCCGGAAGGGGGCACGGAGGAGAAACCCGTGGGCACCGTTTGGATGGCCGTGGCAGGCCCCTACGGTGTGCGGTCCTTCAAGGGCTTCTTCCCCGGTACACGCGACCTGGTGATCAAGCGCAGTGCCCTGGCAGCGCTGGACCTGCTGCGCAAAGCACTCGACGCCCAGGACCGTGCCCCGGTGGCTGCTGACAAACGATCGTGGACGGAACTTCCATAAAGGAGGGGCCGGGCATGGGATATCCAAAAGATCTCTCTACATTTGCACCCCTGTAATCAGAATCGCCATGTCCAAGGTCTGTCAGATCACCGGTAAGCACGTCATCACGGGCAACAAGGTGTCCCACTCGAACATCAAGACCCGGCGCACCTTTGCGCCCAACCTGCAGGACCGCAAGTTCTTCCTCGCCGAGGAGAACAAGTGGGTGAGCCTCCGGGTGAGCACCAACGGCATGCGTACCATCAACAAGATCGGTCTTGCCGAAGCGCTGAAGCGCGCCAAGGCGAAGGGCTTCTACACGGCCTGACCAACGGACCCACAACACGCTGAACAATGGCCAAGAAAGCGAGAGGCAACCGCATCCAGGTGATCATGGAATGCACCGAGCACAAGAACTCGGGACTGCCCGGCACCAGCCGTTACATCACCAACAAGAACCGCAAGAACACCACCGAGCGGATGGAGCTGAAGAAGTACAACCCCATCCTGCGCCGCGTCACTGTTCACAAAGAGATCAAGTAAGCCATGGCTAAGAAGACCGTTGCAACCCTGAAGAAAGCCGATGCGAAGACCTTCACCAAGGTCATCCGCATGATGAAGAAGGACGGCCATCGCGGCTACTCCTTCGTGGAGCAGGTCGTGCCCACCGATGATGCTGAGAAACTGATCAGCGGCAAGTAATCCTTCCGCACACAATCGTCAAAAAGGCCGTCCCGACACCGGGATGGCCTTTTTGAGCATAATGCCCAGGCATGGCACTTTTCGGATTATTCGGCAAGAAGAAGGAGGCGACCCAGGAGGCCGCCGAGAAGCAGGCCCTGGATGATGGCCTTGAGCGCTCGCGCACCGGTCTGTTCGGTCGCATCACCCGCGCCATTGCCGGCAAGACCAGCATCGACGATGAGGTATTGGATGAGCTCGAGGAGATCCTCGTGAGCAGTGATGTGGGCGTGGACACCACCCTGCGCATCATCGAACGCATCCAGGCCCGCGTGAAGCGCGATAAGTACGTGGGGACGGGCGAATTGAACGCCCTGCTCAAGGAGGAGATCGCCGCGCTGATGAAGGACCCCGAGCCGGTGGATCCCGCCATAAAGCCCTACGTGATCATGGTGGTGGGCGTGAACGGCGTGGGCAAGACCACCACGATCGGCAAGCTGGCCCATGCCTTCAAGAAGGAGGGCAAACAGGTGGTGCTGGGTGCCGCTGACACCTTCCGGGCCGCCGCGGTGGACCAATTGCGCATCTGGAGCGAGCGCGTGGGGGTGACCTTGGTTCAGCAGGGCATGAACGCCGACCCGGCCGCCGTTGCCTATGACACCGTGGAGAGCGCCAAGGCCCGCGGGGCCGATATCGTGATCATCGATACCGCCGGTCGCCTGCACAACAAGGTGGGCCTGATGAACGAGCTCACCAAGGTGCGCAACGTGATGCGCAAGGTGATCCCCGATGCGCCCCACGAAGTGCTGCTGGTGTTGGACGCCAGCACGGGGCAGAACGCCATCGAACAGGCCAGGCAGTTCACCAAGGCCACCGATGTCACCGCGTTGGCGCTGACCAAGATCGATGGCACGGCCAAGGGCGGTGTGGCCATCGGCATCAGCGAACAGTTCAACATCCCCATCAAGTACCTCGGGGTGGGTGAGGGGATCGACCACCTGCAGGTGTTCGACAAGAAGGCCTTTGTGGAGGCCCTGTTCAAACAGGGCTGAGGCCCCGACCGCGGTTCAACCGGCCATCGCCTGGTCGTCCTCCGGCCGCTCGATGATGTCCATCGGGATACCCAACTGCTCCACGAAGTAGGCGCATACATCCTGCACCTGGTCATCGTCCGCTTCGGTCCTCCACTCGATGCGGATGTCGCGATGGTGCCTCATCCGGAGGCTCAATCGTTCCAGCATCTGATACAGGGCCTTCAGCGAGGAGGTGTTGAAGTATTCCAGGTCGAAGGTGACCACAGAGCCCACGGGCATGAGGTGGACATGCTCATCCAACCATTGCAGCAACGGCGCATAGAAGGCGTGGGCGTTACTGGGAACCGAACGGCCCGAGATCGTGAAACACACGTCCATCAGGTCGAAATGCACCTCGGGTGTGGTGGGTGTGCCGGGTATGTGCAGGTTCCTCATGCTGCTTGGGCAGGGGTAAGGGGGGCGCTGATCTCACAATGACAGCGGTAGTGCTCTTGATCCGTGGCCTCGATGCGGGTGGTGATGTTGCCCTTCACCTTGCGGGCGATCTGCAGCAGGCCAAGACCGGCGCCACCGTTCTCCCCGAAAGCCGGGTCGCTGAGCTGAAGCTTGAAGGCCGCGATGAGCTGTGCCTCCGTCATGCCGCGTAACTGGGCCACGATGGATTCCAGCCGCATGGCCGCTGAGCGCAACGCGAGATTGGTGAGGCTCAACGTGATACGGTCGTCGGTCTGGCTCCATTGGAAGGATACCGGTCCTGCACTGCTGTGCCGCTGGGCATTGTCGAGCATTTCGATCGCCACGGTGAACAGGCGCTTGAACTCCTTGCGCGAGGCCAGGTTCAACCTGCCGGCCGACTGCAGCAACTCGATGAGATGCACGCGGATGTCATCATCCAACAGCCCCGAGTACTGGATCACACTGTTCTCGGTGCTCATACAAGGGGGGCGAATTGGTCTTCCATGGGGAACTTCGGGGTCATGCCGCCGCCTCATTGCCTTGTTCCGAACTGATGCGTGTTTGCCAGCAGGCGGCCGGCACCATGCTCACAAAGAGCACATCATCGATCAATGGGGTGTTTCCCTTCCATTCGTCGAACACATGCAGCAAGTGCTTCATTTGGGCCTCCGGATGGAGGTGCGCGGCATCGTTCAGCGTGGACTCCAGGCGCGACCGATTGAACTTGCGCTGGTCCTTCGCACAGAACTGGTCCACCATACCGTCCGTGTACATGAACAGGCGGGTGCTCGGCGTGATGGTGATCAGGTGCTCCTTCAAGGAATTGAGCCGCATCTCGGTCAACAGCGAGGCATTGCTGCTGTGGCTGCGGAAGTGGTGCATGCCTTCCTCCTGCTGCACGATGATGCCACAGCCCAGTCCGCTGCAGGAAACCCGGTTCGTGGAGTGCTCGAAGCAGAGCACCGCCATTTCGGCGCCATCGGTGTTGCCAGTGCGTTCCCGGTCCAGCCGGTCGTTCAGCAGTTGTTGCGCCCTGCGCAGGAGCTGCGCGGCAGAGAGATTGCGGTAGGTGTGCACGATCTCGTTCAGCAGGCCGTGGATCAGCATGCTCATCAGGCTTCCCGGCACGCCGTGTCCCGTGCAGTCGATGACCATGAAGTAGCTGCGGTCGTCCACCCGGGCGTGCCAGATCAGGTCGCCGCCCACCGCTTCCTTGGAGCGGTAGTGTACGATCATCCGGTCGAACAGGGTGTTCATCCGGCCCTGGTCCGGCCAGAGCGCCAGTTGGATGCGGCCCGCGTAGTCCAGGCTCTGCTGCATCTCGTTGTTCCGTTCCTCCAGTGTGCGCAAGGCCCGCTCTTCCGCTTCGCGTTGAATGGCCAGCAAGCGCTTGCGCAGGAGGCGTTGGGCGTTGAGCATGCGGTCGGCCAGGAAGAAATTGGCGCACATGCTCGCGCTCAAATTGAACGCCAGGAGCAGACCCTGGTCCTGTGCGCCCAAGGGGAAGGGGTCGAACAACACGGGGTCGTGCAGTGCGAACATGCTCAGGCAGGCCCCGATCAGCAGGATGTAGCCGTACCGATTGGAGCCCCTGGCCACGTTCACCGCAGCCACCAGGCTGGGCAGGCTCCAGAGCATCACCATGCCGCTTTTGGAAAGGCCGCCCAAGGTGGCTTGGAACACAAAGGGTAGCAGGATGCCGGCGAGCAGCAGCAGGTGCCGCCCCCAACGTTCGGTACCGGGATAGCGGATGGCGACCATGGCGGACAGTGCCACCAGGATGTAACCCATCGGCACCCACGCCTGCATGAACAGGCCCTGGAAAGCGCACCAGACCGACCACAACAACGCGAAGCCCGACATGGCCAGGCTCATGATCAGCAGCATACGGCGCTCGCTGCGCAGGCGCAGGAGATCGATGTAGCGTGTGCTGTTGGTGGCGGCGGGGGCCATGCGGTCCAGTTCGTGTGGCCGTCCTACGCATCCCCGATCGGGAAGGTTCGCCCTGCGGAGCACTGGACTTCAGGTACTTTCCATCGGTCCCAGGCGGCTTTCCGGTACCTTTGCCGCCCCGTAACACGCCCGCTGCCCAGCGCATGAAAGCCCGTACCCTCAAGAAGACCAAGGTCAATGTGGTCACCCTAGGCTGCTCGAAGAACACCTTCGACAGCGAGGTGATGATGGCCCAGCTGAAGGCCAACGGCATTGCGGTGGACCATGAGAGCGAGGCCAATGACCACAACGTGGTGGTGATCAACACCTGCGGTTTCATCGACAACGCCAAGCAGGAGAGCATCGACACCATCCTCAGTTGGGCCGGTGCCAAGGACCGCGGCGAGGTGGAGAAGGTCTACGTCACCGGCTGCCTGAGCCAACGTTACGGCCCGGAGCTCAAGGACGGTATCCCCCAGGTGGACGCCTGGTTCGGCACCCGCGACCTGCCCCGACTGCTGAAGACACTGAAGGCCGACTATAAACATGAACTGGTGGGGGAGCGCCTGTTGACGACACCTGCCCACTACGCCTACTTCAAGATCAGCGAGGGCTGCGACCGCAAGTGCTCCTTCTGCGCCATCCCGCTGATGCGCGGAAAGCACGCGAGCACGCCCATGGAGCAGTTGGTGACCAACGCGCAGAACCTGGCCAGACAGGGCGTGAAGGAGCTCATCCTCATCGCGCAGGACCTCACCTACTACGGCCTCGACATCAACAAGAAGCGCAACCTCGATGAACTCGTGGCCCGACTGAGCGACGTAGAGGGCATCGACTGGATCCGCCTGCACTACGCCTTCCCCAGCGGCTTCCCCATGGAAGTGCTGGACGTGATGCGCGACCGGGCCAATGTGTGCAACTACCTGGACATGCCCCTGCAGCACGGCAGTACCCGCATGCTCACGCGCATGCGCCGCGGCATCACGCAGGAGAAGACCGAAGCGCTCGTCAATACCATCCGCGACAAGGTCCCCGGCATCGCCATCCGCACCACGCTCATCAGCGGTTTCCCCGGCGAGACACAGGCCGACCACGACGACAACCTCGCGTGGATCGAGCGCATGCGCTTCGACCGGCTGGGTGCTTTCACCTACAGCCACGAGGAGGACACCCATGCCCACACCTTCGCCGACGATGTGCCCGCCGAGGTGAAGGAGCAACGCGCCCAGGAGATCATGGAGCTGCAGGGCGGCATCAGTTTGGAACTGAACCAGGCCAAGGTGGGCCGCACCTTCAAGGTGCTGGTGGACAAGGCCGAGAGCGGGCATTACATCGCCCGCACGGAGTTCGATTCGCCCGAGGTGGACAATGAGGTTTTGATCCCCATGGAGGGCAACTACCTGAGGATCGGTGATTTCGCCGAGGTGCGCATCACCGAGGCCAACGAGCACGATCTGCGGGGGGAGGTCCTGGTCGGGGAGGTCGGATAGGGATCTGGCCTCCTGATGATGCACCTCATCATTGTCGGTAGCGTCAACGCCACGGCAAAACTGGCTTCCTTTTCCTATGATGAATTGCGCCGGTCATGATCGGGAGGGTGATACGCTCAAGTGATGGATGTCACCTCGCCGGTGGATCGTTGGTCGGGGAAATGAGAAAGCGAAGCGTCCTACCGACCATAGTACCGGTTCACCGCCTCCGTACGGTTCTGCACGTGCAGCTTTTCATAGATCCGGTGGATATGCTGCTTGACAGTGCCGGTGGTGATGCCCAAACGCTCGGCGATCTCCTTGTAGAGAAGGCCCTGGGCCAGCAATTCCAGTACACCATGCTCGCGATCGGAGAGCATGCCATCACTGATGGTGGACCTGTCCTGCACGGGTCGGAACTGTTGCACCACCCGGCGGGCCACATGGGCGCTCATGGGTGAGCCTCCCTCGGCCAGTTCCCGCACGGCCTCCAGGATCTGGTCGGGTGTGGAGCTCTTCAGGATGTAGCCATTGGCACCGGCCTTGAGCGCTTCGAAGACCCGATGATCGTCATCGTGCACGGTGTACATCAGGAACTGGGTGCCGGTGCAGCGCTCGCTGAGCTGGCGCACGCAGTCGATCCCGCTCTGACCCGGGAGGTTGATGTCCATGATGATCACATCGGGGAAGGACCCATGAAGGCGCATCAAGGCATCCTCGGCGTTTGAGTGCACGCTGAAGGACTCCATGCCTTCCTCGAAGATGAACAGAGAATGGAGTGTTTCACGGATGGTATTATCATCCTCCACGATGCTGACGCGGATCGGGCCCTTGGTCATGGGTGCGAAGGTGTGATGTTCAATGGCCTGTTTGCAATAGAACCTTTGTTAGTCTCCAAGGGCATGTGGAAGCGCAGGCGGGTGCCGCTTTGGACCTCCACTGTCTCCTCGGTGCCCATGGTTTCCACCCTGAACGTACCGCCCACGATCTCCATGCGACGGGCCATGTTACGCAGGCCATTTCCAACGCCCAGGTCGGCATGGCGAGGCAGACCTTCTCCGTTGTCCACGATGGAGATCGTTAGCCCCTCCACCGTGCTCATGGCGACCAAGACCTTGGTGGCGTTGGCATGCTTGACGGTGTTGTGCAAGGCCTCCTTCACCACCAGCAGCATGTTGCGTCGCTGCTGTGCACTGAGCATCACCTCGGGAACCTGCTCGGGTGCAAGCAATTCGAATCGCAGCGCATTGCCATCGAGGTAGGTCCGCGCGTAGTTGCCGATGTACACCACCAGGTCGGCCAGCGTGCCTTGGTCTGCGTTCATGGTCCAGATGATCTGTCGCATGTTCACGATCAGCTCACCGGCCGTGGTGGCCAGGGTGCTCAGGAATTTGCGCTTTTCCGGGTCGTTCTCCTTCCGCAGGGCCATCTCGCTGCGCAGTTTCAAAGCGCTGAGCCCTGCACCCAGGTCGTCGTGCATATCACGACCCACCTCCTCGCGGATGCGCAGCTCGGCGATGGTGCGTTCCTGCTGAAGTCGCAGCACCTCCAGTTCGGCCACCCGCTGTTTGCCACGTTGCCGACTGCGGTAGCCGAAGTACAGGCCCAGCAGGATCAGCAGACCCACGGCACTGCCCACGATGATCACGGTACGGCTGAAGCGCACGCGCTCCAGGGCTTCGGCATAGCGCTCCCGTTCGAGCCGTTCAATGGCCAGGTCGGCATCGGTGCGCAGCAGTTCCCCTTGGATGTCCAAGGCCGATCGGATGTTGCGTGCCGCGATCAGGCTGTCGATCCTGAACCACTGGGCCATGTGGTCCAACGCCAGGTCGGGCCGCCCCATGCGTTGCACCACCTTGGCCACCAGTCTATGCGCGTTCCGTTGGGTCACCAGCCCGATGCCGGCCTCATGGGCGTTGAGGTAGTTCATGGCATGGGTGATGGCCTCTTCCACGGATCTCTTATCACCCAAAGCCTGCAGGGCGTCGGCACGGCCCACCAGGGCATCCACCCCGATGTCATGATCACGCTTGGCATCGGCCACGGTGGCAGCCCGCTCGTAGCAGGCCAGTGCACTGTCCGGTAGGTTCCGGACCAATGCGAGGTTGCCCATCGACCACCAGGCCACGGCAATGGCACGCGGCGCATCGGCCTGCCTCGCCAGCTCCAGGCTCTGCAGGAGATGGATCCCGGCACTGTCCAGCCGACCCAGGTTGGTGAGGTAGCTGCCCATGTTGCCATGGATGTGGTGCAGTTCGCTCACCGGGTATCGTGCCGCCGCCTCGCGGGGAAACCAGGCCAGTGCGTTCCGCAGCAGGGGAAGCGCCAGCCGGTTGTCCTGGATGTTCTCGTGCAAAAGGCCCTTCAGGTTGAACACGTTGGCCATCAAGGTGCTGTCATTCAACTGCGCGGCCAGGTCCTCCGAAATGTCCAGATCACGGATGCCTTCATGGAACAGCCCTTCGTAATAAAGCACCTCGGCACGATAGCACAACAAGTAGTAGTAAGCCTCGAGTTCGGTGGCAGGGTCGATGTGCTGCATGGCCTGACCGATCACCCGCATGGAGCTGTCTGCATGGAACGCGTCCATGTGCACCAGTACCTGCTGGATCAGGCCGTGCAGGACCGGGTCCTCGAAGGGGGGCTGCTGTTCAATGGTGCGTCCCAGCCGCTGTTGTGCAGCAAGGGGCACAGGCAGGCCACCGAGCCACATCATCAGCAGCAAGGCTCCTGTCCGGAGCGCCGATGCACAGTGGTGATGGAACTGCCCGTCGGTCATCGTTTCTCCAGTTCCAGCACGATCGCCAACGCGTTCTTCCCCGCGCTGCTGGTCGCCCCGATCGTGGCACCATCGCTGAACTGCACGTTGGCGTTCAGCTCATCGCCCAGGACCTCGCGCAGTTTGGCGTCCAGGCCCTTGGCCTTGCTGGCCAGCATGGCCTCGTTCAACTTCGGGTAGTCGAAGGGCTGGTTGGTCACCAGCACGGCCATCACGTCCAGGTCGCCTTCCTCATCGGCCATCAGGCTGTGGTCGCTGGGGAACAGGCGGGTGCCGGTGATGCCGCAGTAGGGCGAGTGTTTCGGCGTGTAGGGGAAGAGCACATAGGTGCGTCCATCGGCCTCCTGCCCGAACACGTAGGTGTAGCACTCGGCGTTGTTGGTCACTTCGATCTTGAACTTGCTGCCTTTGGCGATCGGTGTGGTGCTTCGGAAGACATTGCCACCCGTGTTGCGCAAGGGAATGTTCTGCTTGCTCTCATTGTCCACGAAGCCGAAGCGGATGTCGAAGCGGCTGGGTTTCACGTCCACGCCTTCGCCTTGCGGATACACCGAATAGGCCTCTTTGCCGAAGTGGTCGAAAACGGGGTAGGGCACCCAGGCCATGCCGTTCCTGCCCCATTCAGGCCCCCAGCTGTTCATGATCAGGAAGCCGCCGGTGTCACCGAACTTGAAGTCATCATAACCCACCACGCACATGGCGTGGCCACCGAAGCCCCGCTGCTGGTAATCGCTTTCGGTGGGGTACCACGCTTCCTGCCCGGCCATGTCCTGCATGAAGGTGCCGCCGACCATCATGCCGATGACGATGGGTGAGCCCTGCGAAAGGTGCTGCTTCATCGCCACCATGTCCGTTCGCTGTTCGTCGGCGCCCAGCGTGAGGCGCTGGAAACCCTTGATGCGGAAGGGCATGGCCTGCTGCACATCCTGTTCGCTGGGCTGCTTGCTGCAGCTCTCGTCGGTGTATGCGAATTTGCTGAAGGGCAGCGCACCGCTCTTCGACATCTGCTCCATGGCGCGGAAGATGTACGAACCCTGGCAATCGCTATTGGCGATCTTGATCTGGTTGTACATGTAGGCCGGACTGAAGGCCGTGCTCTTTGGGTCCGCTCCGGTGGCCTTGGCTTGCACGATGGTGCGCGCGGCATAGGCACTGGCCCACGCCACGCAACTGCCCTGTTGCCCTTGGTTGAGGCGCGGTGGGCAGTACTCCTCCAAGGTCACGCGCTCGGGTAGCGGGCTCTTTACGTTGTCCGCCAGCGGCTCGTACACTTCGGCCTGGTCGTACAACTTGGGGTCGAAGTTGGCCCCGGTGCTCAGACCGGCCAGTTGGCTGATCATATCGCCACCACCGCTGTTCCTGCCGATGGTGAACCACCAGATGGCCCCGAGCACGACCATGACCAGCAGAAACTTAGGCTTCTTGATCAGGAAGCCCAACAGCATGGGGATCAGGCTGCCCAGCCCTCCGCCCATGCCACCGCCACCACCGGCCGAGCGTCGCGGGGGAGGAGCGGATGAACGGCGACCGCCGCCGGGGTTATCGGGTACCATTCGGATGGCCATGTGCGATGTGCGTTGGAGATCGGTGTCAGGGATGAAGGTCGTTCAGCGCTTCGGTCGAAAGCGTTCCCTGCCGGTGAGCAGGTGCCAGAAGAGCACGAAGTCGCTGCCCAGGCTGTACAAGGGATACTGGAAGGTGGCGGGCCGGTTGCGCTCGAAGAAGTAATGGCCCACCCAGGCAAAGCCGTAGCCGCCCACGGGGATCAGTACCGCCCACCACGCGTTGCCGGTGATCAGGGCCAGGGCCAGCCACAGCGCGATGAGGCCAGTACCCGTGAAGTGCAGGATGCGGCTCACCGGGTGCTGGTGTTCCTTGAGGTAGAAAGGGTAGAACGCCCGCCAGGAGCGGAATCGTTCGGTGGAGCTGTCCTTCGTCATGGTGGCAGGGGCGGAACGCACCGAAATTAGGCCAACAAACCCACGCCATGCGTACGCTCCTGAACTTCCTCCTGCTCTTCGCGATGATACCTTCCGCGATCGCCTCACCTCCGGCAACTCCCATCACTTATGAGGCCCAGGTGGTGGTGCACATCGATGACCTGGATGATGCGGCCATGGGCCGGCTCTCCGCGGTGGTGGGGCGCGAGAAGAACGTCAATATCGAGTATTCCTGCGTGTGGTCAGGGGTGGTGGTACTGAAGTTCGCCGTGTCGCCGGTGAACGAACGGGCGGATGTGATCTCGCTCGCCCGACGGCTGCTGAGCTCGGCCGAGATCGAGAAGGGGGTGGAATACCTGCACGTGTTCGCCGAGGCGCGTGGCCCCGGTCGCTGCTGATCCCGCCAAGGCCCGCCGCTACTGCTTGATGATCCGCAGCAGGGCCAACTGTCCGGAGGCATTGAGGCGTACCTGGTAGATCCCGTCAGCCTCCCCACTGAGGTCCAGTTCCACTTGGTCCTTGCCGTAAAGTTCCACCTGGCGGCGTTCCACCACGCGGCCCTGGGCATCCACCACCTGCAGGTCGGCGGTACCGTCCAGGCCTTCCACGCCCAAGGTGAACGCACCGGCCGTGGGATTGGGGTAGGCGCTCAGCTGGAACGTGGAGGTGGCCTCATCCAGGCCCACGGCATAGCCGATGGTGAAGGGCCAGTGGATGGTGCGCCCGAACTCCCCTTCGAAGTACTTCACCACGGCACCGTTCGGTTTCTTCAGACGGCAGAAACCGCTGCCGGCACCACTGTCCGCCCAGTATTCCAGACCGTCGTTGCCGGTGTCCAGCATGTCAAAGGTGTAGCAGCCCTCCGCGAGCTGCAGCGTGTCGATGTACTGGGTGTTGGCGGCATGGGCGGTGCGGCTGAAGATGATGTTGCCGCCGATGTCCCGCACACGCACCGAGGTCTCCGTCGGGCGGTTGTTGGTCTTGTAGTGCAGCACCACGTCATGGGCATACACCACGGGTAGCTGGAAGCTGGTGCGGTACTCGTCGTTCGCCGCGTACTGGTCGCTGGAGCCGTTCGGCGCGCTGAGCGTGACGGTGAACACCCGTTCGGCATTGCCCACCCAGAACGCGGTATTGGGCACGGGCAGTTCCACCTCGGTGCGTTCCATGTGCCGAAGCAGACCGTTCCAGATGTAGCTCTCCGAGGCACCACCGCTCACACCATACGTGAAGGTGACGGCCGTGAGGTCCTGGGCACCTGCGTTGCGCAGCACCACGAGCGGGGCGTAGCAGATCGGGTTGTTGCGGCGCTGCATGTCGGCGGAGGAGGGGCGCTTCACCTCCACGATCTCGGCATCGAGGGAGTGCGTGGCCGCGCTGAACTCCATCAGGTCCATGTTGATCACGTAGTTGCCACCCCCCATGCCTTGGTTGTTGGCCGGCACCGGGGTGATGTCGTAATCCAGCGTGGCCGTGCCGCCGGGCGTGAGGCCGGTGAGCACCACCTCATGGTCCTTCACCAGGTCGCCGGGGCACCAGCCCTCGCGGCTGTTCAGCCAGGTGCCGCCCTGCGGGTACACGGGGTTCAGCGCACAGTCATGGGTCTGCCAGATGTTCCACTGGTCCGCCAGCGTACCGTTGAGGTAGACATAGTGGCTGTTGTTCTTCCACTCGCAGCAGTGCGGATAATCGCCGGTGTTGCTGTTGTGGCCATGGCCTGTAAGGCGCGTGCGCAGGCTCCACTGGGCGGCATCGGGGCTCAGGTCCACCTGCACGGCAGGGAGCGCCACATCGTTGTCCAGGTCGGCATAGCTGCGGCTGGTGAGCCCGCCCCAGGGGCGTTGGTGGTTCACCACTTCGCGCGGGGGAATGCCCTCGATGAGCTCGAACTCCAGGTCGATGAGCTCCTGCTGGTTGCCCGCGCTGAGGTCCACGCTGTCACGCAGCAACCACTGATAGTCGGTGACGTCGAAGGTCCAGCGGAAACCGTTCGGACCGAGCGTGAGCCCGATCCCGTACGGCGTGATGAAACGCCCGATCTCCCAGTCGTTCACCACCTCGAAGGGGACACCGTAGTAGTCCAGGGTGTCGTTC
The DNA here is from genome assembly GCA_041749915.1 of Flavobacteriales bacterium. Lineage (GTDB taxonomy): Bacteria > Bacteroidota > Bacteroidia > Flavobacteriales_F > PHOS-HE28 > PHOS-HE28. The sequence goes on from JBGTAJ010000170.1 coordinate 37,254, forward strand.
ACATCGACCACGCCGTTGGTCGGCACGGAGTCGATGGCGAGCCCGTCCGGACCATAGGTGTAGACCATGCCACCGCTCCATCCGAACACGGTATCCAGTGGCAGTGCGGTGTTGCCGACCACTTCGAAGAACTCCTCGGTGAGCAGGGGCAGGGGCTCCTGTCGCTCCAGCAGCACGGTGTCCACCACACTGGTGTAGCTGCCCTGCACGAAGGTGAGGTCGGGTCGTGTGGCGATGGGCTGCTGCGCATGGAAGGTCTCCGGCGCATCGCGGTAGGCACGTTGCACGGTGCCCAGCGCCCAGGCTCCGTTCGTGGGATCCGCACTGTTGGTCAGGCGGTGCTCGTCAGGAAGCTCATCACAATGGAAGGTGTAGAGCAGGTCCTCCGCATTGGGGTGGCTGCCGTCGATGGCGCGGTCCTTCCAGGCCAGGATGTTGGCCGAGGTGACCTCCGTGGCGAACACGTTGATCTCATCCAACGACCCGGGGTAGGGGTATTCCCCGTTGATGCCACTGCCCAAGCGGAACCTCGTGATGCCAGCCATGGGCTTGGTCTTCCCCGTGCCGCTGTGCCACAGCGCGCCATTGTAGTAGATCTTCATGGACCCGGTGGCCGTGTTCTTCACGAAGGCCCAGTGGTTCCATTGGCCTTCCACCTGGGGCATGGTGGTCACCTTTTCGATGCGGTCGAAACCACCACCATCGTTGCCGGCATCCCAGTACACCCGACCGTCGCTCCAGGGCAGGTGCACGTTGAGGATACGGCGTCCCTGGGCATCCACCGCCTCCAGGATGCTGGTGTTCACTGTGGGGATGATGGCGTCACCCTTCACGCGGAACATCACGGTGAGCGAAGTGCCGAGCTCGGCCATCGGGCCCGGGGCCACACCGATCAAGTCGTCGTTCAGCTGCAGGTAACCATCCAGTCCCACGGCCTGCACCGCCATGCCGGCCGGAGCGCCCGAGGACCGGACGCCCGGTGCCGAGGCATTGCTCTGGCGCGTGGCGGCGAGGTCCACCAGGATGTTGGAGGTGCCGTCCCACACGAAGGGCTCGGCGAGGGTGAACACCTGTTCCCCGGCCACGGTGCCGAGGGTGGCGGGTGCCACTTCATGCACCGTGCCCAGTCCGTTGCCATCAAAGGCCGTGATGCTCCCTGCGTTGGTGTTCTTCAAGCGGATGGTGAAACGGTCATAGCCACCGTTCCCCTGGTCATCCGTGGTGAAGCGCAGCTGGTGCACCGGACCGGCCTGCAGTCCCGAGGCGTTCAGTTCATCGGCCAGGAAGAGGTACTGCGATCGGCTGGTGCCCATCACGGCCTGCAACAGGCCACTGTCCCACAGGTCCCCGGCACCGATGGTGTGGGTGCTCTCGTTCTCCGTGGACGTGATGGTGCGACGCGCGACCTCCATCTGCCGCGTATGGTAGAAGGGCACCGTGGCGCGCTCCACGCTGGCAGGCACCAGGGCGCCCACCTTGAACAGGGGATGGGTGAGCGCCGTGCTGTCCAACACCCCGGTGTGCTCGTGGATCAGGTTGTAGGTGAGGTAGTCCCACTCGCCACAGGCGAACTGGTCCTGGGTGGTGGCGGCATCGCACTTCAGCGTGTGGTGCATCAGCACCTTGCGGTACTGGTGGGTGCTGTCCGGGAACTGGTACCAGCCCCGGCGTGCGGTGATGTCGTTGAACGTGAGCGTCTGCACCCGCAGGGTGTCCTGGGCGGAAAGCACAGCAACAGGAACGAGCGATGCCAAGAGGACGAAGGAGCGTAGCGTGCTGATCATGGACGGGGAATGGGTGCGGAAGATAGTCGGCGACGCGGTGAGGACCTGCCGGAAAGCAGCGCTTCCGATGGATCCCACAGCATGGACACGGTTTGGAAAGTGGGTCGGACCGGGGTGCGTAGGCTCCGGTCCCCACGGGGTACCTTTGGGCCCGCACATGGAGCCCCACTGTATCCCGTACGCCGCCACCGGGCGCTTCTCACCCTTGGTGGTGGACTATCTGGCCGGCGATGAACGCCTCCGGGAACACGCCCTTTTTCGTCCCGACCTTGCCGGGCTCAAGCAGGCCGCCAACGATCGGACCTTCGACCCCAATGCCCGGGCGGTGCTGGTGGAGGCGCTGGAGCGACAGTACGAGGGACTTCCGGTGGACCCCGCCGTGCGAGCCAACCTGGACCGCCTGGCCCGGCCAGACGCACTGACCGTGACCACCGGACACCAGCTGGTGCTCTTCGGCGGACCGCTCTACGTGCCCTTCAAGATCCTGAACATCATCCGCCTGGCCGGTGAGCTGTCCAAGGAACTGGCCCGACCGGTGATCCCCGTGTTCTGGATGGCCAGCGAGGACCATGACCGGGCCGAGATCGACCACACCTATTTCAACGGACACAAGATCCAATGGCCCGGCACGGCCGGCGGACCTGTGGGACACCTGCCGCTCACCGGCATCGACTCCGCGGTGGAAGAGGCACTGACGCAGCTTGGCCCGGGAGCCGACCGGGACCGTATGGCGGAATTGCTCAAAGCCTGTTACCGGCCTGAGCACACCCTCGCGCACGCCACCCGCCTCTTCGTGAACGCCCTCCATGGACAACATGGCCTGGTGATCCTGGATGGTGATGATCCCGCCCTGAAACGCCTGTTCATCCCCGTGATGCAGGAGGAACTGCTGAACCAGGTGGCCGAACGCAGCGTGCGGTATGCCAATGACAAGCTGGCGCCCGACTACAAGGTGCAGGCCTTCGCCCGGGAGATCAACCTCTTCCATCTGCGCCCCGGCCATCGTTCCCGCATCACGCTGGAAGGCGATGGCTACCGGGTGCTCGACGGTGGTCCGCACTTCACCACGGACCAACTGATGGCGGAACTGCAGGCGCATCCGGAGCACTTCTCACCGAACGTGCTGATGCGCCCGCTCTATCAGGAGTGCATCCTGCCGAACATCGCCTACGTGGGCGGGGGTGGTGAGCTGGCCTATTGGCTGCAGTTGCGCTGGCTGTTCCAGGCCATGCAGGTGCCCATGCCGGTGCTGCTCCTGCGCACCAGTGCGGCCTTCCTCAGCGCCAAACGCATGTCCCACTGGAAGGACCTGGGCCTCACGCTGGCCGACCTTTTCGCCGATCAAGGACCCCTTCAGGCCCGGGTGGCCGCAACGCGGGTGGATTTCCGCACCGAGCTGGACAAGGAGCGCACGGCCTTGATCGGGATCTACGCATCCATAGCCGCCACGGCGGTCGTGGCCGACAACACCCTGCTGGGCGCGGTGGAAGCGCGGCGTGCGGCGGCCCTCCGTGGAACGGAGCGTCTCGAGAAGAGCCTCGTCCGTGCTGCGAAACGACAACAGTCCGAGGCGCTCCATCGCATGCAGGCGGTCCAGCAGGAGCTCTTCCCCGGTGGTGGCTTGCAGGAACGCAGGGAGAATATCCTGCCCCAACTGGCGTCGCGAGGCGAGAACTACCTGGCCGACCTGATGGGAAAGTTGGATCCGCTGGATGCGCGCTTCACCCTCCTGGTGGAGTAGGGGGAGAGCTCAGTACACGAAGCGGACGCTCTCCATCCGATCGCCGTCGATCATCCGGAAGAGGTAGGCACCGCGTTGCAGGCCACCGATGCGAGTGTTCAGCACACCGATCTCGGCCACCACACCCTGCGTGATCAGGCGGCCGGTCATGTCCATCAGTTCGTAGCGGCTGCCTTCGGGGAACCCATGCAGGGCCGTGAGCACATCAGCCGTGCCGAACACCACCAAGGGCCGGTCCGAGGTGACCCCGCGGAACACGCTCACCACCGGGCTATAGGTGCTGGTGCCATCGGTGTCGCTCTGCTTCAGGCGGTAGTAGCTCAAGCCGCTCAAGGGCCGAAGGTCAAGGTCGGTGTAGTGCAGCAGTTGTGCGCTGTTCCCGGCGCCGGGAACTTCCAGCACAGGCCTGAACAGAACGGCATCAGCGCTGCGTTCCACGGTGAACCAGGCATTGTCCTGTTCCGAGGCGGTGATCCAGTCCAGGCGCACATGTTCGCCTTCAGGCTTCGCAGTGAACTCCACCAAGCTGATGGGCAGGGGGTTCAGGCCATTGACCGAGGCCAATGTCCAGGGGCTGAAGAGGGTCTGGGCACCGGCGCTGGGTACGGTTCCCGTTACCGTGGTACCCACCGCGCCTCCGTTCCCACGGTCCCGCCAGATGGTGTTCGCGGCATCCCAACGCGCCACGCGCAGGTCGGGCAGGCTGGTCACACCGCAGCTTTCGGGTGTGTCCCAGGTCAGTTCCACCACCGCATTGGCCGAGCCTGAGCTCCGGTCGATGGTCCAGTACTCGCAATCGCTGATGTGGTCCAGCGTGGGCTCCAGCACGTTACCCCAGGTGTATCCACTAATGGGGAAGTACTCGGCGATGAACCCTCCGGTCGCACTGTAGCCGCTGAGTCCGCATGGGCGCAGGGAGCCGCCCTTGCCCACCGGGAAGGTGAAGGCCGTGTTGCCCAACTTCTCCACCGGGCCATGCACGAAGCTGGCATCGCTGAAGTTGATGGCTGCGCTGCCCGCGCGCATCGTCACCAGTTCGGTGGCCGTGTTCATGATCCGGCCCGTGGTCAGGTCCAGTGTGGCGCGGACCTCCAAGGGGTTCGTCGGGATCACATCGCCGCCTGTCTTCGCGATCACGAGCGTTCCGAAGACCTCCGGGCCCACGGATGTGCTCAGCGTCTGGTCCACGTTCCCGTTCAGGATCACAGCACTGTTCTGGTCCTGGAAGTTCAGTTCATTCTCCTGGTTGGTCCAATCACCTCCGAGATATAGGGTGCCGCTGGCCCCGATCGCCCCTTGCAGGTCCATCATGGCCCCTGTGCCGATCACCAGGTCGTCCTCCACTCGGATCGTTCCTCCATCGTCGCATCGCAGGATCGTCTCGTTGATGGCCCCTGGAGTGATGCCGACCAAGTTCACCGAGGCTGCGGTGAGTTCGCTGGTGGCATCCACGGTCGCGGTCAATGGCCCTGCAGCGGTCCGCACCATGCTCAAAGGTCCATCAATGGTTAGCGTACTGGTGTTCTGGACGACCAGCTGGCGATTGATGCCACCGGATGTGTGGAGCAGGGAAGCGCATTCCGCAGCACCGGGTGCCGTCAAGCCCACCACGCAGTTCCGCGCCGCCCAGGTGGGGTCCACAACGACCGGAGTGGCGATCGTGGGAATGGTCACATCGTCCCAGTTCTTGCAGTCGAACCAGTCGGTGCTGGTGCTACCCCGCCAACGTCCGGCCACGAAGGGAGCTACGGTGATGGGAAGGATGGGAGCCGTCACCCAATTGAAACCACCGGCATTGTAATCGGCACAGTTCGCGTAGCTGTTCCAGTTCGCGATATCGTCCACCAGGATGATCCAGTCCCGCTGGGTCGCGGCGGTCATCGGCCAGATGTACTTATTGAAGTCCGTGGCCAACGTAGGGGCCATGCTGAAGCATTGGATGCCTGGAGGCAGGTTGCTCTGTTGGTTGCTACCGCATGCAGCGGTCCACGGGACAGTGGGGTTCGTGGAGAAGCCGTAGAGAATGGTGCCGTCATAGGTGGCATTGTGCCCACCGACCGTGTTCGTGGTCCACGTTCCACCTTGACCGAAGAAGAGCTGGTCCCCACCGGAATTGAGGTTCACTGTGGTGAAACCGTTCAACGAGGTGCAACTCCAGCCGGCATCAGGTGCCACGCCTTGGATATTGCTCGCACCGGATGTGTTGGTGATCCTCAGCGTGATCACCTGGCCTGCCGGAATGGCGATGCCTGTGCGGGTAAGGCTCACGGTGCCTTCGTTGTTCCCCCAAAGGCCCGGAGTGCAGCGGCCATAACCGTTGTCCGTGATGATCATGGTCGTTCCAGGGACGATGGGCTTGAAGCTCATGAAACTGACCTGGTCCTCACCGGCCGACCCTCCGCCGCAGGCGAAGGTGTTGGAGTTCACTCCGAGGATCACCAGATCGCCCGGCTCCAGCACCGTGGCGGGTGTATCGTTGTCGCCGATGGTGAGCGTGCCACTATTGTTGCTGCCCATGGCGAAACCCATCGGTACGGCGCTCAGCGTGAAGGTCACCTGCTCGGTGCTCTCCGGGTTCAGGTCGTTGATGACCGTGGCATTGAAGCTGGCCGTGGTGGCCCCGGCCACGAAGTTCACAGTGATGAAGCCACCCGCAGTGCCTGGCGCGGTCACGTAGTCGTTCGGGTTGAATCCGTACGTCGCGCCTGGCCCGTTGGTCACTTGGATGGTGATGCTGCCGGCCACCGGTGCCGCAGGGTTGATGCTCAGGTTGAAGGTCTGGGTGCCAGCAGCTTCCAGCACCGCGATGCTCAGCGTGCTGAAGTTCACCGTGGGCGTCACGTCGTTGTCCGTGATCGTGAAGGTGTGCGCCAAAGCTGAACCCAAGGACAGCCCGGCCGAAGCCCCCGTGATGGTGAAGGTGATGGTCTCGTCGCCCTCGGTGACGATATCATCGGTGATGTTGATGGAGAAGGTGACCGAGGTGGCCCCGATCGGTACCGTGCGGGTGATGGTCCCCGCCGTGGTGACCGGTGCCGTGGTGTAGTCGTTGCCGATGCCGTAGATCGCACCGGCGCCGTTCGCCACCCCGATGGTGACGGTCTCTGCAGCGGTGGCCGCAGGCGAGATGTTCAAGGTCACCGTGACCGTGCCTGCACTTTCCAAGGCGCTGCTCGTGGGCGCTGCGAAGTTCACCGTCGGGCCGCAGGTCATGGTGTGCGAACCCAGGTTGGCCACCACGTCGATCGCGTTGTTCGTCCATTCCGAGGCCAAGGTGGGGAAGGGGCACGAGAAGACTGGTGTTATCGTGTGTGCTGGATCAAGAGTGACACCGGCACAGACGTTCGCATTCCGGACAATGCTGCGGTCCAATGTGGAAAAGCCCGTCGCCGTCCAGGCAGTCCCCGGATCACAGCCGATGTTCCCGATGATGTCCACATAGCTGGCGGTGGAGACCTTCCACAGGGCTACGCCATCGTCGCCGTTGAAATTGCACGCGGAAGCGACCGTGGTCGCACCTCCATAGATGGTGGCAAGAGAATTCTTGTAAACGATCGTTGCCCCAGTGGTCAAGGTGCCGGTAAGGGCGCTTGTGGCGGTGGGTACTGCCGACCCGTTGGCATACAGGCGAAGTTGATAATCCGCCAAGTTGATCGCAGCGGCCGTACCGTTGTACAGCTCGATGTACTTATTGTTGGCACTGCCCTCCACATACTCCGAAATGATCAGGTCCGTGGGCTGCGCCACCATCACCAGGCCCAGGCCCATGGCCGCGGCCAACAGCCACATCCGCAGGGACTTGATCAGAAGGGGGGAGAGGGTTGCGTGATCGACGGTCATGGAAGCGGCCTTCGTTCCGGTCACAAAGGTCGGACGATCGGGGATCCCCCATATGAACGGATCGTTAATCCTTGCGGCCATCGTCAAATTGCCTTGGGACCCACGCAAGTTAAGGAGCATTTACGGGGTGTTGACAACCCCCGATCGGTAGACGCCGGAACCAGCTCCCTGGTCCGCCCACTGGCCGATCACTTATCCACGATCCATGCACGATCCCGAGCCCGGGCCTCATGCTCCGGACCATACGGCTACTTTTGCAGGCAAGCCGGATCCAATCCGCCGGCCCTTCCCCGTGCCCGGTACCATCCTTATCCTTGATCACGGTTCCCAGTACACCCAGCTCATCGCCCGCCGGGTGCGCGAGCTCAACGTGTACTGCGAGATCCATCCCTTCAGCAAGGCCCAGCAGTTCGTGGGCGACCCCTCCATCGCAGGGGTCATCCTCAGCGGCAGCCCCAGCAGCGTGCACGAGTCCAACGCGCCGGACACCGATCTCGGTGGGATCATCGGCAAGGTGCCCGTTCTCGGCGTGTGCTACGGTGCCCAGCTGTTGGCCAAGCGCGCCGGGGCACTGGTGGAACGCAGCAACACCCGGGAGTACGGCCGCGCCCACCTCAGCACCATCGGCGACAGCCACCTCTTCGACGGCATCGTGGCCGGAACCCAGGTGTGGATGAGCCACGGCGACAGCATCGCCGCTCCCAGCGAGGCCATGGACGTGATCGCCAGCACCAAGGACGTGCCGGTGGCCGCCTTCCGCCTGAACGACCACATGACCTTCGCCGTGCAGTTCCACCCCGAGGTGTACCACACCACGGACGGCCTGCAACTGCTGCACAACTTCGTCATCGGCATCTGCGGCTGCGAAGGTGATTGGACCCCGCACGCCTTCGTGGACCATACCGTGGAGCGCCTGAAGAAACAGCTCGGAGAGGACCAGGTGGTGCTCGCCCTCAGCGGTGGCGTGGACAGCTCCGTGGCCGCCCTGCTCTTGGACCGTGCCATCGGAGAACGGCTCCATTGCATCTTCGTGGACAATGGCCTGCTGCGCAAGGACGAGTACGTCCGTGTGCTGGAGAGCTACCGGCACCTGGGGCTCAACATCACCGGTGTCGATGCCAAGGCGGAGTTCTACGGTGCCCTGAAGGGACTGGAGGACCCGGAGGCCAAACGAAAGGCCATCGGTCGCACCTTCATCGAGGTGTTCGACCGCGAGGCGCACCGCATCAAGGATGTCAAGTGGTTGGGACAGGGAACCATCTATCCCGATGTCATCGAGAGCGTGAGCGTCAACGGACCGAGCGTCATGATCAAGAGCCACCACAACGTGGGCGGCCTTCCCGATCATATGAAGCTGCAGGTGGTGGAACCCCTGCGCCTGTTGTTCAAGGACGAGGTGCGACGCGTGGGCAAGGAACTGGGCCTCGACCCCAACATCCTGGGCCGTCACCCCTTCCCCGGTCCGGGGCTCGCCATCCGCATTCTCGGCGACATCACCCCCGAGAAGGTGGCCCTGCTGCAGGAGGTGGACCACATCTTCATCCAGGGCCTTCGTGACGAGGGGCTTTACGACCAGGTGTGGCAGGCCGGCGCCATCCTGCTGCCCGTGCGCAGCGTAGGTGTGATGGGCGATGAACGCACCTATGAGAACGCCGTGGCCCTGCGCGCCGTCACCAGCACTGATGGCATGACCGCCGATTGGTGCCACCTGCCCTATGAATTCCTGGCACGGATCTCGAACACCATCATCAACCGGGTGCGTGGCGTGAACCGAGTGGTCTACGACATCAGTTCCAAGCCACCGGCGACCATCGAATGGGAATGAACGTGCGTCGTACGCTGCTGGTCCTGACCCTGCAACTGCTGCTGCTGCCTGTGCTGTGGGCCCAGGAACAGCGCACCGTCAACGGCCGGAAGTTCAGCGTTCATCGCGTGGAGGCCGGGCAGACGCTCTTCGCCATCGCCCGTGCCAATGCCGTGCCGGTGGATGCGCTGCTGGATGCCAATCCCGGAGCGCAGGACGGCCTCAGCATCGGGGAGGAGCTGCTGATCCCGATGGACGCCGTGCAGAAGAAAGAGGCCCGCTCGGCTCCCGTGCTCAGCGCCACCGGCGGCTTGCAACACACCGTACAGAAGAAGGAAACGCTGTACGGCATCGCCCGGAAGTACGCGCTGGACATCAATGCCCTGTTGGCGGCCAACCCCCAAGCGCAGCAAGGCCTGCAGGAGGGCATGGTGCTGCAGATCCCCGTGTCGGAGGCACAGGGCCAGCAGGAACTGACCGTGCGCCCGGCCGAGGCGCCGAACATCATCGAACACACGGTGCAGCAGGGGGAGACCCTCTTCAGCTTGGGCCAGCGTTACGGCACCACGCCCGATGCCATCCAGCGCGCCAATGATGGACTGCCAGAGGGTCTGAAGACCGGCATGGTCCTGCGGGTCCCGGCGAAACCCGGAATGCTTGCTCCGCCTCCGGTGGTGGTCGAAACGCCCCGCATTTCAGAGCGGCACCAGGTGGCCTTCCTGCTGCCCTTCTCCGTGTCCCGCAATGACAGTGCCCTCGCGGCCAGCGCCAACGACCCGCAGTTCCATGAGGCCACCCGCATCGCTGCCCAGTTCTACGGAGGCGTGCTGATGGCCCTCGATTCGCTTCGTGCCCGTGGTCTTCAGGCGGATGTGGAGGTGATGGACACCGGTGAGTCACCGGCCGTGTGGGGCCCCGTGCTCAAACGGCCCGAGCTGCAGGACGTGGAGCTCTTTATCGGTCCCTTTCACCGCTCGGCGATCGAACAGCTGGCCCGGGCCAATACCAAAGCCCATATCGTGTGTCCGGTTCCACAGACCAACAAACTGATCCTGGGCATGCCCAATGTCAGCAAGGTGGTGCCCACGCGTTCCGACCTGCTGAAGCATGCCGCCCGATACGTGGCGCAACGCCATGCACGGGAGAACATCATCCACCTGCGACCCGATATCGCTGCTGACAAGGACGGTCAGGAACAGATGGGCCGCGCCTTGAACGAAGCACTGGGCAACGTCTCTGCGCGCTACCGCGATACCGTGCTGGTCGCGCGCCCCGGTCGCCGCGACATCTCCGATCTGGTGTCCAAGCTCGACGCCAAGCGCCTCAATGTCATTGTGACCACCTGTGAGGATGTGGAGTTCGTGACCAGCCTGGTGGGGAAGCTGAAGCCCCTGGCCGGCAAGTTCTCCATCGCGCTGGTGGGCACCGAGGCCTGGCTGGGCCTGGAATCCATCGCGGTGGCGGACCTCGATGTGCTGGGTTTCCTCTTTGCCTCTTCCTCCTTCGCCGACCCCGCCGATGCCCGCAACAAGGCCTTCATCCGCGGGTTCCAGGAACGGTTCCATACCGATGTGGACGAATACGCCTACTTGGGCTACGATGTCACCTACCACTACCTCAGTGCCTTGATGGAAGGTTCAGGTGAACTCAGTACGCGCCTGAACCAGGTCGCCGAAGCGCCTTTGCACATGGGCTTCCGCATGGCCCGTACGGGTCCCGAGAACGGCTACCGCAACGAGTACGCCGTCATGCTCCAGCAGAAGGACCTGCAGCTGGTGAAGGCGCCTTAGAGCCTCAGCCGATCGCCTCGTTCATATCGGGCAACCCCACCGTGCGCAGCAGGTTGTAGTGTGAACGCAACGCGCTCCACAGGGTCGGGTTCACCTGGTAGGTCAGGCCGAACTCCTCGGCCGTGCGCTTCACGATCGGCGACAAGGCCGGGTAGTGCACATGGGCCACGCGAGAGAACAGGTGGTGCTCCACCTGGTAGTTCAGCCCGCCCACGTACCAGCTCAGCCAGGGATTGTTCGGGCTGAAGTTCACCGTGGTCTCCAGTTGGTGGATGGCCCAGTCGTTCGGGATCACCCCATCGGCATCGGGCAGGGGGTGCGTGGTGCCCTCCACCGAGTGCGCCAATTGGAACACCAGCGTGAGGATCAGGCCCGCCACGAAGTGCATCACCAGGAAGCCCGTGAGCACCTGCCACCAGGCGATGCCCAGGACGATCGGCAGCACAAGGATCACGGCAAAATAGGTCGTCTTCATCGCCACCAGGCGCCAGAGGAAGTTCCGGTGTTGGGCCTTATTGCCTGCGTTCACCCCGTTGCGGGTGAATTGCGCGAACTGCACGAAATCCTTGGCCACCACCCAGTACAGCGTGAGCAGGCCGTAGAACAGCGTGGCATACAGCCATTGGAAACGGTGGAACCACTTCACCTGGGTGTGGGGTGAGAACTTCAGCACCAGGCGGTCCTCGATGTCCTCATCCATGTGTGTTACGTTCGTGTAGGTGTGGTGCAGGATGTTGTGCTGCAACTTCCAGTTCTGTGTGCTGCCTCCGCAGAGGTTCAGGGTGTGGCCCATCAGCCAGTTCACCCGCTGGTCCGAGGAGAACGCACCGTGGTTGGCATCGTGCATCACGCTCATGCCGATGCCGGCCAATCCCAGTCCCATCAGGAACCATAGGCCGAGCGCCCAGCCGTAGCCGGGTTGCAGGATCAGTAGCGCCACGAAGGGCAGGGTGTACAGCGCGATGAGCGCCACAGCCTTCACCACCAACTGGGTGTTGGCATGCCTGCTCAGGCCCTGTTCCTTGAAGTACTGGTCCACCCGGGCTTTCAGGGTGGGGTAGAAGGCGCTCCTGTCCCGGGGGACGAACTTTACGTGACCTTTCTGCTGCATATAGGGGATCTGGGGCTCTTCTCTCTCCTCCATCGAACGCCTGGACCTCCGGGCTTGTGCGCTCCCGTCACCAACAAGGCCGGAAAGCCGAGGCAGAGAAGGGACAAGCTTGATCGGGAAGACCACGCCTTGCGCGGACGGAACAAAGGTACGGGTGGGGCCAATGGTCAGATCAGCCCAGCCCGGGCGTTCTGCGTTGCGGCCTGTTGATCGGCGGCGGTCCTTTGGTCGAGCCACCGTTCGGTGCTCAGGACCACGACCATGATCTCCAGCACGATGAGCATCAGCGAGTGCCGGTGACCATAGATGCCCACGGACGGTGAGATCAGGCGGGTCAGCAGGACATAGGCCCACGCCAACGATCCGAACACCACCCAACGGTCAGGGAAGCGGTGACGTATAGCGCGAACCATTGCGATGATGAACATGGCGTGCAGCGGCCACCAATGCCAGCGTACTTGGAAGTCCGGGTCGAACAGGTCATAGCGGCCGATCAGGAGCAGGAACTTGTGGGTGAGCTCATCCCGATCGATGAGCCGGTCCCAGAAGGTGGGTCCGGTGTTGGTAAGGGCCACGGGAACGGGTATCAGGTCGCCATGGAGACCGAATTTCCGCGCAGCGTAGATCAAAAGGCATGCGACGAAGGGCAGCAGGAAGCGGAGGATGGTCCGCTGGTCCAAGGGTCTTCCCCGGACCATGGTGAGCAGGAGCAGGGGGCCGATCGCGACCAGTTCGGCACGAAGCAGGAACAGCAGGCCGCAGCCCAGACCCAATACCATTGGAGCATATCCACGGCGGGCCATGACCACCAGCGCGACCAACAGCACCAGCGGCACCGTGTCGCTGAGCAGGGCCCAGCCGTAGGGCAACACCACGTCGCCAAGGGTGAAGATCGCTGCGCCGAAGGCCACCACCCAGCGCAACCCCCGATGACGATTCCTGACCAACGCGCATATGCCGGGGACCAGCAAGGTGAGCAGGGCGGTCTGCACGGCGAGGACCGGCCACAGCGCCGGACCCAGCAGACCATGCAACAGGGCCACGAACGGGACGTAGCCCAAGCCCCACAGTTCCGTGCCGCCGGGCATGGGCATCAGGCTGAGGTCGCCCATCACCATGGCCCGGGCGGCGCGCTCGTAATGCAGCCAATCGTCACCCCGGCTCAGGAAGGTGTTCGAAAGCCATTGATGCGGCGGGTGCATGAAAGCCGCGAGCACCAACCCTAACGCCATGAAAAGTGTCCAAGAGCGGAAGGAACGCAGGAAGTCAGCGCCCCTGAACGTGGTGAACGGAAGGCCCCGGAAACTGTCCGCCAGCGCGACCAGCAACAGGACCGTGGCCAAGATCAAGGGGAACCGCGCAGCAGGCTCCGGTGCCCACCAGGCCGTGTCCCGAAGCGCGAAGACATCCTCGTGCGTGCAGGTGGTAACAAGCCTTTCGTTCCCCTTGGTCCAAGTCACCTCGACCGCCGCATCAGCGGGCTGTCCGGAGATCTCCCAATGGTCGTTCACCGCATGCACCTGTAGTTGAGAGGGTGCTTGGGTGGGCCGGAGGTATCGTGCTCCGGTGCCGATGTCCACGGGCCCGTTCGAAGTTTGGATCATACAGCTCGCTTGCCACGCGGCCTGCCTATCGACCTGCCACAGGATCAGTCCCAAGCTCAAGGCAACACCGCCGAGGAGCACCAGCCGGCCCGGCGACCAGCGCGTCGGGACCAGGGTGAGCAGCACCAGCAGGATCCCGAAGAAAAGCAGCCATCCTCCGGCGTCCGCGTTCAGCAGATAGGCCAGGCGGGAAACGAAGAACAAGGCGGTCAGCGAGCTCACTGCTCCGACGGCAGGCCCCCAGCGCTGCAGGCGCTGCTGGAATGTGTCCCGATCGGCAGGTGTGCGGGTCACTGCGATCACCGCTCTTCGTCTCGGGGTGCCAGGTCCTCGGGGGCGTCGGTCTGCACACGGTCCGGCCGCTTGCCGATGGCTTGACGGTGGCTCCACCATCCCCCCACGCCGAAGAGGGCCACCTGAAGGTCCTGATCTTGGGCGAGGGCCACCTGTTCAGCCGTCATGCGCCCATTGTCCATGGTGATCCCAGCACAACCGATGTCCTTCGCGCGGGCCATGGCGTCCTTCGCATCGGTGGCATAGAGGAACAGTGGCAGGGCCGGGTCCTTGCGGTGAAGGAGCTTCAGGAACTCATCCACCTGGCACTCCACGACCAACCGCCCACGCAGGCTGGGCTGGGCATGCAGGAGCACCAGGGCATCGCTGAAGGTCTCGAGATAGCTCCACCAATCGTCGGCCGCGAAGAGCTTGATGTCCAGCGTGAACCCGGCATCCGGGTGTTCGGCCGCAGCGCCCAGCAACAGGCTGTCCAACCGGACCAGCGGATAGGGCCGGTCGCCTTCTTGGCTGTTGGGGCAGGCCCGGAGCTGCGTCCAGCCGCTCGCATTCACCAGCCCGCTGCAGGGTGTCAGTTCCTCCAGTAACTGAGCATGATAGGCCACCAGCACGGTATCCGCGCTGAGCTGCACGTCCATCTCCACGCCGTCGATGCCCAGTGCCAGGCCGCCCAGCAGGGCCTCTGCGCTGTTCATCGGGTGGCGCCCGCCGGAGCCCATCCCACCATGGCCGATGACCGCGATGCCGCCCGGCCCGGGCGTCGTGCAAGCACTTACGCACAACAGCAGGGCGAGGGACCAGGTGGCGTAGGGCTTCAGCACGGCAGCGCGTTGCATCGGGATGGGATGCAATGCTACGGATCGGCGCACGGACAGCGACCGATCATTACCAATGACTACGGCCGTGGGGATACCTGCACCGTCAGGAGCAGCGGACAGTCGAAGAGGGTGGAGGGCGCCACCATCGGTTCGTCCAGCGGCGGGGCGGCACCGTAGCGCTCCTTCATCAGTGTCTGGACCAACTTGCTGTCCAGGTCATGGTCCCGCAAGGGCCGGGGCTCGCACAGCCGGATGCCGAGCGCTTCCGCATACACCTTCCACACCAGCTCGGAGCAGTAGATCCGCTCATCGCTCCATTCGAAGGCCAGGTCGTAGGGCAGTCCCATGAAGCGCCGCGTGGCCTCCATCAGCCGCTTGCGCTCGGCAGGGTCGAGGTCCGGGGTGCTCCGCGCCAGGCGCTTCACCGCGTATTCACCATCGCCGTGGTCGATCCATTCCTGCAATGGGGTGGTCTTCACGGGGCCCACCGCCTCCACCACCATCCAGCGGCCGTTCTCCCGGAAGGCCATGCCCACGTGGGTCCATCGGCTATGGGTGGCCAGCGCGATGGCATCTCCCTGTCGACCGCCGGTGGCCTGGAAAAGGATGTCACCTTCCCGCAGCATGTCCTTCACCACGGCGTCCTTGGTCGCCAGGCTGGCGATGCGCCCATCGGTGGGCAGGGATGCCGGCCCTGACCAGCCAAGGACGAGAGCAAGGGAGATGAGGGCGAAGCTCTTCATGTCCCGATGAACGGCGGGAGAGGTGGCCTTCGTATGGCGGCTAGTGGGTGAAAACCTGTTCGAAGCGCGCCGGGTTGCCGCGGTCATCGACCACCTCCAGCACAAAGCTGCGCTTGCCGCTGCCTTTGCTTACCGTGTCGAAGGTGTGGATGAGGGTCTTGTTCTTGGGCTCGTACTCCAGCAGCACCCACTGCCCATCGATGGTCCCGCGCCAGCTGCTGATCCCGCTCAGGCCATCGGCCACCTTGAGCGTGAAGCGGCTCCGGCCCGTCATGTCGGCGCGAAGGTCCACATTGGTGATCACCGGCGGCACCGTGTCCAGCATCAGCGTATAGGCCCCGAAGGCCCGGATGGTGGCGGTGACTGTACCATCGCTCACGGTTCCTCCGACGGCGCTCACCTTGCCGCTGTCATCCACCCGCACGATGAGTGCTTTGGAACGTTGTGCCTCGGGCAGTTCAGGTAGGTCGATCTTTAACGGGCTGCTCAGGTGGATGGGAGTGAGCGGGTCGTGCAGCACGTGCAAGGGGACGATGGCCTTGGCCGGTGCAGCCCTACGGGCATAACGCACATACGTATCGTCGTACAACGCGTTCGCAGGAAGCGTCAATTGCACGCCCTCTTCTTGAAGTACGTTCTCGGTATCATATCGGAACAGGCTGCCTTCCAGGGTGTTGTCGGGCCACTTCGAAGCCTCTGTCGCGCTCGCCCCGTGAAGCAGGAAGGTGAGCTCCGATCGGTTCCCATTGGCATCCGTTGCCACGAAACGCACGCGGTGTTCCCGCCCCGGAACGAGGACGATACGACCCTGTGCCTCCTCCTTGCCGTAGATCTTCAGCTTGTTGTTGGGTTGCCGGTAGCAGCGGTGGTAGTCCATCTTCTGCCCCTTGAACAGCGCATAGTCCATGTGGGCGTTGCAGTAGCGGTTCTGGTCGAAGTCGATGTGGTCGAAGTGGGTGGAGAAGACCGGCACGCTGTCCACGAACAGCTCGATGCGGCGCACCCCGAACTTGGCACCACTGCCATCGTAGCGGTCGATGACGTGCAGCGCAAGTCCCACCGTGCCATAGCCTTGTGGCACCTCGCCGGGCTTCAGGCCATAGCGCCCGGCGCCGCCCTGCGTGGCGAAGCCCTTGGCCTTGGCCGGGTAGGGTCCCACACGCGAACTGTCCGTCAAGGGGTACAGCCGCACCCCGATCAGCTCCGGAGGTGTGCGGTCCGGCAGATCGTAGCCCAAGGTCTCCGGATCCACGGCATGCTGGTCACCCGGCCGACGCAGTTCAAAGTGCAGGTGCGGACCCGCGCTGCCCCCGGTATTGCCGCTCAGTCCGATCACATCCCCCTGCTTCACCGCGATCTCGTCCTTCTCCGGGTAGATGTCGATACTGAAGTCCTGACGCTTGTACTGGGCCTTCAGGCAGGCGTCGGCCACAGGCCCCTTCAACTGTTGCAGGTGGCCGTAGACCGAGGTGTGGCCGTCCGGGTGCTGGATGTACACGGCCTTGCCGTAGCCCCAAGGGCTGATCTTGATGCGGGAGATGTAGCCGTTCGCCACCGCCTTCACCGGAATGCCCTCCCGCCCCTCGGTGCGCATGTCCAGTCCCGAATGGAAATGATCGTTCCGGGGCTCCATGAAGTTCCCCGACAGCTGCAGGGGGATGTCCATGGGGTGGATGTAGCGTGGTGTCTTGGTGGGGGTCTGCGCCAGGGTTGTAATACTACATAAAACACTGATCGACAATGATATTTGTCTCATTGATCCAAGCGAAGGAATAAGGACGGGTGCTGGGCAGATCAGGGTCATTCTTGGCAGGTTGGTGCAAGCTATGCCCGCAGCGGGTGGTGGTTCCAGTGCTTGGGGTGATAACGCATCAACAGGCAGGCGTTCAAACAAAGGCCGTGCGGAAGTGGAGGGCGCGGCTATCTTTGGTGCCGGACCATGAACGGGAGACCGGAAAGGCCAGAAACACAGTGAAGGACCGTTTGCACCTCGTTCAGGAACAGGTCGCCCGATTGATCGGGGACCTGGCGACCCTGCGGAAGCGTGCGGCGGAACTGGAGGCTGAAGCGAACGACCACCGCCGGACGGTGGAGGTGCTCAAGGCGCGTGTGACTGAGCTGGAACGGGAGAACGGGGTCCTCCGGAAAGCACGTGCCGCAGAAAGCGGCGCGGGTGCCACGGGAAGGAAGGAACGCATCGATGAACTGGTCCATGAGATCGACCGCTGCCTGGCATTACTGACGCCCAGCGAAGCCCGATAGAAGCCATGGAAGATCGATCGATACGCATAGAACTGGCCGGCCGAGCCTACCCCCTGACGATCGGATCGTCGGAGGAGATCAATGTGCGCCGCGCCGTGGATGAGATCAACGAGAGCATTGCCCGCTTGAAGGCCCAATACCCCTTGACCGACAAGCAGGACCTGTTGGCCATGGCCGCCCTGGAGGTGACCGTGCGCGCACTGAACAGCGCTACGCCCGCAGGGGATACCGGTGCCGAGGCGGCCCTGGCGTCCATTGAACGCATGCTCGCCGAGGTCGCATCCTGAAGTTCTTCCCTCTTCCCCGGCACCGGCCCAACGAGGAGCACATGGTCCGCTAAAACACAGCGAGACACATGGATATGATCAGTATCATGGTGGGACTTCTGGGCGGCCTGGTCGCCGGAGGTGCCACCGTATTCGTCACCCTGAACAGTGTGATGAAGAAGCGCTCATCGGGCATCCTGAAGGAGGCCGAGGCCGAGGCCGAAGCCCTCAAGAAGGAGAAGATCCTGCAGGCCAAGGAGAAGTTCCTGCAGATGAAGGAGGAGCACGAGAAGGACGTTCGCGAGCGTGAGCGTTCCGTGGCACAGGCCCAGGAAAAGGCCAAGCAGCGCGAACAGACCCTGAGCCGCCAGCAGCAGGAACTGGCCGCCAAGGAGAAGAACGTGGACCGCCTCAAGGGCGAACTGGAGCAGAAGGTGGAAGGTCTGGAGCGCCGACGCGAGGAGACCGAGAAGATGCATGCCAAGCAGGTGAACCTGTTGGAGAACATCAGCGGGCTCAATGCCGAGGAGGCCCGCAAACAGCTCGTGGAAAGCCTCAAGGACGAGGCCCGCACCGCCGCCATGTCCCACATCAAGGACGCCCAGGAGGAGGCCAAGCTCACCGCCAACAAGGAGGCCAAGCGCATCGTCATCCAGACCATCCAGCGGGTGGCCACCGAGCACGCCATCGAGAACTCCGTGAGCGTGTTCCACATCGAGAACGACGACGTGAAGGGCCGCATCATCGGTCGCGAAGGGCGCAACATCCGCACCCTGGAGGAAATGACCGGGGTGGAGATCATCGTGGACGATACCCCGGGCGCCATCATCCTCAGCTGCTTCGATGCCGTGCGCCGCGAGATCGCCCGCCTGTCCCTCCACCAGCTGGTGAAGGACGGACGGATCCACCCCGCCCGCATCGAGGAAGTGGTGGCCAAGACCAAGAAGCACCTCGAGGAGGAGATCATGGAGGTGGGCAAACGCACCTGCATCGATCTGGGCATCCACGGGCTGCACAACGAGCTCATCCGCATGGTGGGCCGCATGAAGTACCGCAGCTCCTACGGTCAGAACCTGCTCCAGCACAGCCGCGAGGTGGCCAACCTCAGCGCCATCATGGCCGCCGAACTGGGCCTCAACCCCAAGGTGGCGAAACGCGCCGGCCTGCTGCACGACATCGGCAAGGTGCCCGACGAGGATCCCGAGCTGCCGCACGCCATCCTGGGCATGAAGCTGGCCGAGAAGTACGGCGAGAAACCCGATGTCTGCAACGCCATCGGTGCCCACCACGACGAGATCGAGATGACCACGCTGCTCTCGCCGATCGTGCAGGCCTGCGACGCCATCAGCGGTGCACGCCCCGGTGCACGCCGCGAGGCCACCGAAGCCTACATCCAGCGCCTCAAGGACCTCGAAAGCCTGGCCATGAGCTACGGCGGCGTCACCAAGGCCTTCGCCATCCAGGCCGGCCGCGAGCTGCGCGTGATGGTGGAGAGCGAGCGCATCACCGATGCTCAGAGCGACGAGCTGAGTATGCAGATCGCCGACCGCATCATGAACGAGATGACCTATCCCGGACAGGTGAAGATCACCGTGATCCGCGAGAAACGGTCGGTGGCAGTTGCGAAATAAGGCCATTGAACAAGGGTGAAAGTGGGGGCGGCAGCGATGTCGCCCCTTTTCTTTGTCACATGTCCGCCCCGAACGACCACCTCGATGTGTATTTCCAATGGGAGGTGCGCTCCTGGTCGCGGGCCTTTCCGCTTTGGCACCGCACCCTGGCCGCCCTGCCCAAGGACCGCCGGCTGGCGCTGGCCTTGGGCGAACGGGATGGAGGACTGAGCCTGATGCTCGCCGAACATGGATTCACCACCATCTGCAGTGATCTGCGCGGACCGACCGAACGGGCAAAAGAGCTTCACCGGACCTTCGGATTGGACGGGACCATCACGTATGAGTCCATTGATGCCACAGCCATCCCCAAGCCGGACGCGAGCTTCGATGTGGTCATCTTCAAAAGCATGATCGGGGCGCTGGGTACCAAGGAGAAGCAAGCCCTGGCCATACGCGAGATGCACCGCGTGCTGCGACCCGGCGGTGTGCTGCTCTTCGCTGAGAACCTGCACGGCACTCCCGTACATGGCTGGCTGCGCAAGCGCTTCGTGGCCTGGGATCACTACTGGCGCTACCTCGATCCGGTGAAGGACCGCGACCTCTTCGCGCCCTTTGCTCGGCTGGATGATCGCACCACCGGCCTGCTGGCTAACCTGGGGCGCAGCGAAGGACAGCGCGATGTGCTGGCCCGGCTCGATGCATTGCTCTCACCGATGGTCCCGTCCACGCAGTGCACCATCTGGTACGGCGTGGCGGTCAAGGGCTGATCGTTGAAAAGCACCACCATTGTACGCAGGTCCCCAACAGCGCCCCTCTACCTTTGAAGGCACAAGGCCCTGCCCACCTCACCATGTCCACCGGCGATCTTCGTCCCATCCTCGTCACCGGTGGTTCCGGCTTCATCGGAAGCCACCTCTGCGATGCCCTGATCGCTGCCGGACATGCCGTGCGCTGCATGGACAACTTCGCCACCAGCGAACGGTCCAACGTCGCGCATCTCTCGGGCCATCCCCGCTTCGAACTGCTGGAAGGGGACATCCGCCATGTGGACGACTGCCGGACCGCGGTGAAGGGCGTTGCAGTGGTGTTGCACCTGGCCGCACTGGGTTCCGTGCCGCGCTCCATCGCCGAGCCCTTGAATTCACACGCCACCAATCTCACCGGTTTCCTCAACATGCTGGAGGCCGCGCGACTGGAGGGCGTGCAGCGCTTCGTGTACGCCTCCAGCTCCAGCGTCTACGGTGATTCCAAGGAGCTGCCCAAGCGCGAGGAGCATACCGGCAAGCCTCTATCGCCCTACGCCGTCACCAAGGCGGGGAACGAGACCTACGCCCAGCTCTACACCCGGCTCTACGGCCTCTCGACCATCGGCCTGCGCTTCTTCAATGTGTTCGGTGAACGCCAGGACCCCGATGGACCCTATGCGGCAGCGATCCCCAAGTTCATCAAGGCTTTCCTCAAGCACAACTCCCCGCAGTTGCACGGCGATGGACTTCAGTCGCGGGACTTCACCTATGTGGGCAACGCCGTGCAGGCGGTGATGGCAGCCATGAACGCCACCGACCCGCGCGCGGTGGGGGCGGTGTTCAACGTGGCCTACGGCGCGCGCACCACCCTGCTGGAGCTGGTCGACATCCTGCGCGAGGAACTGGCGCGTATCGATCCGGCCATTGCTGAGGTAGGTACCGAGCATATTCCCGAACGGCCCGGTGATATCCGTGATTCCCTCGCCGACATCAGCCGTGCGCGCGAATGGCTCGGCTATCAACCCGAAACGGACCTGCGGGCAGGATTGGCCCGTGCCGTTCCGTGGTATGCGGCACAGTGGCGCTAGCTCCATCACTTCGGGTGCGATGACGCCGCCGGGATCACGTCGCTGAACCGCTTTCTCCCCGTCCTACTGCGTATGTTCGCCCGTCGCTGCAGCCCATGACCCCCCACGAATGGATCGTTCTCGCCGTGATGGCCCTGGCCATCGGGCTGTTCATCACCGAACGGCTCAGCATCGATCTGGTGGCGTTGGTGATCATCCTGCTGTTGGTCATTACCGGTGTGCTCACACCCAAGGAAGGCCTTGCCGGCTTCGGTGACCAGGCCACACTGACGGTCGCCTTCATGTTCGTGCTCAGTTCGGCGCTCCTCAGCACCGGGGCGGTGAGCACGCTCGGTCCGCGCCTTTCCGTGCACTTCCGAGAAAGCCCCGCAAAGGGCATGTTCCTGTTCATGCTGATGGTGGGCTTGTTATCCGCCTTCGCCAACAACACCCCGGTGGTGGCCCTGTTGATCCCCGTGGTGGTGCAGATGGCGCACACCTCCGGGCAGGCGCCCAGCAAGCTCCTCATTCCGCTGAGCTACGCCACCATCATGGGCGGTACCATCACGCTCATGGGCACCAGCACCAACTTCGTCGTGAGCGGTGTGATGGCGGACAATGGACTTCCGCCGCTCGCCATGTTCCAACAGACGCCGATGGGTCTGGTGTTCCTGGGGTTGGGCGTGCTCTACATGGTGCTCTTCGGTCGCCACCTGCTGCCCGATCGGCGGGGGAGCGCCGACATCGGCGAACGGTTCAGCATGCGGGGCTATGTCACCGACATCGAACTGCTGGCCGGTGCACCATCCGTGGGCAAACCCATCATGGAAAGCGCGTTGGTGCGTGAACTGGAGATGGACATCATTGAGATCCAGCGCGACGACCAGTTGTTCACCCTGCCACCGGGCGACATGGTGCTGGAGGCCGGTGACCTGCTGAAGGTGCGCTGTGATGTACAGCACATCCGCGCGCTGAAGGACCGTGCGCACATCAGCGTGGAGCCTGCGCTGCGTCTGGCGAACGACGACCTCAAGGCGCGCGGCACCACCCTGGTGGAACTGGTCATCACCAGCAGCAGTCCGCTGGAGGGCAAGAAGCTGGGTGATGCCGATCTGATCCGGACCTACCGTGCCGTGCCACTGGCCGTGAGGCACCGCGAGGAGGTGGTGCATGAACGCCTGCACGATACCGTACTGCGCAGCGGGGACGTGATCCTTGCCGAGGTGAAGACCCACTTCATCAAGCGCCTGAAGCAGCTGGAATCCACGGCCGATGCACCCTTCGTGATCCTCACCGAGCAGAGCGGAGTGGCGGAGTTCGACAGGAAGGGATTCTATTGGGTGGCGCTGATCATGGCCGCAGTCGTCATCAGTGCATCATTGGAGCTCACCTCCGTGGTCATTGCCGCACTTGCCGGGGTGGTGGCCTTGGTGATCACCCGCACGCTCTCCATGAAACAGGTCTATGAGGCCATCGAATGGAAGATCTTCTTCCTGATGGCTGGTGCCCTGAGCCTGGGCCTGGCCATGCAGAAAAGTGGGCTGGCGGACCGCATCGCCGATGGGGTGGTGGATGTGCTGGGTCCCTGGGGACCGGTGGCCATCCTCAGTGGCATCTACCTGCTGACCAGCCTGCTGACCGAGGTGATGAGCAATACCGCTACGGCGGCCTTGGTGGCACCCATCGCCATTTCAACGGCCGTCACCCTGGGGCTGCAGCCCACGCCCTTCCTCATGGCCGTGATCTTCGGGGCCAGCGCCAGTTTCATGACCCCCATCGGCTACCAGACGAACACCATGATCTACGGTGCCGGTCAGTACAAGGCGAAGGACTTCTTCCGCGTGGGTCTGCCCCTTCAGTTGCTCTTCTGGCTACTTGCCACCCTCCTGATCCCGCTGCTCTATCCTTTTTGAGCCTTCGGTCGGAAGGCCCGGATCACCCGATCGTCGCCAGCGCTGAGCAGCGTGTCACTCATCCAGAGCACGGCGTTCACACTGTGCGTATGGCCGCCCGTGCTGCGTTCGTGACGGGCCACGGGGCTGAGGTCCGTACCGTTCCAGATCTTCACGGCCTTGTCGCGCCCGGCACTGGCCAACAAGCTGCCATCGGCCCGGAAGGCGAGGCCGTAGATGGCCGCGCGGTGAGCAGGCAGCGCAAGCACTTCGCGGTACCCTTCCTCCACGGCCCAGGCGCGGAGGTGCCCATCCTTGCCGCCGGAGAACAGCACGGGTTTCGTGGGGTGGTAGGCCACGCTGGACGCACCACCGGCGTGTGCATCCAAGGTCAGGTGTTCGTTGAAGAGGGTGGTATCCAGCAGGCGCACCGATCCATCGCCGCAGGCCACCGCCAGCTGCCCACCGCCGGGTTCCAGCGCCAGGCCCCGCAGTTTTTCCTCCACCAGCGGGAACTGGCGGAGCAGGGTGCAGCGGGGTCCGTTCTCCGTGGCGGGCAGGGCCTGCCAGATGCTCAGCAGCCCATCGCCACCGGCGCAAGCGAAGCGATCGGCATCCAGTGCCAGCAACGCGAAGATGCCCCTGCGGTGCACGGTGAAGCGGTGCTTTTCCGCGCGGTCGCGCAGGTCCACCATATGTAGTGACCCACCCTCGGTGCCGATGATGAGCAACTGGTGGGTGGGCATCACCAGCGCGGCAAAGACCGCTTCGGCCACCTGCGAGAGCCCCCGACCGTTTGCCGGATCGACAAGCTCCCATTCAGCGACCAGCCCGTCGCCACTGCCGCTGATGAAGTGGGCCTCATCCGCCCCGGCGGCCAGCACATACACCGGTGCGCGATGTCCTTCAAAGGTGGCGATGGCTTCCATGGAGAGCGCGAAGATGCAACCCAGGGCGCTCTTTCGAGGCCCTTACCACACCCTGCGGTCGCTCCAGGCGAAGCTCCATTCAGGCGTGCGCAGTTCACCGTCGCTGCGCTGCTCGAACCAGGCCCCCGCCACGGGGCCCCTCAGCACATGGATGTCCTGTGCCGGCATGTAGCTCTGTGCCAGCAAGAAGAAGCTGCGGCCATCCAACGTGCGCGCCACGTCCAGCACGATGACCGCGTGGCCCGGGGAGCCGCCCTGGATGAACACGTCACCCGCACGCAACGGTGAGTCTCCCGCCGGCCGCAGCTCGGCCTGCAGGGAGCGTGTGCCGGCATAGGTGAACACCGTGGTGAGGAAGGCGAGCAGTGCATCATGGCTGCTGTCCCGCGCTCCGCCGGCCACCCAGCGGGCCTCATTGCCCGTCACCCGGATGCGCTCGCCAGCCCGCCAACGGTCCCACGAGGCCAGGAAGCCGTTGGTGAAGTGGAAGCGTATCGCGGAATGCTGGCCAGTGGCGAACAGATGCTCGGCCCGCAGGCGCATCACGGCATCGGCGCACTGCTGCAGGTCGCGCGCGCCCACGCTCAGGTCGATCACCGCCACATGCACATCCTGGCGCGCCTTCAAGCGGCCGTCGAAAAGCTGTACGGCCGTTCCCGCAGGTTTCAGCGGCAGGTGGCGCAGGTACGCCGCGAAGGACTCGTTCTCCACCGGCACGCGCGAGGCACCCGGCGGAGCAGGGATGCGGTCGACCAGTGTGGAGGTGACCTGGCCGCGCAGCACCACGGGAAGGGGAGCGACCAGCAACAGCCAGAGGAGGGGGAGCATCGTGCGCATGACCTCCGAATGCACCGGTCCGGCAAGGGTAACGGGACTAAGCTCCTGAACAGGTTCTAGGCCTTGGCTTCGGCCTTCTTGCCCTCCACCGGCTTATCCACCGGGGTGGGCGTATAGCCGAACAGGCGGTTATCCTTGATCATGTTGTCCACGTAGGGCGGCACCATCTCCTCCCAACCAGGTTTGCCCGAGCGGATCATGTCCAGGACCTGCTTGCTGAAGATGTGCAGCACATGCGGGTCGAAGCTCTCGATGTCCACCAGACGCTTGTTGAACAGCAGGTAGTCGTACAGCGGCTGCAGGCGCGGGTGGATCGGCATCGTGGTGGTGGTCATCACCGTCTCCGTGGCCGATGCCTGGCTGGGGTAAACGTAGATCTTCAGGTCGCGGGTGAACAGGATGCCGAAGGCCTCCAGCATGCCGCCGTTCAGGTGGCGGTAGTACTTCTCGTCGAACACGTCGATGAGGTTGTTCACGCCCATGATCAGGCCCATGCGCGCCTTGGTGTAGCGGCTGAAGTACTCCACCAGCTTGTAGTACTCCTGGTAGTTGCTGATCATCACCGTCTGCCCCAGCGAACACAGGATGTCCGCCCGGTCGATGAAGTCCTTTTCATCCACATCACCGGTGTCCGAGCGCAGGTTGTTCAGCGTGATCTCAAAAAGCACCTGCAGGTTCTGACGGTCCACACGCTGTTCCTTGATGAACATGTTGTAGCCGTTCATGATCATGTCGATGTTCACCTTGGTCACCGGGCGGAAACTTCCGCGGATGGCCAGGATGTTCTTCTTGTACAGCTTCTCGCTGGCCTGCAGGTTCTGGCCATCGGGACCGAAGAGCACCGCGTCGGTGTAGCCCCGCTTCACCAGTTGCAGGCTCAGCAGGCGGTTGTCCACCTGGGCGAAGGCCGGCCCGTTCATCTGGATCATGTCGATCTCCAGCACGTGGCGGCTCACGTTGTCGTACAAGGCCGTCATCACCTCGTTCGGGTCGCTGTGGAGGAACATGCAGGCGTGCATGAGGTTCACCCCCAGCACACCGATGGTCTCCTGCTGCAGGCTCATGTCCGGATCGTGCAGGCGCACGTGCAGGATCACATCGCTCGTGCCCTCGTTGGGCGAGGTCTGGAACCGCACCCCGATCCACCCATGCCCGCTGTGCGGCCGCTCGAAGGTGCTGGTGGCCACCGTGTTCGCGAAAGTGAAGAACTTCTTCGTCGGATGGTCCTTGCGCGACAGGCGGTCCGAGATCAGCCCGTACTCGTGCCGCAGCATGTTCTTCAGGCGGCTTTCGCACACGAAGCGGTTGCCCGGCTCGGGGCCGTAGATGGCGTTGCTGAAGTCCTTGTCGTAGGCGCTCATCGCCTTGGCGATGGTCTGCGAAGCCGCACCGGCGCGGAAGAAGTGGCGTACGGTCTCCTGCCCAGCTCCGATCTCGGCGAAGGTGCCATAGAGATCGGGATCCATGTTGATCCTCCGGGCTTTCTGCGCGGGACTGAGGGGTACGCGGTGGATGTCCTGTACGATCATGAGGCTGGTTCGGAGCACATGGAGTGCGCAAAGTTAGCCCCTCCCATCCGCCCTGTCATGTCCAAGGTCAGCATCGGTGCCTTTTGTCCGGAATATGGACCAGGTGCTCGTCGGCTAGGAGGCCTTGCGGTGGCTGCCATCACAGAAGGGCTTGTTGCCCGACCGGCCGCAGCGGCAGAAGGCCGTGTGCTCCGTGCGCATTTCCGTCCGGCCATCCGTATGGAGCACCTGGCAGCCGCCCTTCACCATCAAGGGGCCATCGGTAAGCACCTCCACCACGGTGGCGCCTGCAGGGGCTTCGGCCGGCGCATCCTCGGCGATGGTCAGTGCACCGCTGGGGCATTGGCGCACCTGTTCCACGATGCGTGCGCTGGAGGCGCCATCGGGCTTGATCCACGGACGCTGACCCGGCTGGAAGACCGCGCCCAGACCTTTCCAGCAACGCGCACTGTGGGTGCAGCGGTCTTGTTTCCAGACGATGGTGACCTCACCGTTGGTGTAGCGATGTGCCTTGCTCATGGTCTTAACCCCGATGTCAGGTGGATCGGGCTCTCCAAGGTACGGTGCACCGGGCACGAGCGCGCGATCTGCGCCATCCGCTCGCGCTGCTCCTGTGGCAGGTCGGCCGGCAGGTCGATCTCCATGTGGATCTTCGTATCGATCTGGGCACCGTTCTGGGTGCGTTCCATGCTCACTGTGACGCCGATGGACGATACCGCCCACTGCTTGCGGTCGGCATACATCCGCATGGTGATGGCCGTGCACGAGGCCAGCGCGCTCAGCAGCAGTTCGTGGGGCCGCAGTCCCTGGTCGGTTCCGCCATGGTCCGTGGGCTCATCGGCGATCATCTCCAGTCCACGCGTGGTGATCCGGGTGGCGTAGGGCGCTCCGTCGAGCACGGCGGTCACGCTGCGATGGCTGGTGTGTTGCATGGTACAAAGGTCGGCACCGGGTGTATTGCATCACGTCATGGGGTCGGGCGCGTCCTGCGGACGCGATAGCTCAAGGTCTTTACCACGGATGAACGCGTCCCGAGTCCTCGGGAGAACACGGATAAAGCCCTCTGCAGCCCACATGGACGTGGTCAACGCATCCAGTGTCCCGTGGACATCCGTGTCGATCAGTGTGGATCCGTGGTTGAACTCTTCTTGCGCCGGTGCCTCCGGACGCTGGCGAAGACCCAACGGCACGGGTTGACCTGCGGTCACCACCCCGTGGCGAAGAGCCGGCGAGCGCCGTTGATGCCGCACTTCTGGTAGGTGTTGTAGGCCTGCGCCGCACGCTCGCGGATGGCCTCACCGCTCTCGTGCAGCACCCAGCCATACAAGGCGGCCTTCAAGGTGTAGGCCTCGGGGGCCATCAGTCCGGTGGTCCACAGCAGGGGCTGCGCTCCCGTGGCCCGCAGGGGTTCGGCGTAATACCGTTTGCTGATGCAGGCCAGGATCACCGTCTCGCGCCGCGCCTTGTTCACGGCCAGGAAGGAGCGTTCCAGCGCAAAGTCCATCAGGCCATCATGCCCCACATACCCGATCAGGTCCGCACCACCACCGATGGCGATCGAGCGCTCGCCCACGCTCAGCATCGACCGACCATCACCGCTCGCGAAGCGCAACAGGTCCTCCGTGGCCTCCTTGATGTTCCGGCCATCATAGGCATCGGCCACCAGGTACACCGCGCTGTCCCGGTGTTTCCACACGGCCCGTTCCAGGATGTGCACCTCCGCGGGTTTGGTGGATGGCACCCGGATCCATTCCGCGGCCCGGTCGAAGTGCGTGCGCACGCCGTAGCCCGCGCCCCAGTAAAGGTTGGTGCGCGGCACCTGTCCATTGCCGATGCCCGCCGGCACTTTCACGATGCCTTGGTGCTCATTGTCGCACAGGGCCACCAGCACGTGCACGACGCGTTCCTTCGCCGTTACGTTGGTGGCGTAGAGCAACAGGAACAGGAGGGGTAGAGCGGTCCGCATGCTTGGGGAATGCCTTGTGGGTCTGCGGGTAACGTCAGCCCGACCTTAGGTGGTATGCCAGCGGGGCCACAGGGCGGGCACTTCACACCGGTAGCGCCGGTATTCCTCACCGAAGGACGCGATCAGCTTGCGCTCCTCCAGGTGGATGCCGATCGGCAGGTACACGAAGGTAATGCCCACCACAACCAGCTTTTCAGGTGTGCAGCCCAGCAGCAGCCAGCCCAATGCCACGGCGATGACGCCGGTGTAGATCGGGTGCCGCATCCGTCCGTGCAGGCCGGTGCGGATCAGCCCGGTGGCGCGTTCCGGCGCCAGCCCCAGGAAGCCCGCACCACCCACACGAAGCACGGCCACAGCGGCCAGCAGCCCACCGGCCACCATCAGCGACCACCCGGCCACGGTGAGCAGTGGGGTGGAAGGGAAGAGGACCCCACCAGTGGGGACGGCACCATAGACAATGAGCACCCAGGCGGAAAGCCCCAGCGAGACCAGCGTGTAGATCAGTCGGTACCAGCGGTCCAGGCCCAGCGTGGCGGCCGCCCATTGCTTCACACCTGTCCACGCCAGCACACTGTGCAGGCCGTAGAACACGATCAGGGAGAGCGCAAGTTGGGGCACGGCGACAAGGTAAAATGCGAAAGGCCACCTCCCGGTGGCCTTCCTCGTTGGCAGGAGCCGCTGTTGCCAGCGGTCCTGGGGGGATCAGCGCATGTCGTTCTCCTCCACGCCGGGGTATTTCGACTTGTCGAAGGTGAAGAGGGCATCGGCCAGTTCCACGTTCGGCGTGAACTTCTTCAACGTGTAGGTCACCACGTTCCCGTCCTTGTACAGCACCTGGATGCTCCTGGGCAGGGTCTTGGCTTTGTCCACCGTCAGCACCACCGTGTGGAAGGGCTTCTTGGCGGGGTCCAGCGGGAAGAGCTTCACCACCTGGGTCATCACCCCGGCCGCATCGGCCTTCTCCTCCACGAACTGGCTCTTGAAGCCTTTCTCGTACTGGGTGAACAGCGTGCTGGGGTCCAGGTCCTGGTCCATCTCCTTGGGGTCGTTCAGGCTCACTTCGTTCGCGTCCTTATTGTATGTGTAGAGCGTCACGCCATCGTTGATGATGGTGTTCTTGTCCAGCACCAGGCGGAACTTCTTGCCCTTCACCTTCATGTTCCCTTCCTGCTTCACATCCAGCTTGTCCTTGGTGTTCTGCAGGCGGCTGCTGAAGTCCGCTTCAAAGCTGGTCCAGGCCTTGGCCTGCGTCATCAGCTTGTCCACGATGGCTTTGGACCGTGCATCGTCCTGGGCCTGGATGGGAAGGCTGCCAAGGACACACGCGACGAGGACGAGGAGGGACTTTTTCATGGGGCAAAAGTATGCGGCAGCGCATAGGCAAAGCGCGTGCCATGGTGTGTGTTGATCCTACAAGACCGCTCCCCTGGAGCGGCATGCCGGACCCGATGCGGGTGCAACAGGGCTTACTTCTTCGCCGCCTTCTTCGCGCTCTTCTTCGCCGGTTTGGCCGCGCTCTTTTTCGCAGCCGCGGGCTTCACCACCTTGGCCTTCTTTGGCTTCAGCATGGTGCCGATGCACTTGGGCGATCCGCAGCGGCAGGCCCAGATCTCTTTCAGCTCCTTCGTGTACGGCATATCGAACTCGAAGCCGTAGTCGTAGGTGATCTCCTCGCCGGCCTTGATGTCGCGCAGCGCCTCTATGATCACGCGGTCCTTGCGCAGGTCCTCGCTCTCATGCCCGTGCACGAAGGCGATCGCGTTGGGCTCGCAGCTGTGGTTGATCCACCGCGCCATGTTGCCCTTCGTGTTCGCGTCCAGGATGTACTCCTCGTTCAGCGTGAAGAGGAAGGTGTGGCCCGTGTCGATGTCGCCGAAGTGCAGCGCGTCCGCCTCGGCGTGGGTGATCATCTTGCCCTTGTACTCCACGATCTCTTCCCCCTTCTTGATGATCTCCGTGGAGAACACACCGTTCCCGTGGATCTTGGAACTGCGCTGGGCGATCTTGCTGGCTTTCATGGGGCGCGAATCTACACCGGCTGCGGGTTGCATGCGCTGATCATCGTTCACCCTATCACAGCGCACGTGGCCCCGGTGGGCCCGAGGCCTCGGGCGACGCTACACCGGCAGCGGGTTGCATTCGCCTCTTCCGCCTGCCTCAGAAATACAGCTGCGCCACGAAGATGGCCGTGATCACGCATACCAGATCGGCCAGCAGCATGATGCCCAGCGTGTAGCGGCTGTTCTTCACGTTCACACTGCCGAAGTACAGCGCCACTACATAGAAGGTGGTCTCGGCCGCGCCTTGGAACAGGCAGCTCAACTGGCCCGTGAGGCTGTCCGGACCGTAGGTCTTCATCGCATCCAGCATGAAGCCGCGCGAACCGCCCGCACTGAAGGGGCGCATCAGCGCCACCGGGATCGCGTCGATCACCTCCTTGCTCACGCCCATCAGCGCCATCACCCAGGAGAGGCCGTCCATCACGATGCCCATCAGCCCGCTGTTCCGGAAGATGCTCAGCGCCGCCAGCATCGCCAGCATGTAGGGCAGCACCCGCAGGCCCGTGGTGAAACCATCCTTCGCGCCGTGCACGAAACTGTCGAACATGTTCGTGCCCTTGGCCGTGAAGTACTTCTCCACCAGGAAGGCATAGCCCACGATCAGTCCGATGATGGTGAGCAGCATGCCGTTGCTCAGGTTGTCCGTGAAGTGGAACTTGGCCACCCCGCTCAGCCCGCCGATGTACACCATCAGCCCGCCGATGACGCCGCTGATGCCCAGCACCGTGAGCATCACCGGCCAGTTGAACACGTTGATGCGCTGCTTCCCCGCCACCATGAACAGCGCCGCCAGCGTACCCGCGAAGGAGGTGATGATGGTGGGGATCATGATGTCCGCCGGGTTCGCCGCACCCTGCGCCGCCCGGTAGCCGATGATGCTCGTGGGCAGCAGCGTCAGGCCCGCCGCGTGCAGGCACAGGAACATGATCTGGCTGTTCGTCGCCCGGTCCTTGTCCGTGTTGTCCTCCTGCATGCTCTCCATGGCCTTCAGGCCGAAGGGCGTGGCCGCACTGTCCAGCCCGAGGAAGTTGGCCGCGAAGTTCAGGGTCATGAAACCGTAGGCCGGGTGGTCCTTCCTCAGTTCGGGGAAGACCTTGTGGAACACCGGCGACAGGAATCGCGCCACCTTCTCCATGGCCCGTGAATCCACCAGCAGGTTCAGCAGTCCGCAGAAGAAGGTGAGGTAACCGATCAGTGGCAGCCACAGGTCCGTGATGGTGTTGCGGCAGGTGGCGAAGAGACCGTCGGCCGGTTGCCGGCCCATGCTTGTTTGCACCACTCCGTTATCGGTGAGCGTGTACAGCAGCGTATCACCCTGTGACCATCGTCCTTCCCCGGACGCGCGGATATTGGCGAGCAGTGCCGTGCCCCGCAACGACAGGGTATCGGTCTCGGCAATGACCAGCGCCTCACCTTGCCTGCCATTGACCAGACTGCCCAGGCTGTAGTGACGGCCAAGGCCCAGCATCACCAGCACGTAGCCGATGCTGAGGATGAGCATGAAGGTCCAAAAACGACTGAGCGCCATGCGGCAAAGTACCGGGCTGCGCAGGTCCCTCAGACCCTCACTTGGTCTTCCTCGGCTAACACCAACCTGTGGATCGTCATGTTCCGGCCACGGGAGGGCACTATGTTTGGCCTGCCCATTTCAAACCCCGACGCCATGAAACGTATCCTTGTCTGCACGCTCGGCCTCGCCCTGCTGCTGCCCGCCTGTGTCTCCAAAAAGAAGTACGCCTCCATCCAGGCCTCCAACGAAACGCTGAACAACAAGCTGGAGGAATGCAACCGCGCGCTGGCCGACTGCAATGGCCAACGTTCCGTGCTGGATGCGCGCGTGGCCGGCCTGGAGAACAACAACGAGCACCTGAAGGACCAGGTGAACCAGCTGAACAACACCAACGCCGCCCTCCTGAACAACGTGGGCCAGATGGCCACGCTGTCCAAGCAGGAGGCCGTGAACCTCGAGAAGTCCCTCGAGCAGATCCGCGAGCAGGACCTGCGCATCCGCTCGCTGCATGATGCGCTCACCAAGAAGGACTCCATCACCCTCGCCCTGGTCGTAAGCCTCAAAAGCTCGCTGGGCAACCTCAACGATACCGATGTGGTGGTGAACGTGGAGAAGAGCGTGGTCTTCATCTCCCTCAGTGACAAGATGCTCTTTAAGAGCGGCAGCACCCAGCTTTCAGCCCGCGCGCAGGAGGTGCTGGGCAAGGTGGCCACCGTGCTCAACGACAAGCCCGAGATGGAGGTGCTGGTGGAGGGCCACACGGACAATGTGCCCATCAGCCGCGACTGTTTCAAGGACAACTGGGACCTGAGCACCTCGCGGGCCACGGCCATCACCCGCGTGCTGCAGGACAACTACAAGGTGGACCCCGCCCGCATCACCGCCGGTGGACGCAGCCAGTACGTGCCCCTGGCCACCAACGACACGCCGGAAGGACGCTCCACCAACCGCCGCATCCGCATCGTCATCCTGCCCAAGCTGGACCAGTTCTATGGCATGATCGAGGAAGGCCTGAAGCAGGCCAGCGAGCAGGACCAGTAGGGTACGGAGTTCTTTCCTGGAAGACCGCTCGATCAGCGCGGTGCCGCCAGATCCCGGCCCGTCACCCAGTCGCGCATCATTGGGTCGTCCAGCAGGCTGCCCACGATGCGGTAGCGCGAGTGCGCCAGCGGGTTGTTGCCCGTCAGCGGCTCGTCCATCACGCCCACGTCCGGCTTGTAGTAGTTGCTGTGCACGAAGCGCGCCACCCCGCCGCGCACCACGATGAAGCCAACGTGGCTGTCCAGGCCCACCTTGTACAGGCCGTCGCCGCGGCCCAGCACCCAGGCCTCCACCTCGCTCGCAGGCCGGTCGCGGAAGCGCTTCACCGTGCCGGCCAGCTTCAGCGTGATGGGTTCGGCGGCTTCCTGCGACCATTTGATGCGGGGCAGCCTGAAGCCCGCGTCCAGCAGCACCGTGTTCACGAAGTAGCCGCAGGCGATGGTGCCCTGCCGGGGCACCCGCGTCATGCCGTTGAAGTCCCACGCCGTGCCGTGCCACGCGGGCAGCAGGTCCAGGGTGATGCGGTCGAAGAGGTAGTCCCGCGCACTGTCCAGCACCAGCACCTGTCCCGCGCTGTCGGCCGCCGCATGGCTGCGCTGAAAGGCCAGCCGCCGTGCCTCGATTCCCTGTTTCAGTTGGGTGTATGTCGGGGGCGGCGCTGTGGTGAGCAGGATGAAAGGGAGCAGGAGCGGAGCATACATGGGTGTTGGGGCTTTCCCTTCCCCTCAATGCTGCCGCCCGGTCCGCGTAACGCTCAGTCCTTCACGGCCCGCAGCCCGTAGCCCATCGGCAGCTTCCCCTCCATGCCCTTGATCCGGTAAAGCCCATCGGCGCCCTGCACCGTGTTCGCGAAACAGTCGTGCGGCGACCCGTCCTCCTCGGTGAAGCGTTCCAGGCGCAAGCCCTCGTTCAGCAGGGCCGTCAGCACCTCGCCCAGGTCGTGGTTCCAGGAATAGGAGGGGAGCTTGATCGCCGCCCCGCGGTCCGCATAGGTCCCTTCCTCCTCCTCCAGGATGGTCTCGCGGTTGAAGTAGGAGTACTGCACGTGGGTGAAGTCGTTGTCGAACATCCACACCGCCGGGTGGAACTCCACGAAGACCAGTTTCCCGCCGGGCTTCAGGTAGCGCCGGATGTTCGCTGCCCAGGGCTTCAGGTCGGGCAGCCAGCCGATGGTGCCGTAGCTGGTGTACACCACGTCGAAACGCCCGTCCAGTTCCGGCAGGTGCTCCACCACATTGCTCAGCACCCACGAGGCTTCCAGTCCGCAGCGCGCCGCCAGCTTCCGCGCCTCGCCCAGTGCCGCGTCGCTGATGTCCAGGCCCGTCACCCGCGCACCCAGCCGCGCTACGCTCAGCGTATCCTGCCCGAAGTGGCACTGCAAGTGCAGCACCTCCTTGCCGGCCACATCGTCCAGCAGCTCCCGTTCCAGCGCCGTCAGCGAGTTGCGGCCCGCTACAAAACCGTCCAGGTCGTACATCCGGGAGCTCAGGTGGTGCGGCACACGGGCGTTCCACAGCGCGCGGTTCGCCTCAAAGGGATCGGTGGTGGACATGCCGCGAAACTAGCGCAGGCGGCATCGACCGCATAAGCAGGACGCATGTACTCCATGTAGCATGGTACGCAAGGCGCGATCCATGGTCGCAGACCAGGCCGCATGGGCCGCAAAGGTCGGTGCTCGGGAACCTCCCGCTACCGGACTACTTGCTCAGGTGCGCGATCTCCGACTTCAGGAAGCGGATCACATCGTCCGTATCCTCAATGCTCGTGCGGCTCTTCTTCTGCGCCTCACGCTGCACCT
This sequence comes from Flavobacteriales bacterium, assembly GCA_041749915.1. Lineage (GTDB taxonomy): Bacteria > Bacteroidota > Bacteroidia > Flavobacteriales_F > PHOS-HE28 > PHOS-HE28. Next base: position 72,299 of record JBGTAJ010000170.1, read on the forward strand.
CCATCCGCTTCAGGTACACCTCACACGCCTTCTTCCGCTCGGCCTTGTTCGTGATGGGCTTCAGCTTCAGCTTGATGAAACCGGAAGAAAGGAAGCTGACGGGTTTAGAGGAGGCTGCTGGCATAGTGGAAAATGGTCCTATTTCGGCGCGAAATGTACGATTCCTGACCGGAATAACGGACATTTAACAGCAATTAGCAACTTCTGCCACCCCAACAGGCCGCTGAGACCCGCACGGGCCGTGCCCCTCCGGCTCTCGCGGCTCCACGATCCGTGTGCACACACAACACTGATACCGGGGGGGCGACCACAGATCGGCGGCAGCTATCCGGGCGGGAACACACCATGGATCACATGACCTGTACCGCCTAAGCGGGAGACAAACCAGCTCATTGTGATCCCTGCGATGATACAGGTTCGCGCAGCACCTCAAAAGTGAGGAAGTACGGTGCGGTAGGCATGAAGAACCCCTGATAGACGCTAACATCACCATCCAATCCGATGTATATCCGGTCCGCAAGCTCATTCACAACGACTTCGCTTACGGAAGTATCAGGGTAAATGACCGCCGAACGCGGCACGCCCTGTGGCCATTCGGTCCTTGCGTAGACCAGCCACTCATCAAAGGAACCAGTATCAGCGTACATGTCTTGTATGACCAGACCATTGCCAGAAAGGAACGTATCCGGACAGTTCCAGTCATACAGGGTAGTCCGAAGAACCGGTTTTGCCGAAGTTGGTCATCGGGGTTGAGTTGGACCATGGTTCTTGGGGTGGCCTTGGGGGCTGTTGACAGGCCATTTCCGGCCCGACAGGTCACACGATCCCCACGGATGATGTGGGTATAAGGTAGAGAGAGCGCAGGATGTTGTAGGTCAGATTGGTGAGCCCCACGCGGAAGGAAGCCCGGGCCAAGCCGATGCACCGCACGCTGAGGCCATGCAGTTGTT